>NZ_JBVVPT010000007.1:0-308369 GCF_055811715.1 Bradyrhizobium sp. WSM4872 | reverse complement strand
AATCCCAAGATGCCGCTCTGAGTCAATCCGCCGCACCAGATATGTGCATGCCCTAGGGCGAAGGCCGGGACCCATACTCCCAAAAAGTGGTTGCGACGCGAAGCTGGTAACCACGAGTCTTCGCAAAACTCCGCCCGGTGGCTATGGGCCTTCGCCGGGACGACACTGTGGGCGTTGATGCGCTGGCCGCACTGACTACGATCAGGCCACCGCCCTCGGCTTCCCCTCGTTCTTCCCCTCGGCCAGGTTCCGCACCACCACGTAGAAGATCGGCGTGAACAACAGCCCGAACAGGGTGACGCCGATCATGCCGAAGAACACGGCGACGCCGACGGCTTGCCGCATCTCCGAGCCCGAGCCGGACGAGATCACCAGCGGCAGCACGCCGAGGATGAAGGCGAAGGACGTCATCAGGATCGGCCGCAGGCGCAACCGGCAGGCGTCGATCACGGCCTCCAGCCGCGGCTTGCCTTCTTTCTCGATGTCGCGGGCGAATTCCACGATCAGGATCGCGTTCTTCGCCGCCAATCCCACCAGCACGACAAAGCCGATCTGGGTGAGGATGTTGACGTCCTGCCCCATGATGCGCACGCCGATGGTGGCGGCCAACAGGCACATCGGCACGATCAGGATCACCGCGAACGGCAAGGTCCAGCTGCCATATTGCGCGGCGAGCACGAGATAGACGAACAGCACGCAGATCGGGAACACCAGCAGTCCCGCATTGCCGCCGGTGATCTGCTGGTAGGACAGATCGGTCCATTCGAAGCTGAAGCCGCTCGGCAGGGTGTCGTCCGCGAGCTTCTTGATCGCCTTGAGCGCGGTGGTCGAGCTGGTGCCCGGCGCCGGCTCGCCCTGCAGCTCGGATGCCGCGTAGAGATTGTAGCGAGCGACGCGGTCGGGTCCGGAAACGTCCTTAAAGTCGACCACGCTGCCGAGCATCACCATGTCCCCGGAGGCGTTGCGCGTGCGCAGCCGCGCGAGATCGCTCGGCTCTTTCCGGAACGGGAAGTCGGCCTGTGCGGTGACGTGGTAGGTGCGGCCGAACAGGTTGAAGTCGTTGACATAGGTCGATCCGAAATAGGTCTGGATCGTGTCGTTGATGTTGGCGATGGGCACGCCAAGCTTCTGCGCCTTGGTGCGGTCGATATCGACGAAGAGCTGCGGCGTATTGGCCGAGAATGGCGAGAACACCGTGGGAGCGAGCAGCGAGGGCGATTTACGCGCCGCGGCGACAAGCTCGTCGGTGGCCGCGGCGAGCAGCTCCGGCCCGCGGCCCTGGCGGTCCTGGATGCGGATGGCGAAGCCGCCGCCGGTGCCGATGCCGGGCACGGCCGGAGGCGGAATCACAATGATGAACGCGCCCTGGATTGCAGCGAGCCGCTTGCGCAGCTCGGCCGTGATGGCGTTCGCAGTCAGCCCCTTCTTGATCCGCACCTCGGGCTCGTCGAAAACAGGGAACAGCGCCGCAGCATTGCCGGCTTGCGTGCGCGTTGCGCCGGAAAAGCCCGCGAAAGCGGCAACGCGGACGATACCCGGTGTATCCAGCGAGATCCGTTCGATCTCGCGCACGACCTCGGTGGTGCGCGCCAGCGACGCCGCGCCCGGCAATTGCACGGAGATGATGACGTAACCGCGGTCCTGCGCCGGAATGAAGCCTTGCGACGTGGTCCCGATCAGCCAGCCGGCGCTGCCGATCAGCACGACGTAGATCAGGATCATCACCGCCGAATGCCGGATCACGAAATTGGCGAGGCCGGCGTAGCCATGCGCGAGACGATCGAACACGCGGTTAAACACGCCCGTGAAAGCGTTCCAGCCACGTGCAACAAGATTCCAGCGCGCCGGCGGCCGTTTCTCCTCATGGGGGACAAGGAGAAGCGAGGCCAGCGCCGGCGACAGCGTCAACGAGCAGAAGCAGGAGATTGCGGTCGCAACCGCAATGGTGACGGCGAATTGCTGGAAGAACTGACCGGAAATTCCGCCCAGGAACGCGGTCGGGACGAACACCGCGCAGAGCACCAGCGCGATCGACACCAGTGCGCCGCCGACCTCCTCCATGGTCTTCAGCGCGGCATCGCGCCGGCTCATGCCGTGCTCGAGATGCCGCTCGACATTCTCGACCACCACGATGGCGTCGTCGACAACGATGCCGACGGCGAGAACGAGGCCGAACAGCGTGAGATTGTTGATGGAGAAGCCGAGCGCTGCCATCACCGCGAAGGTGCCGACCAGCGAAACCGGGATCGCGATGATCGGAATGATCGCGGGCCGCCATCCTTGCAGGAACACCAGCACCACGATGACCACGAGCAACATGGCTTCGTAGATGGTCTTGATCAGTTCGTGGACGGACTGCGCGATGAACTCGGTCGGGTTGTAGCCGATATTGAAGTCGAGGCCTTTCGGAAAGGTCTCCTTCAGCTTCGTCATCGTGTCCGAAATGTGCTTCGCGGTTGCGAGCGCGTTCGATCCAGGCCGCTGCGTCACCAGCATCGCGACCGCCGATTTGCGCAGCAGGAAGCTGTTGGTGGAGTACGCGAGAGCACCGAGCTCGATGCGGGCGACGTCGCGCAGGCGCACCGTGCGGCCGTCGGAGCCGGCCTTGATCAGGATGTCCTCGAACTGCTTCTGGTCTTTCAAACGCCCGGTGAAGGTGAGGTTCGGCTGGAAGGCGCGGTCGGCGATCGGCGGTTCGGCGATCTGGCCACCCGCGATCTGCACGTTCTGCGCACGGATCGCGGCGAGCACCTCAGTCGCGGTCAGGCCGAGATTGGCGATCCGGTCGGGATCGAGCCACAACCGCATCGAATAGTCGCGTGCGCCGAAGATCTGGATGTCGCCGACGCCGTCGATCCGCAGCAGCTGATCGCGGACCTGGAGCAGCGCGTAATTCGAGATGTAGAGCTGGTCGAACGTGTCGTCGGGCGACAGCATGAACACGACCATCAGGATGTCGGGCGAGTTCTTGCGCGTGGTGACGCCGTTGCGTTGAACCTCTTCAGGCAAACGCGGCTGCGCGATCGCAACGCGGTTCTGCACCAGCACCTGGGCCTTGTCGAGATCGGTGCCGAGCTTGAAAGTGACGGTGATGGTGAGCTGGCCGTTCGAGGTCGCCTGGCTGTAGAGATACAGCATGTCCTCGACGCCGTTGATCTCCTGCTCGATGGGAGCTGCAACCGTGTCGGACACGGTCTGGGCGGAGGCGCCGGGATACTGCGTGGTCACGACGACCGTCGGCGGCACTACTTGCGGATATTCGGAGACCGGCAACGTGGTATAGGCCAGCGCGCCGACGATCAGCAGCACGATCGACAGCACCATCGCCAGGATGGGCTGGTTGATGGAGAGACGGCCAAGATTCATGATTTGCCACCGGCGGGCGCTGGTGCCGTCTGCGGTGCCACCTTGGCACCGACGCGGGCGCGCTGGATGCCGTTGACGATGACGCGGTCGTCCGCCTTCAATCCCTCCCGGATCACGCGCAGGCCCTCGTCGAGCGGCCCGAGCGTCACGGGACGTGCCTCGACGGTGTCGTCCGGCTTGACCACGAACACGATCTTGCGCGACTGGTCGGTCGCGACCGCGACGTCGGGGATCAGCAGCGCCTCATAGGGCGCGCTGCCGATCAGCCGGATACGGCCGAACTGACCGGGCAGGATCGAGAGATCGGCGTTCTTGACCACGGCGCGGCTGCGTAGCGTGCCGGTGGAGACGTCGAGACGGTTGTCGAGGAAGTTGATGGTGCCCTCATGCGACGGCTTGCTCTCGCCGGCTAGCGTCACCTGCACCGGGTTCGCCGTGTCGCGCGAGCTCGGGCGCTTACCTTCGAACCACAGCTTGCTGTACTTGATGAAGGTCGCCTCATCCATGTCGAAATAGACGTAGATCGGATCGAGCGCGACGATCGAGGTGAGCAGCGTCGAGGAGCCGGTATCGCTACCTTGCACCAGATTGCCGGGGCTGACGAGATGACGGCTGACACGGCCCGTGAGCGGCGCGGTCACATGGGTGAATTCGATGTTGAGCCGCGCGGCCTTCAGCGCGCCTGCGGCCTGCGTCTCCGCGGCGTGCGCGGCCTGCAAGGCCTGGCGCCGCTGGTCGACGGCCTGCTCGGAGACCGCGCTGGTCTGGACCAGGCTCAGGCCACGGTCGAGCTCGCGCTTGGCAAGCTCCACCTTGGCGCGCGCATCGGACAATTGGCCGTCCGCCTGCTCGGCCACCGCCTCGAACGGGCGCGGGTCGATGACGTAGAGCAGATCGCCCTGATGCACGATGGCGCCGTCCTGGAATTCGACGGAGTTGACGAAGCCGCCGACACGCGGGCGGACCTGCACCTCCTCGACGGCCTCGAAGCGGCCGGTGAACTCGTCCCAATCGGTGACGGTGCGCTTGACCGGCTGGGCGACGGTCACCGGCGCCGGCGGGGGAGCGCTCGCTTGCGAGGCCGGCTGGCCGCAACCGGTGAGCACGAACGCCGCGGCGAGAAGGCCGACGATGGCGTAAGGCCGAGGCGAAACGAAATCGTGCGTTTTGACAAATTGCTCGCTTCCGTCCGGTCCAGTCATCCCAGGTCCTCGCATAAAAACCGCGGTAATAGCAGGGTACGCCTGCACCCGCGGGCGTCACAAGATGGGTGGCAATGATGAACTCTTCAAGACCACCGCACGCGCAATGCTCGGAGGAATGCCCTGGCCGGATGACGGGTTGACAGGGAGAGAAGCGACGCTCCTTCGCCTCTCCCCGCTTGCGGGGAGAGGCCGAAGCGCGAAGCGCGGCGGGTGAGGGGGGACTCTCCGCGAGTCAAACTATCGGCTCCCTCGCGGAGAGCCCCCCTCACCCCAACCCTCTCCCCGCAAGCGGGGAGAGGGAGCAGATAGAGCTCAGCGTCTTCGCGCATGACGAATGCCGCCAGCGCGGTTAGACTACCCCCAGAAGAACAAGACGAATTGTCCGGGGAGGACAGGCGTGCACCAGGGACGTGTCGTTTACGGCGCGATCGAGGAAGTCGTGTTCGGCCACCCCGCGGCCGAGGCCGTGGTCGCCCAGATGGACCGGCTGGGGACGCGCCGCGCCTTCCTGATGGTGTCGGGCACGCTCAACCGGCAGACCGACGAAATCGCGAAGATCAAACAGGCCCTGGGCACAAATTGCGCGGGCGTGTTCGATGCGATGCCGGCGCACACCCCGCGGGAGGCGGTGATCGCCGCGACCAATGCGGCGCGCGAAGCGGGCGCCGACCTGATCGTCACCGTGGGCGGCGGCTCGATCACCGACGGCGCCAAGGCGGTGCAGCTCTGCCTCGCCAACGGCATCGACGATGTCGACGGCATCGAGCGTATCCGCGTGCACAAGGGCGTCGCGCCGGAGATGACGGCGCCGACCGTGCGTCAGATCAGCGTCCCGACCACGATCGCCGGCGGCGAGTTCAGCTCGATCGCAGGTGTCACCGAGCGCACCGCCCATGTGAAACAGATGCTGCGGCATCCGCTCAGCGTTCCCCGCGCGACCATCCTCGATCCCGCCATCACGGTGCACACGCCGGAATGGCTGTTCCTGTCGACCGGCATCCGCGCCATCGATCATTGCGTCGAGGCGATCTGCTCGCGCGAGACGCACCCCTATGCCGACGCGCAGTCGGTCAAAGGCCTCGCGATGCTCGCCGACGCGCTGCCGCGGGTGAAGGCTGACCCTGCTGACCTCGACGCGCGAATGGATGCGCAGATCGGCACCTGGCTGTCGATGGGCGCGCTCGCCGCCGGCGTGCCGATGGGGGCAAGCCACGGCATCGGCTACGTGCTGGGCGCGGCCTTCGATGTGCCGCATGGCTACACCTCCTGCGTCATGCTGCCGGCGGTGATGCGCTGGAATGCGCGCGACAATGCCGAGCGCCAGATGATCGTCGCGGCCGCGATGGGCTTTCCCGGCCACGCCGCGGCCGATGTGCTCGATGCCTTCATCCGCTCGCTCGGCATGCCGCGCAGCCTCGCCGATGTACGCGTCTCGCCGGAGCATTTCGACGCGATAGCGGACGCTGCGATGCGCACGAACTGGATTCCGCGCAACCCGCGCAAGATCGACGGCCCCGCGCAGTTGCGCGAAATCCTGCTTCTTGCCGCATGATCCAAAAGCCGGAGGACTGATGTATCCAGGTCAGCATGCCCGCCTGCGCCCGCTCCAGCCCGCCTTCATCATGGCGGTAACAGGCGAGGCCGTCACCTATCGCGAGCTCGATGCGCGCAGCAATCGGCTGGCGCACCTGTTCCGCAAGCACGGCTTGAAGCGGCTCGACCACTATTCGATCTTCATGGAGAACAATTCCCGCTACCTCGAAGCCTGCGGCGCGGGCGAGCGCTCCGGCCTCTACTACACCTGCATCAACTCGTTCCTGACGCCGGGCGAGCTCGCTTATCTCCTGGTCAACAGCCAGTCGAAAATCCTGATCACATCGCTCGCGAAGCTCGATATCGCCCGCGAGGCGATCAAGGTCTGCCCCGACATCAGGCTGTGCATCGTCGCGGATGGTCCCGGCGAGAGCGAGCGCATCGTCGGCCTCACGGAGGTGACCGCCGAGCTGCCGAAGACGCCGATCCCGGATGAATGGCTCGGCACCGCCATGCTGTATTCATCGGGCACGACGGGACGGCCGAAGGGCATTATCCGCCCGCTGCCGGAGGAGCCGCCGAAGCACAACCTGCCGCTGTTCGAGTTCCTCACAAAGCTCTGGCAGTACCGGGAGGGCATGATCTATCTCTCGCCGGCGCCGCTCTATCATTCCGCGCCGCAGGCCGCGGTCAATTTGACGATCCGGATGGGCGGCACCGCGATCATCATGGAAAATTTCGATCCCGAGCGTTACCTCCAGCTCGTCGAGCGGTGGGGTATCACCCACACCCAGCTCGTACCGACGATGTTCTCGCGCATGCTCAAGCTGCCGGAGGAGGTGCGCACGCGCTACGACCTGTCGTCGCTCGAGATCGCGATCCATGCCGCCGCGCCCTGCCCGGCGCTGGTCAAGGACGACATGATCAAATGGTGGGGACCGATCATCCACGAATACTACGGCGCGACCGAAGGCCTTGGCTTCACCGCCTGCAACAGCGCGGAATGGCTGGCCCATCGCGGCACCGTCGGCAAGGTGCTACTCGGCGACCTCCATATTCTCGACGAAAACATGAAGCCATGCCCGACCGGCACGCCGGGACAGGTCTGGTTCAAGACGGCCACGCCATTCGAATATTTCAACGACCCGGAGAAGACCAAGGAAGCGCGCTCGGCCGACGGCAGCATGAGCACGGTCGGCGACGTCGGCTATGTCGACGAGGACCGCTTCCTCTATTTAACGGACCGCGCGACCTTCATGATCATCTCCGGCGGCGTGAACATCTATCCGCAGGAATGCGAGAATTTGTTGATCACCCATCCGAAGGTCGCTGACGCCGCGGTATTCGGCGTGCCCAATCCCGATCTCGGCGAAGAGGTGAAGGCGGTGGTGCAGCCGATGCCCGGCGTCGTGCCGGGCGAGGCACTCGCGGAAGAGCTGATCGCGTTCTGCGGAGCATCGCTGTCGCGGCAAAAGGTGCCGCGGTCGGTCGATTTCGAAAAGGAGTTGCCGCGGCTGCCGACGGGGAAGCTGTACAAGCGGCTGCTGCGGGACCGGTATTGGGGGAACAAGGCGTCAAGGATCGTGTGAGGGGCCACTGTCGTCCTGGCGAACGCCAGGACCCATACCGCGTGATTCCGCAACTGAAGAAGGTAGCAATGCCGAGCGACCAGTCTTCGCCAAACACCTCCCTGGGGTCATGGGTCCTGGCGTTCGCCAGGACGACGCGGGAGCGACGTCTCTCAATTTGTGAGGGAAAACCCCTGCGGCCTTGCGTCATCCGAATTGCCGAGAGAGGAGCAGACCTTGCCGGTTGCCTGACCGCGCGCGCGTCGCTATCGTCCCCTCAAACAGGCCGCAAAGGCCCAAAAGACAACAAGATGTCCAGGGAGGACGAGGATGCGGAGCGTACGAGCGCTCGCCGCGACGGCGGCGCTATCTTTGCTGGCGTTTTCGACCATTGCACTCGCCGGCGAGCCCAAGCAGGGCGGTATTTTGCGGATGTATCACCGCGACAGTCCCGGCAATGCCTCGATCCACGAAGGCGCGACCTACTCGCTCAATGTTCCCTTCATGCCGGTGTTCAACAACCTCGTCATCTACAAGCAGGACGTGGCGCAGAACAGCATGGACACCATCGTGCCAGAGCTCGCCGAGAGCTGGGCCTGGGTCAACGACAACAAGACACTGACCTTCAAATTGCGCCAGGGCGTGAAGTGGCACGACGGCAAGCCGTTCACCTCGGCGGACGTCAAATGCACCTTCGACATGCTGATGGGCAAGTCGCAGCAGAAGTTCCGGCAGAACCCGCGCAAGAGCTGGTACGAACAGGTCAACGACGTCTCCACCAACGGCGATCTCGAGGTCTCCTTCAATCTGAAGCGGCCGCAGCCTTCGCTAATTGCACTGCTGGCCTCGGGCTACACGCCGGTCTATCCCTGCCACGTCTCACCCGGCGACATGCGCACGCACCCGATCGGCACTGGCCCGTTCAAGTTCGTCGAGTTCAAAGCCAATGAATCGATCAAGCTGACTCGCAATCCCGATTATTGGCGCAAGGGGCGGCCCTATCTCGACGGCATCGAGTTCACCATCATCCCGAACCGCTCGACCGCCATTCTCGCCTTCGTCGCCGGCAAGTTCGACATGGCCTTCCCGACCGAAGTGAGCATCCCGCTTCTCAAGGACGTCAAATCGCAGGCGCCGAACGCGGTCTGCGTGGTCGAACCCAACAATGTCGCGACCAACATCATCGTCAATTCGTCTGCGCCGCCGTTCGACAATATCGACATCCGCCGCGCCATGGCGCTGTCGCTCGATCGCAAAGCCTTCATCTCGATCATGTTCGAAGGCCAGGGCGACATCGGCGGCACCATGCTGCCGCCGCCGAACGGGCTGTGGGGCATGCCGAAGGAGATGCTCGAGAGCATTCCGGGCTACGGACCCGACATCAACGCCAACCGCGAGCAAGCAAAAAAACTGATGCAGAACGCCGGTTATGGGCCGGACAAGCATCTCGCCGTCAAGGTCTCGACCCGCAATATTCCGGTCTACCGCGATCCCGCGGTGATCCTGATCGACCAGCTCAAGAGCATCTATATCGACGGCGAGCTCGACGTGGTCGAGACCGCGAACTGGTTCCCGAAGATCGCGCGCAAGGATTACATGCTCGGGCTCAATTTGACCGGCAATGCGGTCGACGATCCCGACCAGTCGTTTTACGAGAACTATTCCTGTGGCTCCGAGCGCAACTACACCAATTACTGCAACAAGGAGATCGAAAAGCTGTTCGACGTGCAGTCCCAGGAGACCGACGTCAACAAGCGCAAGAAGCTGGTGTGGGACATCGACAAGAAGTTGCAGGAGGACGTCGCCCGCCCGATCATCTTCCACGCACGGACCGGCAGCTGCTGGCAGCCTTACGTCAAGGGCGTGACGGTGATGTCGAACAGCTCGTATAATGGATATCGTTACGAGGATGTCTGGATGGACAAGTAGCGCGGGCGGCTGACGGGTTCGACGGGAGGCGATGCATGTTTGCCTATCTGGTGCGGCGCCTGTTTCTGATGCTCGTGACCCTGTTCGGGATCTCGGTCGTCATCTTCTTCCTGCTGCGTATCGTTCCCGGCAACATCGTCGATATCCTGTTTGCCGCGGCCGGCTATGTCGATCCCGCCGACAAGGCCAATCTGGAAAAAGAGCTCGGCATCGACCAGCCGCTGGTGGTGCAATATTGGCACTGGATCAGCGGTTTTCTGCGCGGCGATTTCGGCTACTCCTACGTCTCCGAGAAACCGGCGCTTCAGGAGATCCTGCCACGGATCCCGATTACCGCACGGCTCGCCGGGCTGGCGTTGTTGTTCTCGGCGTCCATCGGCATTCCGCTGGGCGTCATCAGCGCGGTGAAGCAGGGAACGAGGCTCGATTACGCGTTGCGTGTGGTGAGCCTGAGCGGATTGTCGCTGCCGTCGTTCTGGCTCGGCCTGCTCATCCTCACCGCATCGGTGGCGATGTTCAACCAGATGCCGATCTTCAATCCCAATCCGGATACCTGGCTGGAGGCCTTCGCAACCTATGCCGTGCCCGCCGCCGCCGTCGGCTTCCGCAGCGCGGCGCTGACCATGCGCATCACCCGATCCTCGATGCTGGAGGTGCTGCGGCAGGACTATATCCGCACCGCGCGTGCCAAGGGCGCATCGGATGCCGCCGTGAACTATCAGCATGCGCTGAAGAATGCGATTTTGCCCGTCATCACCGTGATCGGTATCGAGGCGGCGTTCCTGATCGGCGGCCTCATCGTCACCGAGACCGTGTTCAACATCCCCGGCGTCGCACGCTTCCTGGTCGAGGCGATTCGCTGGCGCGATTATCCGATCGTGCAGAACCTGGTGATGCTGATTGCCATCGTCGTGGTGAGCGCGAATTTCATCGTGGACATGCTGTACGCGGTGTTCGACCCGCGTATCAGGTACACGGATTAGGAGAACCTGTTGGCCGCAATCGACTATGACGTTGAACTGAGGCGTGCCGGGGCGCACGCGACCGTCGGCTGGCGGCGCGTGCTGTTTTTGGCGCAGCGGCATGTGCTGGGCGCGGCCGGACTCGTCATCATGACCCTGTTCGTGTTCACCGCGATCTTCGCCGACTTCATCGCGCGCTACGATCCGCTGACGATCGACGCCGCCCGGGCACTGGCGCGCCCAAGCCTGGCCCACTGGATGGGCACGGATTCCTTCGGCCGCGATGTCTTCAGCCGCATCATTCATGGCGCGCGGATCTCGCTCGCGGTCGGGATCGGCTCGACCGCGCTCGGCGGCTCGATCGGAGTGATCGTGGGCCTCACCTCCGGCTATCTTTCCGGCTGGGTCGATCTCGTATTCCAGCGTGTGTCCGATGTCCTGCAGGCGCTGCCGCTGCTGGTGTTGGCCCTGATCATGACCGCGGCGCTTGGGCCGTCCTTGCCGAACGTCATCATCGCGATCGCCATTCCGCTGATCCCGACTGTCTCGCGCGTCATCCGCGCCAACACGCTGGCGTTGCGCGAGCTGCCATTCATCGAGGCCGCCAAGTCGATCGGCATGAGCGAGGTACGCATCGCGCTCCGTCACGTGCTGCCGAACACGCTGGCGCCGCTGATCGTGCTTGCGACTGCCCAGCTCGGCTCGACCATTCTCACGGAAGCCTCGCTCTCCTTCCTCGGTCTCGGCATTCCCGAGCCGTACCCGTCGTGGGGCCGCATGCTCTCCGAATCCGCCGCCGAGTATGTCCGCACGGCGCCCTGGCTGGTGATCTTCCCCGGCATCGCCATCAGCCTCGCGGTGTTCGGCGCCAACCTGTTCGGCGACGCCTTGCGCGACATCCTCGATCCCCGGCAGCGCGGCTGATGGCTGACAAATCCGATCTCGTGCTCGAGGTGAAGAACCTGAAGACGGTGTTCTTCACCAACTCCGGTCTGTTCAAGGCCGTCGAGGATGTGTCCTTCACGGTGAAGCGCGGCGAGACGCTGGCGATCGTCGGCGAATCCGGCTGCGGCAAGAGCGTCACTGCGCTTTCGCTGATGCGGCTGGTGCCGGATCCGCCCGGCCGCATCGTCGGCGGCTCCGTCACGCTTGAAGGCACTGATCTGCTGACGCTGGACGAGACTGAGATGCGTGCCGTCAGAGGCAACCGTATCTCGATGATCTTCCAGGAGCCGATGACGTCGCTCAATCCGGTGATGCGGATCGGCGACCAGATCGTCGAGGCCGTGCGGCTGCACCGGAACATCTCGAGCAAAGAGGCTCGGGACATCGCGATCGAGATGCTGCGCCTGGTGCGCATCCCCGAACCGGCTCGGCGCGCGCGGGAATATCCGCATCAACTGTCCGGCGGTATGCGCCAGCGCGCCATGATCGCCATGGCGCTGGCGTGCCGGCCGGCGCTGCTGATCGCGGACGAGCCCACGACTGCGCTCGATGTCACCATCCAGGCGCAAATCCTGGCGCTGATCCTGGACCTTCAGAAGGAGCTCGGTACCGGGCTCGTGCTGATCACGCATGATCTCGGTGTCGTCGCGCAGACAGCGCAGCGCGTCATCGTGATGTATGCGGGACGGAAGGTCGAAGAAGCGAGCGTCGAGGCGCTGTTCGCCGCGCCGAAACATCCCTATACGCGCGGATTGATGGCGTCGATCCCGGCGGTGCCGGCGCCCGGCATCGCCGCGCCGGCACGGCTGAACGAAATTCCGGGCACAGTGCCGTCGCTGGTGCGGCTGCCGAAGGGTTGCGCGTTTGCGCCGCGCTGCAAGCTCGCGATCAAGCGCTGTGAGGCCGAATATCCGCCGCTCATCGATTGGGGCGGCGGCCATCTCGCCGCCTGCTGGCGCGCCGCTGAAGTCGCGGAGGTGGCATGACCGAGGCGCTGCTCGAAGTCACTGACCTCAAGAAGCACTATCCGGTGCGCGCGGGCGTGTTGCGCCGGCAAATTGGCACAGTGCATGCAGTCGACGGCGTCTCGTTCTCGGTTGGGGTCGGCGAGACGCTGGGCCTCGTCGGCGAATCCGGTTGCGGCAAGTCCACGGTGGCGCGTAGCGTGCTGCGGCTGGTCGAGCCGACCTCCGGCCAGATCCGCCTCGAAGGCGAGGACATCACGCATCTCTCCAAGTACGCGCTGCGTCCGCATCGCCGCTCGATGCAGATCGTGTTCCAGGATCCGTTCGCCTCGCTCAACCCGCGCATGACTGCCGGAGACATCGTGGGCGAGCCGCTGTTCGTGCACGGGCTCGCGACCGGCAAAGCGCTGGAGGCGCGTACCGCAAACCTGTTCGAGCAGGTCGGCTTGCGGCCGGACCAGATGCGGGATTTTCCGCACCAATTCTCCGGCGGCCAGCGCCAGCGCATCTGCATCGCCCGCGCGCTGGCGCTGGGGCCGCGGCTGATCGTCTGCGACGAGCCGGTCTCCGCGCTCGACGTCTCGATCCAGGCGCAGGTGATCAACCTCCTGATCGACCTGCAACGCGAGCACGGCTTCTCCTACCTCTTCATCGCGCATGACCTCGCGGTGGTCGCCCATATCAGTCACCGCGTGGCCGTGATGTATCTCGGTCGCATCGTCGAGATTGCCGCCAAGGACGAGCTGTTTGCAAATCCGCGCCATCCCTACACGCAGGCCTTGCTCGCCTCGGTGCCGGTCGCGAACCCGCTCGCCAAGAAGCTCGTGCCGCTGGTCGACGGCGACGTGCCAAGCCCGGTCGATCCGCCGCCGGGCTGCGCGTTTCACACCCGCTGCCGGTTTGCGATGGAGCGATGCAGGACGGAACGGCCGGCGTTGGTGGACGCGGGCGACGGGCACCAGGTCGCGTGTTTGCTCAATGACGGGACGGGGCGGAGCCAATAGCTGCGCTGTCGTCCCGGCGAAGGCCGGGACCCATAGCCACAGGATCGGGTTTGGCGAAGACTCGGAGTTACCTGCTCGCCCTGTAACCGCTGCCTAGGAGTATGGGTCCCGGCCTTCGCCGGGACGACGGGTTGAGTTCGGGGTGCACTACCCCGCCCCGATCTCGGCCACGATCCGGCCGGTCGTAACCTGCTCGCCCTCGGCGACGTCGATCGCGGCGACGACGCCGTCGATGCCGGCCTTGTGGACGTGCTCCATCTTCATCGCTTCCAGCGTCAGCACCGGCTGACCGACGATGACGCGGTCGCCCGGCTTGACCAGGACGGCAACGACGCGGCCGTTCATGGCAGCACGAACCTTGCCGTCTCCGTTGCTTGCGGCGGCCTTCGGCGCGGCGAGCGTGAGATCGGTCGCCGCGAGCGGGATGCCGCGGCGCTGGAGGTGGAGACGTTCGCCATCGCGCAGGAATTTTGCACTGTCCGTCACGCCGTCATGGCGGAAGCGAATCATGTCGAGATCGAGCTGGTCGATCTCGAATTTGTCTCGACGGCCGTCACTGGCAACGGTGTAGCTGCCATCGCGCTCCCGCGTGACTTCGAGCTCAAGCGCGTGGCCTGCGATCTCGATTTTCGCCGGTAGCGGGAACGTTGCCGCGAGGCTCCGTCCGCGGCGCCACGACGGTGCCTGCGGGTTCGTGACGTAGAGCAGCAAGCCGGCCAAAGCCATATCGAATGCAGCGTCCGCGCGCGGCGCCAGCAACTCGTCGCTGTGCGCACCAATGAACGCCGTCGTCGCTTCGCCCTTGGCAAAGCCGGGATGACGCAGGCAGGACATCAGGAACGCCTGATTGGTCGTCACACCGAATCCGGTCAGTTGCTCCAGACCGACGATCAGCCGCCCCCTCGCCTCCTCGCGGCTCGCACCATGGCCGATCACCTTGGCGATCATGGAATCGTAGAACGGCGGAATCTCGGAGCCCGATTGCAGCGCATGCTCGACGCGGATGCCTTCCGGCACCTGCCAGCGCGCCATGCGCCCGGACTGCGGCATGAAATCATGCGCGGCATCCTCCGAGCACAGCCGCACCTCGATGGCGTGGCCCGTGAAGCGAATGTCCTGCTGCTTAACCGGCAATGGCTCGCCGCGCGCGACGCGCAGCTGCAATTCGACGAGATCAAGCCCGGTGATCGCCTCGGTCACGGGATGCTCGACCTGGAGGCGGGTGTTCATTTCCATGAAGTAGAATTCGCCGCTCGCATCGAGCAGAAATTCGAGCGTGCCGGCGCCCTCGTAGCGCAGCGCCTTCACCGCAGCGACCGCGACGTCGCCCATCTTCGCGCGCAGTTCCAGCGTCACAGCGGGCGACGGTGCCTCCTCGATCAGCTTCTGGTGGCGCCGCTGCACCGAGCAATCGCGTTCGCCGAGATGGATGGCGTTGCCATAGCTGTCGCCGAACACCTGAATTTCAATGTGACGGGGATTCTGGATGGCGCGTTCGAGGATCACGGTCGGATCGCCAAACGCCGCCTTTGCCTCGGACCGCGCGCTACGCAGCGCATCAGGAAACGACGCCGCGTCCGTCACGAGCCGCATGCCGCGTCCACCGCCGCCGGCGACGGCCTTGATCATCACGGGAAAGCCGATCTCCTTGGCTTCCGCCAGCATCACCTCATCGCCCTGATTGGCACCCTGATAGCCGGGCACGACGGGCACGCCGGCCTTTTTCATGATCTCCTTGGCACCGGCCTTGTTGCCCATCGACTCGATCGCCTGCGGCGACGGGCCGATGAAGACGAGCCCAGCATCCTTGCAGGCCTGCGCAAACTCCTCGTTCTCGGCGAGGAAGCCATAGCCGGGATGAACGGCATCCGCGCCGCTGGCCTTTGCGGCCGCAACGATCGCGGGAATGTTGAGGTAGGACTGCGCCGGGAGCGGCTCGCCGATGCGCACGGCCTGGTCGGCCTCTTGCACATGGAGCGCGTCGCGATCCGCATCCGAATAGACCGCGACGACGCCGAGGCCGAGCTTCCGCGCACTGCGCATCACCCGCAACGCGATCTCGCCGCGATTGGCGACCAAGAGCTTGAAGAATGGCCGGTGCTGCGTTGATCCGTTCCTCATGGGCGAGCCACCGAAAACTGCATGCGCTGGGGTGTACGCGCATCGCCCTCGCGGCAGATGGCGAGCACTTCCGACAGCACCGCGCGGGTATCGCGCGGATCGATCACGCCGTCGTCGAGCACCCGCGCGCTGGTCGAGAACACGTCCATCTGGCCGTCGAACACGCCGACGATCTGCGCCTTCATAATATCGAGCTTTTCTTTCTCCACCGGCTTGCCGCGGCGCGCTGCTGCGGCTTCGGTGACGATCGCCATGGTCTCGGCGGCCTGCTCACCGCCCATTACGGCAGTCTTGGCGTTGGGCCAGGAGAAGCAGAAGCGCGGATGGAAGCCGCGCCCGCACATGCCGTAATTGCCGGCACCGAACGAGGCACCGCAATAGACCGTGATCTGCGGCACCGTCGCCGACGTCACCGCCTGGATCATTTTGGAGCCGTGCTTGATCATGCCGGCTTCTTCGTAAGCTTTTCCGACCATGTAGCCGGTGGTGTTGTTCAGATACAGCAATGGCGTGCGGGTTTGACAGCAAGCCTGGATGAAATGCGTCGCCTTGTTCGCA
Organism: Bradyrhizobium sp. WSM4872; assembly: GCF_055811715.1. NCBI lineage: Bacteria > Pseudomonadati > Pseudomonadota > Alphaproteobacteria > Hyphomicrobiales > Nitrobacteraceae > Bradyrhizobium > Bradyrhizobium sp. WSM4872. Next base: position 292,213 of record NZ_JBVVPT010000007.1, on the reverse strand, counting down.
CCGGCCGGATCGAGCGGACCGTTGTTGGTGATGATGCCGATCGCCTGGCCTTCGATGCGGGCATGGCCGCAAACAGTGGCCGGGCCGTAGTTCGGCGCCATCTCGGTGAAATCGGAATCATCGACGATGCGCGCGATGACCTGTTTCATGTCCACGGAGCGCTTGTGGTCCATCGGCATGATGCCAAGCAGTTCGTCCTGGTCGTAGCGTGGCAGCTTGTATTGCGCAGCTCCCTTGTCCGGCCGCTCCCATTGCAGCGCCGCCATGATCTCGCGCGCGATGCGCAGGGCGTCGCGGTCGTCTTCGGCGAGGTAGTCGCCAAGTCCCGACACCTGCGTGTGCATCTCGGCGCCGCCAAGCTCCTCCTCGGTCGCGATCTCGCCGGTGGCGGCCTTCAGCAGCGGCGGCCCGGCGAGGAAGGCGCGGGTGCGGCCACGGACCATGACGATGTAGTCGGACAGGCCGGTCTGATAGGCGCCGCCGGCGGTCGAGGAGCCATGCGTCACGGTCACGACGGGTAACCCGGCTGCCGAAAGCCGCGCGAGATTGCGGAAGATGTTGCCGCCGCGAACAAAATCCTCGACGCGATATCGCAACAGATTGGCGCCGGCGCTTTCGACCAGCTGCACATAGGGCAGCTTGTTTTCCAGCGCGAGCTCCTGCACGCGTATCGTCTTGTCCAGGCCGTAGGGTTGAAGCGCGCCGGCATCGATGCCGGAATCGTTGGCGCTGACCATGCAGCGGATCCCCGAGACGAAGCCGATGCCGGCGATGACGCCGCCGCCGGGCACGCTCTTGTCGGCATCCGGCAGGTCGAACATGTAGCCGGCGAGCGTGGACAGCTCGATGAAGGGTGCGCCGGGATCGAGCACAAGCGCGACGCGCTCGCGCGGCAACAGCTGGCCGCGCTTATGGAAACGGTCTTTCGCCGCGGCCGACGCCGCACGGGTGCGCTCTTCCAGCGCGCGCATACGGTCGATCAGGCCAAGCATGCCGTCGCGGTTGGCAAGGTAGGCTGCGCTGCCGGGGGAGATGGTGTTTTCGAGAATGGACACAGTTTTACTCCGTCATTCCGGGGCGATGCGAAGCATCGAACCCGGAATCTCGAGGTTCCGGGTTCGCGCTTTCGCACGCCCCGGAACGACGTTTAGCGATTCGTCCCAAAAATCTTCCGCGCTTCCGCCGGGCTCGCGATCTCGCGGCCCGCACGGCGGGCGCAGGCGGCGATGGCCTCGATCAGCTGGCCGTTCGACGTCACCTTCTTGCCGTCGGCGAGATAGAAGGCATCTTCGAGACCGGTGCGCAGATGACCGCCGAGCTCGGCGCAGCGCTGATGCAGCGGCCAGATCTCTTCGCGGCCGATCGCGGTGACCTGAAAATGCCCTTCAGGACGCTTCAGCTTGATCAGGATCGGCAGCAGATCGGGATCCGACGGCATGCCGGAGGCGACGCCCATCACGAAGTTATATTCGAGCGGACCCTTGTACATGCCGACCTGGCGGTACATGCCAACGCAGCGGACGATGCCGACGTCAAAGCATTCGAATTCGGGGATGCTGCCGACCGCGTTCATGACGTCGAGGTAGTCCTTCACCTTCTCGACTGCATTGTCGAACATCATCGGCGGCCAGGCCCAGCTGTTGTCGGCCTTCACCTTCAGGTAATTCAGCGAGCCGGCGTTGCAGGCCGCGATCTCCGGCCTGGTCTCGCGGATGCAATCCAGCGCGCCGCTGTAGTTCGGCCCGGAGACGCCGGAGGTGTGATTGATGATCACGCCGGGGCAGGATTCGCGAATCGCTTGCTGGATCTCCTTGCTGACGCTGACCTCCCAGGACGGCAGATGCCCCTTGTCCGGCGCCTGCTGGCGCAGATGGATGTGCATGATGGACGCGCCGGCATCGAACGCAGCCTTGGCCTCGCGCGCCATCTGCTCGGGCGTGACAGGCACGTTGTGCTGCTTCGGGTCGGTGAGCACGCCGTTCAGCGCGCAGGTGATGACGGCCTTGTCACTCATGCCTTGAATGTCTCGCACGTTGATAATTCAACGTTTGCGATCATGTGATGGGCGGCATGCGGCTTCTTGCGCGGAGAAGCTGGAAAAAGGCGAGAAATCGTAGCAACCATTAAAGGCTAGGCGGCTTTTTCGGTCCAGGGCGTGCCGCGTTGTACGACAGTATTGGCGTAGATCAGGAGCTTGCGGGCGCAGGCGACGAGTGCTGCGTTGTGGACTTTGCCCTTCGCGATGAGGCGGGCGTACAGCGCGATCAGAGCCTTGTTCCAACGGAAGGCAGCTGGAAGGGCGGCGGCGAACAGGGATCGCCGCAGGCGGCTGCGGCCTCCGGCGATTTTGCGCTGTCCGCGTTGTTGTCCGCTATCCGCGTCGAACGGAGCCAACCCGGCCAAGGCTGCGGCTTGCTCACGGCTGACGCGACCGAGCTCGGGCATGCGGATGACGATCGCCAGTGCCGTCCGCTCGCCGATGCCGGGAACGCTCAGCACCAGCTTGAGCCGCTTGGCGAGGTCGTCGTAGGCACGAAGCCGCTTGGCAATGTCACGGATCTGCGCCGCCTTGCGTGCCTTCAACCGGGCGATGTCGCTGTCGACGATGCGTCGCAACGCAGGCTCGTCGATGTGCTCGAGACGGGTCTTGAAGCGCCGGATGTCTTCCTCGATCTGCTCAAGAAAGGTCAGATAGTCGGCCAATTCCGTCAATCGCGGATCCGGCGCGATCTCAGGGGGATCGAGCGCCGCAGCACAGGCGGCGATCAATACGGCGTCGAGCGCGTCGTTCTTGGCCCGGCGTAAATGGACCTTGGCGAACGCCTTGACCTGAAGCGGCTGCAGCAACAGCACGGTAAAACCGGCCGATCGCAAATGCTCGACCACGCCGCGTTCATAGCCGCCAGTGGCCTCGATCCCGACCCGCGTGACGCCGGCCTTGGCCAGGCTTGCTGCCAGAGCGCGCCAGCCCGGTAAAGCATTGGCGACCTGCCAGCGTTCGGTTCGACCGTGGACCGCGACGTCCAGCTTGGCCTTGGACGTATCGATTCCGGCCGTCGTTATGTTAGTCTGTGTCATCTTCGTCGACCCTGCCTTGTGAAGCGAACCAAGTTGTTCCGGCAACCATCCGGGTCCGATGAAGGTGCTGACGCGATCACGCTACGGGGCAGCCACAAACTGCTCTGGGTGGGCTCGCTCCGATCGCCAGCGGCCTGTCGCGGGGTGCAAACCGCGGCAGGCCATTCCTCACGGAACGTGTCCAGGATAACTGATCGCGCTATTACAAGGGTGGGCAAAGGCGCTCTTGCGCCGTGCCCACCATCTCTCAACACCTCAAGAAGGTGGTGGGCACGCTTTCGCTTTGCCCACCCTACGATGCTAGCTCGCCTCCGCAAGCCTCACCGTCTCGCTGCTGCGATAGATCGCAAGATCGCGCGAGCCGACGAAGATCGCGCGTGGCTTCAAGCCATAGAAGCGGCGGATCGAGTGGCTGAAATGGGTGCTGTCGGGATAGCCGATGTCCTGCGCGAGATGGGCGAGGTTGAGGTCCTGGTTGGCGAAGTGCAGCAGGTGCCGCGCCCGCTTCCAGGCGCGGAAGGAGCGGAACGAGATGCCGGTCTCCTCCTTGAACAGATGCAGGAAACGCGAAGCGGAAAGTCCGGCGTCCGCCGCACAAGTGTCCGCCGTCACGGGCTCGCCCGTGAAGCGGCCGATACGGGCGACCGCACGCGTCACGCGGGGATCGAGCACGCGGCGCGGCAGCGCTTCGCCAAAACACATCTCGTCGAATTCGGCGGTGGTGATGTCGCCGTAGCGGCGCTGGCGCAGCAGCGTGTAGGCGGCGAGGATCTTGCGGGCATAGACGGCCCTGTCGGGTCCGGTGAGCCGCTCGGCCAGGACCTCGATCACGCCATCAGGCATGCTCTCCGGCTCCAGCGTGACGCTGATCGCGGTGCGGTAGTCGCTGGCAATGGAATGCCGCTGGTTCGGCAGGGTGACGAACAGCTCGCCGGTGGCGAGGGCATCGTCGATCGTCAGATGCAGGCTGCCCTTGACCGCGACATAGACATGACAGCAGCCGGGCGTTCGCTTGCGGGGGCGGCCGAGCAGGCCGGCATAGAATACCCGCTCCGGCGTGATCAGCATCAAATGGTCGGATTCGCGACCGTTATCTTCCATTGGGATCCTCCTCGCGCGGCTCTTTGGCCGCTGCGGACGGAGGTCACCTTAGCGGAAATCTGGGCGCTGTCACGGCGGGATAGCGCTATCATGAAGCGCAAAAGGTCGGCACTCCGCGAGGGGTGATGCCGAGCCGGAACTCCTGCCAACATCGTCGTCCTGGACAAGCGCAGCGGAGCGGAGCGCCGATCCAGGACCCATTACCCCAGGGCGGAGTTGCAGCGCGAGGGAGACAACCCCGGGCCTTCGTCAAATTAATCCCTGGGGTAATGGGTCCTGGCTTTCGCCAGGAAGACGATTAAGCCCTCACTCTTGGCGCCACGTTCTGCTCGACACCGGCCTGTTGCTCCGCAGCAACCGCGCGCTTGAAACCATCGCGCTGCTGCAGGCGCGCCCAATAGGCTGCGACATTTGGCCCAAAATCCTTGGCAAGCCCGATAGTATCGGCGAGGCGGAGCGCGTAGCCGATCACGATGTCGGCGGCGGTGAAGCGGCCAGCACACAAGGCCTCGGTATTCGCGGTGGCTGCCTCGACGGCGCGCAGCCGGCCCAAGAACCATTTGGCATAGTCGCCGGCGACCTGCGGATTGCGGCGCTCTTCCGGCTCGAGCTGGGTGTATCGGAGCACCAGCGTCTGCGGGAAGGTTAACGTGGCGTCGCTGAAATACATCCAGTTCAGGAACGCGCCATAGGCGGGATCCTCAGGTCTCACCATCAGCGGCGTCGGCCCGTGTTTGATGCCGAGATAATGGCAGATCCCGGACGATTCCGTCATCCTGGTCTCGCCATCGACCATGAAGGGAATGGTACCCAGCGGATTGAGCGCGAGGTATTCCTTGGCGAACACCCGCGGCGGGAACGGCAGCATCTTCAATTCGTAGGGAAGCCCCATTTCCTCCAACATCCAGAGCGGACGGAAGGAGCGTGCGCCGTCGCAATGATAAAGCGTGATCATCAGGAACTTCCCTTGCTGCCGGGCAGCGTGCCCATCATCTTGCACAGGACCATCAGCATGACCTCGTCGGCGCCACCGCCAATCGAGGTCAGGCGGCTGTCGCGATAGGCGCGGCTGACCGGCGTCTCGTTGGTAAAGCCCATCCCACCCCAATATTGCAAGCAGGCGTCGGTCAGCTCGCGGCCGAGCCGGCCGGCCTTCAGCTTGGCCATGGTCGCAAGTTTCGTGACATCCTCGCCCGCCACCAGCGCCTCACCGGCGCGGTAGATCAGCGCGCGCAACAGCTCGACCTCGGTTTGCATCTCGGCCAGCTTGAAGTGGACCACCTGGTTGTCGAGGATCGACGTCCCAAAGGCCTTGCGATTGCGGGTGTATTCGATGGTCTCGTTGATGATGTATTCGTGCGCCTTCAGGCAGGCCGCCGCACCCCAGAGCCGTTCCTCCTGGAACTGGATCATCTGGTAGGTAAAGCCCTTGCCCTCCTCGCCGATCCGGTTGCGCTTGGGCACGCGGACGTTGTCGAAGAATATCTGCGCAGTGTCGGAGGAGCGCATGCCCAACTTGTCGAGCTTGCGCGCGAGGGTGACGCCCTTGGTCTTCATGGGCACGCAGATCAGTGACTTGTTGCGGTGAACGGGTCCGTCGCCGGTATTGGCGAGCAGGCAGATCCAGTCGGCCTGGGTGCCGTTGGTGATCCACATTTTGCCGCCGTCGATGACGTAATCGTCGCCGTCCGCGCGCGCATTGGTCTTGATCGAGGCGACGTCAGACCCTGCGCCGGGTTCGGAGACGCCGATGCAGGCCACATAGTCGCCAGAGATCGAGGGCGCCAGGAATTCGCGCCGCACCTCATCGGAGCCGAACCGCGCCAGCGCCGGCGTCGCCATGTCGGTCTGCACCCCGATCGCCATCGGCACGCCGCCGCAATTTATGGCGCCAAGCTCCTCCGCCATCATCAGCGCATAGGAATAGTCGAGGCCGGAGCCGCCGAATTCGACGGGCTTGTTCAGCCCGAGAAAGCCGAGGCTGCCCATCTTCTTGAACAGCGCGTGCGCCGGGAAGATGTCAGCTTTTTCCCATTCATCGACATGAGGATTGATTTCGTTAGCGATGAATTTTTGCAAGCTTCGGCGGATCTCGTCGTGATCGGCGGTAAACAGCATTTTGTCAGCTCAGCTCTCGGTATCTCTGATGTGCTCGTCATGGCCGGGCTTGTCCCGGCCATCCACGCCTTCGTCACCCGGCAGCAAGAACGTAGATGCCCGGACAAGCCCGAGCATGACGGAGGGGACGTTCACAGCCCCATCTGCCGCGACGCGAGATCCTTCATGATCTCCTCGGTGCCGCCGCCGATGGCGTTGACCTTGACCTCACGGTAGATGCGCTCGGCCTTGATGCCGCGCATGAAGCCTGCGCCGCCAAAAATCTGCACAGCCTCGGAGGCGCAGAATGCCATGGTCTGCGTCGCCTGGTTCTTCATCATGCAGATTTCGGCGACCGGGCTTTCGCCCTGCTCCAGCCGCCAGGCCAGCATCTCCAGCATCGCTTGCGAAGCGGCGACCTTCTGCGCCATGTCGACGATCTTGTGGCGGATCACCTGATGCTGCGCGAGCGGCTTGCCGAAGGTCTTGCGCTCCTTGGCATAGGCGATCGCTTCGTCGAGGCAGACGCGCGCGAACGCGGTGCAGCCCGCTGCCATGCCCATGCGCTCGCTGTTGAAATTCCGCATGATGATCTTGAAGCCCTGGCCTTCCTCGCCGATCAGATTTTCCGCCGGCACGCGGCACTCGTCGAAATGCAGCGTCGCGGTATCGGAGGCCCACCAGCCCATCTTCTTCAATTTAGTCCGGGACAAGCCCGGCGTATCCCCCTCGATCAGGAGCAGGCTGACGCCGCCGGCGCCCTCGCCGCCGGTGCGCACCGCAACGGTCAGATAGTCGGCACGCATACCCGAGGTGATGAAGGTCTTCTCGCCGCTCACGACGTAGTGATCGCCGTCGCGCCGCGCCTTGGTCCGGAGGCTCGCAACATCAGAACCGCCGCCCGGCTCGGTGATCGCGAGCGCGGAGATTTTCTCACCCGCGAGCACCTGGGGCAGCACGCGCGCCTTGACCTCGGGGCGCGCGGCCCGCGCGACCGGCGGCGAACCGATCGTATGGCTCATCAGGCTGGCGCTGATGCCGCCGGCGCCGGCCCGCGCCAGCTCCTGGCTGGCGACGATCTTCATGAACTGGTCGGCGGCGATCCCGCCATATTCCTCGGGAAATCCGAGCCCCAAGAGTCCGATCTCGGCCGCCTTGCGATAAAGCGCGCGCGGGAATTCGCCGGCCTCGTCCCACTCGTGGGCGAAGGGTGCAATCTCCTTGTCGACGAAGCGGCGCATCACGTCCCGAAAGGCGTCATGCTCGGCGGTATAGAACGGGCTCATCATCGCACTCTCGCCTCGCTGGCGGATTCGTCTCGTTCACCATGGCTGGAACCTTAGCGGCTCACTTGCGCGGAGTGGCTGGCCAAGGCTTCCCGCCGAGCAGGCCCGCTCCAGCAACTCAACGCAAGACGATTTTCACCGCTCGCGTGCCAACTCCGGATCAAAAAAAGACGTGGTGCACAAACTCCGGCTGGCCCCTGGGCCATGCCGGGCATGGTGCATGGCAATAGGGACGCGGGCGGCACCAGACCGCCGAGGGAGGAATTCTTGGCCGTTCGCTACTACGACTGGATCGCCCATTATGGCCGCCGCACGCCGAACAAGATTGCGGTGATCGATCTCGCGAGCGAGCGCCGCTTCACCTATGCGCAGCTCGACGCGCGCATCTCTTGTCTCGCGTCATTTCTGCGCCATTCGCTGAAAGTCTCGCGCGGCGAGCGGGTCGCGGTGCTGGCGCTGAACACGACCGATACGCTGGAGGTGCAATTCGCCTGCGGCCGGTTGGGTGCGATCTTCGTGCCGCTGAACACCCGCCTCACCGTTCCCGAGCTCCAGTTCATCACCGCAGATTGCGCGCCGAAGGTGATGATCCACGACACCGATCTCGCCGAAACGGCGCTTGCCGTGGCAAAGCTCTGCGGCATTGAGACGAGCCTGCTGCTTGGCCCCGGCGGCACCTACGAGGCCGGCGTCGCCGCCGCAAAGCCACTTGAGACAATCGAGGAGGTCACCCTCGATGACGTCTCGACCATCATGTACACCTCGGGCACGACAGGCCATCCCAAGGGCGCCACCATTACCCATGGCATGACCTTCTGGAATTGCGTCAATCTCGGCGGCCCCGCCTGCATCGGGCCGTCCTCGGTGCTGCTCACCGTGCTGCCGCTGTTCCACACCGGTGGTCTGAATTGCTACACCAATCCGGTGCTGCATGCTGGCGGCACCGTGATGATCATGCGCGCCTTCGATCCCGGCACGGCGCTTGGTCTGATCAGTGATCCCGCGCAGGGCATCAACGTGTTCTTCGGCGTGCCCGCGATCTACCAGTTCATGGCCCAGCATCCGGCCTTCGCGACCACCGACCTCGGCCGGCTGATCGTCGGTGGTGTCGGCGGCGCACCAATGCCGGTGCCGCTGCTCAAGGTGTGGGAGGCGCGTGGCGTCGCACTCCAGCAGGGCTACGGCATGACCGAGACCTCGCCGGCCGTGCTGGTGCTCGACCGCGAGGATGCGGCACGGAAAGCCGGCTCCGCCGGCAAGCCGGTGCTGCACACGGAAGTGCGCATCGTGCGTCCCGATGGCAGCGATGCCGATGTCGGCGAGCTTGGCGAACTCTGGGTCAAGGGACCGAACATCACGCCCGGTTACTGGAACAGGCCGGAGGCGAACAAGACGTCATTCACCGATGGCTGGCTGCACACGGGCGACGCCACACGCGTCGACGACGAAGGTTTTTACTACATCGTCGACCGTTGGAAGGACATGTACATCTCCGGTGGCGAGAACGTCTATCCGGCCGAGGTCGAGAACGTCCTGCATCAACTCAACGCCATCGCGGAAGCCGCCGTGATCGGCATTCCCGATGCGCAATGGGGCGAGGTTGGCCTCGCCATCGTCGCGGCCAAGCCCGGCCAGCGGCTGACCGAGGCCGATGTCTTCGCGCACTGCGCCGCGAATCTCGCGCGTTTCAAATGTCCGCGCCAGATTCGCTTCGTCGAAGCTCTGCCGCGCAATGCCACCGGCAAGATCCACAAGCCGACCTTGCGCAAGGAATTCTCAGGCGCCTCGGAAGCCGACAAGAAAGCCGCCAACGCCTGATCAAAGCGGTCCCTCTCACGGGCGCTTTTCATTTTCGACGTGCCTGCTCCAACTCAGAAGAAACCCCAAGGAATTTCAAGGAATTTTCATGAACAAGAAACTCTCCCTGCTTGCCGCAGCAACGGCGTTGGCACTGCTCACAACCCAGAGCGCGTATGCCCAAAAAGCGTACGACACCGGCGTCACCGACACCGAGATCAAGATCGGCAATGTCGAGGCCTATTCCGGCCCGGCTTCCGCCTACGGCGTCATCGGCAAGACCGAGGAAGCCTATTTCAAGATGATCAACGACCAGGGTGGCATCAACGGCCGCAAGATCAACTGGATCTCCTACGATGACGGCTACTCGCCGCCAAAGACCGTTGAACAGATCCGCAAGCTGATCGAGAGCGACGAGGTCTTCCTGGTATTCAACGCGCTGGGCACGCCGACCCAGACCGCCGTGCAAAAGTATCACAATTCCAAGAAGGTGCCGCAGCTGTTCCTCGCCACCGGCGCGAGCAAGTGGAACGACCCGAAGAACTTTCCCTGGACCATGGGCTTCCAGCCCAGCTACCGCGTCGAGGCACAGATCTTCGCCAAGTATATTCTGAAGGAGAAGCCGGACGGGAAGGTTGCGATCTTCTATGCCAATGACGATTTCGGCAAAGACTACCTCGCCGGCATCAAGGACGTGTTCGGCGACAGAGCATCGAAAATGATCGTCGCCGAAGAGAGCTACGAGACGTCGGAACCCTCGATCGATGCTCATATCGTCAAGCTCAAGGGCACCGGCGCCGACGTCTTCGTCAACATCGCGACCCCGAAATTCGCGGCGCAGGCGATCAAGAAGATCGCCGAGCTCGAATGGAAGCCGATGCATCTCATGACCGATGTCTCGGTGTCGATCGGCGCGGTGATGAAGCCGGCCGGCCTCGAGGCATCCGAAGGCGTGCTGTCGGCCGGCTATCTGAAGGATGCGTCGGATCCGCAGTGGAAGGATGATGAGGGCATGAAGAAGTTCATGGTCTTCGTCGACAAATACATCCCCGGTGCAAATATTTCCGACGCCAATCTGGTTTACGCCTATGCCGCAGCCCAGACCATGGTGCAGGTGCTGAAGCAAGCGGGCGACAATCTGACCCGTGAAAATGTGATGAAGCAGGCAGCGAGCCTCAAGGACTTCGTTCCCGACACCCTGATCCCGGGCATCAAGATCAACACCTCTTCCACGGACTTCGCGCCGATCGAGCAGCTCAAGATGTGGCGGTTCAAGAAGGGCCAGTGGGAGCTGTTCGGCGACATCATCAGCGCCGAAACGGGCGGCTAGTTCGCGACGATCGCACGGACCTTGACGAAAATAGCGGCCGCAAGGTCGCTATTCTTTTGTGTGCTATCCCGGCAGGAACAGCGCGAAGCACTCCTCAACCGTGCGGCGCAGGTGCTTTCGGTACGACGCGTGGTTTTCATCGTCGGGCCCGATCCGTCCCAGCGACGGCTTCTGAACATTCCTGAGCGGCACATAGGCGATCGGCGCCGCGATCGGCGTCAATTGCGAGCCGGGGCCGGCGCGGAGCGTCGAGATGATCCCGTACATCTCGCCGGCGACCGTCGGCCGCGACACCGTGATCACGCGATGCTGGCCGTGCTTGATGATGACGAGATAGATGAAGCCGGACTGATGCGGCACCGCGACCTCGCCGGTGTGTTCATAGGCCGCATCGGTCCGCTCACCCTCGCGGAACACCAATGAGGAGACTTTCGGCTCCCAGATGATCTCGGTGCGGTAGGCGAAGATCGCGTCCTTGTCGCCGAACGACGGTCGTAGCGTGATGTAGACGTCCTCGAGCCAAGTCACCGCGCGATGGGCATAGGAGCCGAGGCTGTCGGGCGCGACATCGCTCGCGGCCGGAGGCGTCACCACGACGGCGCTTCTGCGCAGCGAGACGCCCAGCGCCTGCTCCAGCCGTACTGTGGTCGCCAGCGTGAACGGCCGTCGGCCGCCGAGCACCTTCTCGAGAGTCGACAGGCTGAGCTTGGCCTGCTCGGCCAGCGCCTGCCGGGAGATCCGGCGCCTGGCAAGCTCCTCACGGATGGTCTCTGCGATCTCGCGACTCTGCTCGTCCGAAAGCTGCTTGTCGGCGAATTTGTCCTGCGTCTGCATCGTGGCCCTGCTCCAGGATGACATCCTAGCAGGGCGGACAAACCAGCACAAAACCGCACTTGGCCCCCCGGCGGCGGGCCGCGCGGGCCGGCCGCGGCGGATCATTGCCGATCATTCTGCTCGCGAAATCGGGCTCTCCCGGCGGATGCTCAGAGCCAGCAAACATCCCCGGGAGCAGGCCAAATGGATACTTACGACACGACGGACAGCAACGAACACCCTTGGCTGGGCAGACTCATCGTGGTCGGACTGTTCCTTCTGGCGCAGGGTATCGCAGTGATGCTGGTCGCCTTCGTGGCCCTGCTGGTGAGCTTGGAGCCCGGCTGGTCGGCAACGACGGAGCAGGCCAGCCTGCTTCAGCCCGGCGACGCCAAGTCCGGCACCCTGCTTCTGAAGGAGGACGGGGCCCACACGGAAGCGATCCGCCTCGGCATCGATATCGACATCACGGTATCAGGCCCGACGCTGCGCGCCCGCGTCACCCAGATCTTCCGCAACCCGACGAAGGACTGGGTCGAGGCGACCTATGTCTATCCGCTCCCCGCCGGCGGTGCCGTCGATTCGCTGAAGATGGTGGTCGGCAACCGCGTCATCGTCGGCGACATCAAGGAGCGGCAGCAGGCGCGCGTGATCTACGAAGAGGCGCGCCGGGCCGGCCAGAAGGCCGCGCTCACCGAACAGGAGCGGCCGAACATCTTCACCAACTCGGTCGCCAACATCGGTCCCGGCGAAACCGTGCTGGTGCAGATCGAATATCAGGAGCCGGTGCATCAATCCGGTAACGAATATTCGCTGCGCCTACCGCTGGTGGTCGGGCCGCGCTACAATCCAGCGCCGATCGTCCAGAGCGTCGATTTCCGCAACGACGGCTCCGGCTGGGGTGCGACGAATTCGGACCCGGTGCCGGACCGCGACCGCATCTCGCCGCCCGTGATGGATCCCGCCGGGAATCCGCCGGTCAATCCGACCAGCATCACGGTACGCCTGAACGCCGGCTTTGCGCTGGGCGAGGTCAAGAGCCCCCACCACAACGTCAAGGTCGAGAGCCCGGACAATACGACGCGAATCGTCACGCTTGCCGACGGTGCGGTGCCTGCCGACCGCGATTTCGAACTGACCTGGAAGCCGGCCGCCGTGAAGGCGCCGTCGGTCGGTCTATTCCGCGAGCGTGTCGGCGACGCCGATTATCTGCTCGCCTTCGTCACCCCGCCCGCCGCCGAGCAGGCGACGCAGAAGCCACGGCCGCGCGAGGTGGTATTCGTGATCGACAATTCCGGCTCGATGGGCGGCACGTCGATCGTTCAGGCCAAGGCGAGCCTCACCTACGCGGTCTCCCGTCTCCAGTCGACCGACCGTTTCAACGTCATCCGTTTCGACGACACCATGGACGTGCTGTTTCCGGCCTCAGTGGCGGCGGATGCCGAGCGTGTCGCTGAAGCAACCTCGTTCGTCAGCGCGCTGCAGGCGCGTGGCGGCACCGAGATGGTGCCCGCGATGCGGGCCGCGCTGACTGACAAGCTCGGCGACGCCGGCATGGTTCGCCAGGTCGTATTCCTGACCGATGGTGCGATCGGCAACGAGCAGCAATTGTTCGAAACGATCACGGCGATGCGGGGCCGCTCGCGCGTGTTCATGGTCGGCATCGGGTCGGCGCCCAACACCTATCTGATGACGCGCGCTGCCGAGCTCGGCCGCGGTGCTTTCACCCATATCGGCTCCGTCGAGCAGGTCGAGGAGCGCATGCGCGGCCTGTTTGCCAAGCTCGAGAACCCGGCCGTGACCGGCCTGAGCGCAAAGTTCTCCGAAGCCAAAGCCGACGTCACACCGACGATCATTCCCGACGTCTATCGCGACGAGCCGCTGGTGCTGGCGGCAAGGCTCGACACGCTCGCCGGCGCGGTCGAGATCAAGGGCCGCGTCGGCGACCGCCCATGGTCGGTGACGCTGCCGCTGCAAAATGCGGCGGAAGGCAAAGGCCTGTCGAAGCTTTGGGCCAAGCGCAAGATCGACGATGCCGAAGTAGCGCGCACCCTGCGCGAGATGACGCCCGAAGATTCCGACAGGGCAATCCTGGCACTGGCGCTCGATCATCAGATCGTCACGCGGCTCACCAGCCTCGTCGCGGTCGACAAGACACCGAGCCGTCCCGAAGGAGAGCCGCTCAAGCCCAGCGAATTGCCGATCAACCTGCCGGCCGGTTGGGATTTCGCGAAGGTCTTTGGCGAACGACAGCAGGTCCCCGCGCAGCTCCGCGAGCGTCACGCCGACGCGCGCAGCCAGCCGGCCACGAGGCGGCCGACGCCGGCGGCAACCGATACGATCCGCCTGCCCAAGACCGCGACCTCGGCCGAGTTGAAGATGACTGCAGGCGTGATCCTGATCTTGCTCGCCATGGTCCTGTTCGTGTTCAACCGGCGTCAGACCTTGCTCACTGACGCCGCTTGAGAGAGGAGCCCCCCGAACTCCTCTGTTAGCGCGCGCGGCTGCCCGTCCCACACCAACGGCCGCGCGCGCCTTTTTGTTGTCATTGCGAGCGCAGCGAAGCAATCCAGGCTGCCTCCGCGGAAAGATTCTGGATTGCTTCGCGTCGCTCGCAATGACGAGTGTGGAAACAATGCCCCGCTTCATCTCTCCCCTGGCTCTCGCCCTGATCGGCATCATCCTGTTTGGCGACGGCGCCTACATCCACGCCAAAGCGTGGCTCGCGCAGGTGCTGCTGGAGCGCGCGTTCGACCGGAGTGTTGCGACCGGCGAAGTGGTCAGGCCATGGTCCTGGGCGGATACCTGGCCGGTCGCGCGGATCGAGGTGAGGCGGATCGGCGCCAGCGCGATCGTGCTGGAAGGCGCGAGCGGCCAGGCGCTTGCTTTTGGACCCGGCCATCTCGCCCAAACGGCTGACGCGGGCGAGCGGGGTGTTGCCGTATATGCAGCGCACCGCGACACTCATTTCCGCTTCCTGCGGAATGTCGCCATTGGTGACCTGATCGATGTCACACGCAGTGACGGCAAACACTTCCGCTATCGCGCGGATTCCTCTGCTGTCGTTCGTTTTGATGCATCAGGTATCGGTCCCGCAACTCAGGACTTCGAGCTCGTGCTCGCGACCTGCTGGCCATTCGACGCCATCGCGTCCGGCCCCGAGCGCTACGTCCTGCATGCCACGCTGATAGGAACTACCGGCCCATGACGGGAAGGCATTGCGCTATGCCGACTCCATTCCGCAAGAGACGACGTTCTGGCGCAAGCGCGTGTGGACCAGCGTTTGATGCGCGCTCATTCCATCACACGGCATACCCGCCCACGTGGTTGCCAGTCCGAAGAACTCGCCATAGAACAGAGTGACGCACCGCCAACAAGAACAACAGGTGAGGTCACACCATGGAAGCTCGCGTTTCTGCCGCCTTCGCTTCGTCGCGCCCATGGTCACCGCCGTCCGATGCCAGCGACATCGTCAAAGGCATCCACGCCATGCTGCATCCCCGCAACATCGTGCTGGTGGGCGCGACCGATAAGCCCGGCAACTATGCCGAGCGCATCTGGAACAATTTGGTCAAATACGGCTACGAGGGCGGGCTCTATCCGGTCAATGCCAAGCGCGACAACATCTGGGGTGTCCCCTGCTACAAGGACTTTGCAAGCCTCCCGGAGAAGCCCGACCACGTGCTGGTGCTGGTGCCGGCGCGCTTTGCCGTGCAGGTGATCCGCGATGCCGCCGCGGCCGGCGCCCGCTCGGCCACCATCGTCACCTCAGGCTTCAGCGAGTTGCAGGACGCGGAAAGCCAAAAGCTCGCCGCCGAACTGCACGCGGCCGTGCGCCAGACGGGATTGGCGGTCACCGGCCCGAACTGCCTCGGCAATTTGAGCGCGGGCGAAAAGCTCTTCACTAATATCGACGACCGTATCGTCACCATGGAACAGGGCGCGGTGGCGATTGCCGGGCAATCCGGCGCCATCGTCATGGCGATCCGCCAAGCCCTGGAAGATCGCGGCGTCGGGGTCGGCTACATGGTGACGACCGGCAACGAGGCCGGGCTCGAGACGCCGGACCTGATGCGCTATTTCGCCGAGGATCCGAGCATCAAGGTGATCGTGGTCTACCTCGAAGGCGTGCGCAACACCAAGGCATTCCGGGACGCCTGCAAGGCGGCGCGCGCCGCGAGCAAACCGGTGATCGCGCTCAAGCTCGGGTCGTCCGAAGGTGGCCGCGCGGCGGCGATGGCACACACCGGCGCGCTCGCGGGCTCGATCGAGACATTCGACGCCATTGCAACGCGCGAAGGGGTCATCAGGGTCGGCGGGCTCGACGAGCTGATCGAGACCACCGAATGCTTCGTTCACGCCGCTGTGCCCAAGGGCGACCGGCTCGCCGCAGTGACGCTATCCGGCGGCAAGCGCGGCATGCTGATCGATGCCTTCGATGCAGAAGGCCTGAATTTTGCACCACTCAGCTCGCATGTCGGCTCGGAGCTGGCAAAGATGCTCGGGCCGGGCTCGATCGTCGGCAACCCGCTCGACGCCGGCTTTGCCGCGGTGGTCGATCCCTCCGTCTACATGAAATCGATCGGGCTGATGATCGACGACCCTGATATCGACATCGTCATCATCGATGCCGAGCTGCCGAAAGCGCCGCACGAGCTGCGCGAGCGCAATCTGCGCATCGTCGACGAGATGGCGAGCCGGGCCGGCAAGCCGGTGATCTATATCAGCGCGATGTCGATCGGCTTCACCGAGTTCACCAAGACCTTGCGCAAATCGCTGCCACATCTCGCGGTCATGCAGGGCATGGATCGCGCGGTGACCGCGATCAAGTCGCTGCTCGACTACGCCAAGCTACGCAAGGAAGTGCCTGATGTCGTCTCGAGCTCGAAACCTGCCGCGCGTGCCGTGCTTGAGAAGGCGCTGAAATCGGCAACCGGCGCCGCGCTCGACGAGGTCGCCTCGAAGAAGCTCCTGAAGGCCTATGGCATCCCGATCTCGAAGGAGGCAATCACACAGACGGCAGCCGAGGCCGTGAAGATCGCGAAGCAGATCGGTTTCCCGGTCGTGGCCAAAGTCGTCAGTGCCGAGATCCTGCACAAATCGGACATCGGCGGCGTGGTGCTGAATCTCAACAGCCCGGCCGAGGTGAAAAAGGCATTCGCCGACATCACCGCGCGGGTGAACAGGCTGAAGGGCAAGCCGAAGCTCGACGGCATCCTGATCGCGCAACAGGTCAAGGCCGATCTGGAGCTCGTGGTCGGCGCCTCCCTCGATGCCGAGATGGGTCCGGTCGTGCTGTTCGGCACCGGCGGCATCGACATCGAGCTGATGAAGGACGTGGCCCTCGCCGGTGCGCCACTGGACGAGGCCGAGGCCCGGCTTCTGATCGGCCGCACCAAAGCCGGTATCAAGATGCGCGGCTATCGGGGCAAGCCGGCCTTGCACGAGGCCTCCGCGGTGAAGGCGCTGGTCGGCCTCTCCAACCTGATCGCGGATGCCGGCGACCGGATCGCCTCGATTGACGTCAATCCGTTCCTGGTCAATGCCAAAACAGGCGTCGCCGTCGATGCCCTCATCGTGCTGAACAATGCCGCGGCCAAACGCGCCGCTGGGCATTGATGTCGCGTAGGGCGGATTAGCGCAGCGCAATCCGCCAAATCGCTCCATGGCCGCATGAGGCGTTGGCGGGTTACGCTTCGCTAACCCGCCCTACGTACCATTGCAGCTCCTTCCAACTTCCCTCGTTTGGCCGTAAAATCACCCTGCATGGCACGCGCGAGCAATCTGGTGATCGGAACGGCGACGCTGGCGGTGATCGCCGTGGCGTTCGGCGGTGTGCTCGGCGTGCAGAAATGGCGCACCCTCCAGAGCCGCAGCCAGTTGCGCGTGGTATTCGAGGGCGGCTCCGCCAGCGGACTGCGCCGCGGCGGGCCGGTCAATTTCGACGGTGTCCCCGCAGGCCAGATCCTGTCGATCAAGCTGGACAATCCGCGCAAGGTCGTGGCCCTGGTGATGCTCGACAATACCGCGCCGATCCGCAAGGACACCGTCGCGGGCATCGAGTTCCAGGGTCTCACCGGCGTCGCCGCGGTCTCGCTGATCGGCGGCGCGCCCTCTGCGCCGCCAGTGCCGCTGGACTCGGACGGCGTCCCCGTGCTGACCGCCGATCTCAGCGACGCCGAATCGATCGTCGACACCCTGCATAGTGTCGACCGCACAATCGTCAGCAACGCACCGGCGATCAAGGAGGGCCTGCGCACGTTCGAGACCTACACCGCCGATCTCCGGAGCAAGGGCGGCGAAATCGATTCCGTCATGGCCAAGGTCGACAGCGCCTTCGCGGGCTTCGACAAGGCGGTCACAAAGATCGAAGGCGTCGTGCCCGGCTTTGCCGACGGCAAGGCGGATGAGCTGTTCGAAAAGATCCAGGGATTGCACGAGCTCGCCGACACCATGAGAAAGAAGTCGGCAAACTTCCTCGAGGACATCCGCCGATCGCTGCTCGACGTCAGCGAGGCCGCCAACAAGATGAGCGGGACACCCACGCCGGCCGCCGCTCCGCGGCCGCCGCGCAAGCCGGCGCAGCAGAAACGGTAGACCCTCAGCACGCGTAGTGCACGACGCCGGCGCAGGACCGGGTGGTCGATGCAGCCATGGCTCAATAGTTGCTCGGTCCCGCTTCATTCGGGATGCCGTCGATCGGGCATTCGGCGGTTCCGGGCGTCGCGCGCGTCATCGCCTCGACCATGTCCCTTGTGCCCTCGGGATCGGCGATCCAGTTCTTGTAGAAATCATAGGGGCAGGCCGCGAGGCCGCGCGGGCTTTCGCCGGAATTGATCATGCCGGTGTAGCCGCGATGGACCAGCTTGTAGAGATGGTTCTGCGACTGGCCGTTGCGGCGCGCATCGCGGATCAGATGCTTCGACAGCTGGGCATATTGGATGCCGTAATCCTCCTCGCCGCACTCGCCGAGGGTACGGCCGTCGAAGCCGATGATCGCGGAGTGACCGAAATAGGAGTAGACGCCGTCGAAGCCGGCGGCGTTGGCGACCGCGACATAGACGTTGTTGGCCCACGCCATCGCCTTTGAAATCAGGATCTGCTGCTCCTTGGCCGGATACATGTAGCCCTGGCAGCGTACAATCAATTCGGCGCCCTTCATGGCGCAGTCGCGCCAGATCTCCGGGAAGTTGCCGTCGTCGCAGATGATCAGGCTGACCTTCATCCCCTTCGGGCCGTCGGAGACATAGGTGCAATTGCCGGGATACCAGCCCTCGATCGGCACCCACGGCATGATCTTGCGGTACTTCTGCACGATCTCACCCTTGTCGTTCATCAGGATCAGGGTGTTGTAGGGCGCCTTATGCGGATGCTCCTCGTGGCGTTCGCCCGTGAGCGAGAACACGCCCCACACCTTGGCCTTGCGGCAAGCCTCCGCAAAAATCGCGGTCTCTTCACCGGGGACCGCGCAAGCGGTCTCATACATCTCCTTGGAATCGTACATGATGCCCTGGGTGGAGTATTCCGGGAAAATCACCAGATCCATGCCGGGAAGACCGGTCTTCATGCCCACCACCATGCCGGCGATCTTGCGGGCGTTGTCGAGCACCTCCGTCTTGGTGTGCAGGCGCGGCATCTTGTAGTTGACCACCGCGACGCCGACGGTGTCGTTGCTGCTGGAGATGTCACCGTGAAGCATTTGAATTGCTCCTCTACCCTGTTTGAGATTGCCGCCTGAATCAGTGACTGATCATCCAGGGCCGCGCAGTCGGAAAACCCTTCGCGCCGCTCCTGGTCTTGGTCACCAGCCGCGCAGGTTTCTTCTTGTCCGACGCGTTCTTCGATGAATTCTTGCCCGTGGAGCAGCAGCCGCAGCCGGGACCATGGGAGGCCTTGTACTGCGCGACTGTCTGCGGCGCGTGCGCGCTGCGCTCATTGACAGCGTAAGCTTTGCGCGTCTCCGACGGCATGCAGAAGAAATTCGGAGCGGTCAGAATGACGCGCGGCGCCATGATTTCACATTGCGGGCAGACCTGCGGATCGTCGCATTCGGCCATCGGGCGCATATCCTTGAACGGACCGCAATCGTCACAGAGATATTCATAGACCGGCATCGCATCATCCCTACGCTGTTGTCTGTGAGAGAACTGCCGCGGCGGATGCGGGGGCGGCAGATACGCCGTCCCGCATCCCGTCGCGCAGGGATTATTTGTCGGGTGAGATCGGCATCTGGATATCGCCCTTGATGTGCTTGATAGGTCCTGCCGAGGACGGCATCACGTCGAAGTCGAAGATCTCCGTCGGCAGCCATAGCGTGGCACAGGCATTGGGCACGTCGACCACGCCGGAGATGTGGCCCTGAACCGGTGCCGTGCCGAGGATCGAATAGGCCTGGGCACCGGAGTAGCCGAACTTCTTCAGATATTCGATCGCATTCAGGCAGGCCTGGCGATAGGCGATGGTGACGTCGAGATAGTGCTGCTTGCCGGCTTCGTCGACCGAGATGCCTTCGAAGATCAGATAGTCCTTGTAGTTCGGTGTGATCGGCGACGGCTTGAAGATCGGGTTCTTGACGCCGTACTTCGCCATGCCGTCCTTGATCACCTCGACCTTCAGATGCAGCCAGCCGGCCATCTCGATCGCACCGCAGAAGGTGATCTCGCCGTCGCCCTGGCTGAAGTGCAGATCGCCCATCGAGAGACCGGCACCCGGCACGTAGACCGGGAAGTAGATCTTCGATCCGCGCGAAAGATCCTTGATGTCGCAATTGCCGCCATGCTCACGCGGCGGCACGGTTCGCGCGCCCTCTGCGCCGATCTTGTCCTTGACGTCACCCTTGGCGCGGCCGCCATGAGCGGTCGGCGCGAACGGCGGATTGGCAAGGCCGGGCACACGAGTCGGGTTGGTCGCGATCAGCTCGGCCTCGCGCTTGTTCCAGGTGTCCAGCATCTTCGGATCGGGCAGACAGCCGATCAGGCCGGGATGGATCAGGCCGGCGAAGTTGACGCCCGGAATATGCCGCGACGAGGTGTAGAGGCCCTTGATGTCCCAGATCGACTTCTGCGCCAGCGGGAAATGGTCGGTGAGGAAGCCGCCGCCGTTCTGCTTGGAGAAGAAGCCATTGAAGCCCCACATGCTCTCCTTCATCGGACCGACGTCGAGCAGGTCGACGACGAGCAGGTCACCGGGCTCGGCGCCCTTGACGCCGATCGGGCCCGAGAGGAAGTGCACGATCGACAGATCGATGTCGCGCACGTCGTCGGCAGAATCGTTGTTCTTGATGAAACCGCCGGTCCAGTCATAAGTCTCGATGATGAAATCGTCGCCGGGATTGACCCAGGCGACGATCGGAATGTCGGGGTGCCAGCGGTTATGCACCATGTCATTTTCATAGGCCGACTTGGTGAGATCGACCTTGATCAGTGTCTCTGGCATCGAGATGCTCCCCTTTTACACGGTTGGTTAGACGGACAGATATTTCGAGACCTGAGCGGCATCGACGGCGTCGCGCGGATCGTCGCGGACGATCTCGCCGTTCTCGATCACCAGCACGCGGTCGGCGATATCGAGCGCGAAGCTCAGGACCTGCTCGGACACGACGATCGAAAGCCCCTTCTCGTCGCGGATGCGCTTGAGCGTGCGCGCCATCTCCTTGATGATCGACGGCTGGATGCCCTCGGTCGGCTCGTCCAGCAGCAGCACTTTCGGCTTGGTTGCCAGCGCGCGAGCGATCGCGAGTTGTTGCTGCTGGCCGCCGGAGAGATTGCCGCCACGGCGGTCCTTCATCTCCAGCAGCACCGGAAACAGTTCGTAGATGTCGCCGGGCACCTCGGTCCCGCCGGAGACCACGAGGCCAGTTTCGATGTTCTCCTTCACTGTCATGGTGGAGAAGATCATGCGGCCCTGCGGCACATAGGCGAGACCCTTGGCGACGCGCTCGTAGCTCGGCAAGGCACCGAGCTCGGCGCCGTCCATGGTCACCGAGCCGCTCTTGGCCGGCAGGATGCCCATCAGCGATTTCATCAGCGTGGTCTTGCCCATGCCGTTTCGGCCCATGATCGCCACGATCTCATTGGGCGCGACCTTGACGTTGAGCCCGTGCAGCACCTCGCTCTGGCCGTAGGCGACGTGAAGATCAGAAATAGCCAGCATCGTCGCGCTCCTTAGTGACCGAGATAAACTTCGACGACCTTGGGGTCGTTCTTCACCTTCTCCATGGTCCCTTCTGACAGGATCTGGCCCTGGTGAAGCACGGTGACCTTGTGCGCGATGTCCTCGACGAACTTCATGTCGTGCTCGATGACGAGCACCGAGCGGTTCTTGATGATGCGGTTGAGCAGCTCGGCGGTCTTGGCGCGCTCGGACACGCTCATGCCGGCGACGGGCTCGTCCAGCATCAGCAGGTCCGGGTCCTGGATCAGCAGCATGCCGATCTCGAGCCATTGCTTCTGGCCATGGCTGAGCAGATCGGCATTCACGTTCAGCCGGTCCTTCAGGAAGATCATTTCGGCGACTTCATGCACGCGGTCGCGCACGGCGGCATCGCGGGTGAAGGTCAGCGCCCCAAACACCGAGCGTCCGCGCGGGTAGGAAATCTCCAGATTTTCGAATACCGTGAGATCGTCATAGATCGACGGGTTCTGGAACTTGCGGCCTACCCCGGTCTTGACGATCTCGTTCTCTCTCATCCGCGTCAGCTCCTTGCCGCGGAACTGGATCGAGCCGGAAGTCGCTTTGGTCTTGCCGCAGATCAGGTCGAGCACGGTGGTCTTGCCGGCGCCGTTCGGACCGATGATGACGCGGATCTCGTTCTCGTCGACATAGAATGAGAGATCGTTGACTGCCTTGAACCCGTCGAACGACACGGTCAGCGCTTCGACGGCGAGCAGGAATTCCTTGGGCTGATGACCGATGAGCATGATCTATCTCCTCACTGTCAGCGTGGCATCGGCATCGTGATGACCGACGAGCATGATCTATTTCCTCACTGTCAGCGTGGCATCGGCATCGTGGTGACCTACGAGCATAATGATCTCCTCACTCCGCAGGGGCGCCGTCGGCGACCGAGCTGTCGGTCCAACCTTCGGGCTTCGGTTTGCGCGACGAGATCAGGCTGTCGATGCGTGGCTGCACATAGTCGCCCCAGATCCCGGCAAGGCCGTTCGGAAAGGCCAGCACTACGGCGATGAACAACCCACCCAGTCCGAACAGCCACAATTCGGGAAAGGTTTCCGACAGACTGGTCTTGGCGAAGTTGACCAGCAGCGTGCCGTAGACTGCGCCGAGGATCGACAACCGACCGCCAACCGCCGTGTAGATCACCATTTCGATCGACGGCACGATGCCGACGAAGGACGGCGACATGAAGCCGACGTTGAGTGCGAACATGGCGCCGCCGATGGCGGCGAACACTGCGGCGACGCAGAAGGCGAAGATCTTGAAGTTGGCGACGCTGTAGCCGGAGAAGCGGACGCGGTCCTCCTTCTCCCGCATCGCGACCAGGATGCGCCCGAGCTTGGAGTGCCGGACGAATTGCGCGATCATGATGCAGACCAACAGGCATCCGACTTCGAAGAAATACAGCACGATTTTGGCGTGGTCGGGCCGGATGTCCCATCCTTTCAGCGTGCGCAGATCGGTCATGCCGTTGATGCCGCCGGTGTAGCCCTGCTGGCCCACGATCAGGATGGTCAGGATGGCCGCGACCGCCTGGGTGATGATGGCGAAGTAGGTGCCGCCGACGCGGCGCTTGAACATCGCAGTGCCGATGATGAGAGCAAAGATGCCGGGCACCAGAATGATGGCGGCGATCGTGAAGGTCAGGCTGCTAAAAGGCTTCCAGAACAGCGGCAGCGCGGTGATCTGATTCCAGTCCATGAAATCGGGAATGCCCGGGGTCGACTGGATCTTGGTGTTCGCCACGCTCGACGCCTCGAGCTTGAGGAACATGGCCATGCAGTAGCCGCCGAGACCGAAGAACACGCCCTGGCCAAGGCTGAGAATGCCGCCATAGCCCCAGCAGACCACCAGCCCCAACGCAACGAAGGCATAAGTCAGGTATTTTGCGACCAGGTTGAGCCTGAAGACATCGAGCGTGAGGGGCAGCACCACCACCAGGAAGACCGCGAGCACCAGAATTCCGATGAGCTCCGATCGATTGAAAAAGCGATTGTCGGTCATTGCATCAGCCCCAGTTTCTCACTTGCGGACCTTGAGGGCGAACAGCCCTTGCGGCCTCAGCATCAGGATTCCGACAACGGCAAGCAGCGTCAGCACCTTGGCCATCGAGCCCGACATGAAGAACTCGAGGGTGGATTGGGTCTGCGAAATCGAGAAGGCCGATGCGATGGTGCCGAGCAGGCTCGCCGCGCCGCCGAACACGACCACCAGGAACGTATCGACGATGTAGAGCTGTCCGGAGGTCGGCCCGGTCGAGCCGATCATCGTGAAGGCGCTCCCGGCGACACCGGCAATGCCGCAGCCGAGACCGAAAGTGTAGCGATCCACCTTTTCGGTGTTGATGCCGACGGCACCGGCCATGATGCGGTTCTGCACGACGGCGCGCACCTGCCGACCCCAGCGCGATTTGTACATCACGTAGGCGACGCCGACGGTGATCAGGACAGTGAGGCACATCACGAAGACGCCGTTGATCGGCACTTCGATGCTGTCGGTCACGTGCAGCGAGCCAAGCATCCATTGCGGCAGCTCGACGCCGACCTCGCGCGCGCCGAACACGGAGCGATAGGCCTGCTGCAGGATCAGGCTGAGGCCCCAGGTCGCAAGCAGGGTGTCGAGCGGGCGCTTGTAGAGATGCCGTATCAGCACCCATTCCACCAGCATCCCCAGCGCACCGGAGGCGACAAAGGCCAGGACCATCGCGAGGAAAAAGTAGCCGCTGAACAGGCTCGGCAAATAGGATTGGAAGAAATTCGAAGTCATCCAGGTGACGTAGGCCCCGAGGATCATGAACTCGCCATGGGCCATGTTGATGACGCCCATCTGGCCGAAGATGATCGCGAGACCCAGCGCCATCAGCACGTAGACGGAGAACAGGATCAGTCCTGCAAAGCCCTGCATGACGAAGATGGAGCCAAGGTCACCAAGCGAGTAGTCGCCGAACATCGATGTCCTCCGTCGGGAAGGGGTCCCGCGTCGCGAGCAGGTGCGCGACGCGGGGTCTTGGGCGTGGATTTGCGGTCCACGCCAGGGAGAGGTTTTGCCTGAGAGGGAAACGGCGGCGAACGCCGTGACTTACTGGTAGCCCTTGGGGAACGGATCCGGCTCGACCAGGTCGGCGGTCTCGTAGATCAGTTCGAACTGGCCATCGAGCTTGGCGCGTCCCACCCGGGTCTTGGACCAGAGGTGATGATTTTCGTGGATGCGCACATAGCCTTCCGGAGCGCCCTTGAACTCGATGCCCGGCGACGCCGCCGCGATCTTGTCGATGTCGAAGGAGCCGGCCTTCTCGACGGTCAACTTCCACAGCCACGGGCCGAGATAGGCAGCCTGGGTGACGTCTCCGATCACGGTCTTCTCGCCCCACATCTTCTTGAACGCCGGGACGAAGGTCTTGTTGTTCGGATTGTCGAGCGACTGGAAGTACTTCATGCAAGCATAGGCGCCCGCGATATTCTCGCCGCCGATGCCGTCGATCTCGTCTTCGGTGACCGAGATCGTCAGCAGAGCCTGCTTGGAGAGGTCGATGCCGGCGGCCTTGAGCTGCTTGTAGAACGCGACGTTCGATCCACCGACGACGTCGGTGAAGATCACGTCGGGCTTGGTCAGCTTGATCTTGTTGATGACCGAGTTGAACTGGGTGTTGCCGAGCGGATAGTACTCCTCGCCGACCACCTTGCCCTTCAGCACGTTCTCGACATGCTTGCGCGCGATCTTGTTCGAGGTGCGCGGCCAGATGTAGTCGGAGCCGATGAAGAAGAACGACTTCGCGCCCTTCTCCTTGGCGATCCAGTTCAGGCCGGCGAGGATCTGCTGAGTGGCTTCCTGGCCGGTATAGATCACGTTCTTGGACTGCTCGAGACCTTCGTAGAAGGTCGGGTAATAGAGCATGCCGTTGTACTGCTCCATCACGGGCAGCACGGCCTTGCGGGACGCCGAGGTCCAGCAGCCCATGATCGCCGCGACCTTGTCGTTGACGAGCAGCTTCTTGGCCTTTTCGGCAAAGGTCGGCCAGTCGCTGGCGCCGTCTTCCTGGATGAACTTGATCTTGCGCCCGAGCACGCCGCCCATGGCGTTGATCTGCTCGATGGCGAGCTTTTCGGCTTCGATCGAGCCGGTTTCGGAGATCGCCATGGTGCCGGTCGCCGAATGCAGGATGCCGACCGTCACCTCCGTGTCGGTGACCGCGAGGCCCGTGGTATTGACCGCCGAGGTCGCCGGCGCCTGCGCAAAAGATGCTCGCGGCAGCATGGCGATGGCCGGCACGGCCGCCATTCCCATCAATAATTTACGCCGGAGCGGCGATAACAGGCCCTTGTTCGCTTCGTCTGACATGAGCACCCCACTGTTGTTCGAGGACACGCGATTGGTGCCGTGAGGATGGCTCGAATTTGTGCACTGCAAGCATACGCAAGATCGCGTATACTGCACCGCAAAATGACGACGTAGGCTTTTGGTACAGGTTTTGCGAGGGATCCGGGAGTTCGGGAGTGGGGGTTAAGTGGCAGGGCGGCAGCGGATAGATCGCGTCAGGCGCCAGTACAATCAATGGGTCGCCAACCAGACGCTGGAAGACTACGCGCTGCGCTTCACCGCCAAGAGCGCGCGCCGGTGGTCCGCCGCCCGCGTCGCCAACACTGCACTGGGCGCCATCTCCTTTCTCGCGCTGGAGGCGATCGGCGGCACAATCACCCTGAACTACGGCGTGACCAACGCCACCGCCGCGATCCTCGTCGTCTCCACCATCATCTTCTGCTGCGGCGTTCCGATTGCCTATTATGCCGCCAAATGCGGCATCGACATTGACCTGCTCACCCGCGGCGCCGGGTTCGGCTATATCGGCTCGACCGTCACCTCGCTGATCTACGCCTCCTTCACCTTCATCTTCTTCGCGATCGAGGCGGTGATCCTGGCGACGGCGCTCGAGATGTGCTTCGGCATTCCGCGCCCGATCGGCTATCTCATCAGCGCGGTTGCGATCATCCCGCTTGTCACCTACGGCATCACGCTGATCAGCCGCTTCCAGCTCTGGACGCAGCCGATCTGGATCATTCTGCACATCCTGCCCTTCGCCGCGATCGCCTGGGCCAACCCTTATTCGTTCACGGAGTGGCGGAAATTCGCCGGCGAGCACGGCGACCCCAGCGGACATTTCGATCTGCTGCTGTTCGGTGTCGCATCCTCCGTGGTGTTTTCGCTGGTGGCCCAGATCGGCGAGCAGGTCGACTTCCTCAGGTTCCTGCCGCGCGACCGCCGCACCTCGCGAACGTCGTGGTGGGCCGCCCTGCTGATCGCGGGCCCCGGCTGGATCATCTTCGGCGCGCTGAAACTGCTGCTGGGCTCGTTTCTCGCCTTCTTCGCGCTGAGCCACGGTCTCTCCAGCGAGCTGGCGGCCGAGCCGGCGCACATGTATCTCGAAGCGTTTCGCTACGTGCTGTCGCAGCCGGACATGGCCTTGGCACTCACCGGCGCGTTCGTGATCCTGTCGCAGCTCAAGATCAACGTCACCAACGCCTATGCAGGCTCGATCGCCTGGTCGAACTTCTTCTCGCGTCTGACGCATAGCCATCCCGGCCGGGTCGTCTGGCTGGTGTTCAACGTGATGGTGGCGCTGCTGCTGATGGAAATCGGCGTCTACAAGGCGCTGGAGCAGACGCTCGCGCTCTACTCCAATGTCGCGATCGCCTGGGTCGGCGCGCTGGTGGCCGATCTCGTGGTCAACAAGCCGCTCGGCCTGCGCCCACCGCAGATGGAGTTCAAGCGCGCCCATCTCTACGACATCAACCCGGTCGGCGTCGGCGCGATGACGATCGCGACCATCGTCTCGATCGCGGCCTTCTACGGCTTGTTCGGATCGACCATGAAAGCGCTCGCGGCCTTTGTCGCGCTGACGGTCGCCTTCGTCACCGCGCCCGTCATCGCATGGCTCACCGACGGAAAATACTACATCGCGCGCAAGCCGAAGAGGAGCTGGGCCAATATCGAATCGATCCAGTGCTGCATCTGCGAGCACCATTTCGAGCCGGAGGACATGACCTCCTGTCCAGCCTATGCCGGCCCGATCTGCTCGCTATGCTGCTCGCTCGATGCGCGCTGCCATGATTTGTGCAAACCGCATGCGCGGGCGCAGGTGCAGTTCGCCGACGCGCTCGCCAGGATCTTACCGCAGCCGATCTACCAGCGGATCAACTCGCAGTTCGGCCACTACATCGGTGTGTTCGTGATCTCCGCGGGCCTCGTCGCGCTGGTGCTGGGGCTGATCTACCTCCAGACCTCCGTCAGCGTGCCCGGCGAGAACATGCTCGTCTCCAACGTGCTCTGGAAGGTGTTCTTCTCGCTCAGCATCATCATCGGCGTGGTGGCCTGGCTGTTCGTGCTGGCGCAGCAGAGCCGACGGGCCGCCGAGGCCGAGACCCGGCGCCAGACCACGCTGCTGATCCAGGAGATCGATGCACACAAGCGCACCGACGCGGAGCTCCAGCGCGCCAAGGAAATCGCCGAATCCGCCAACCTCGCCAAGAGCCGCTACGTGGTGGGCCTGAGCCACGAGCTGCGCTCGCCGCTGAATGCGATCAGCGGCTATGCCCAACTCCTGGAGCAGGATACGACGCTTAACACCAAGCCGCGCGACCAGGTCCGCGTCGTCCGCCGCAGCGCTGATCACCTCTCCGGCCTGATCGACGGCATTCTGGACATCTCCAAGATCGAGGCGGGGCGGCTGTACCTGTCGCGCGACGAGGTGCGCCTGACCGAATTCCTCGACCAGCTCGTCGGCATGTTCCGCCTTCAAGCCGCGGCCAAGAGCATCGACTTCGTGTTCAGGCGGCCGGCGCATTTGCCGGTCGTGGTCTATGCCGACGAGAAGCGGCTGCGCCAGGTGCTGATCAATCTGCTGTCCAACGCGATCAAATTCACCCAGGCCGGCAGCGTGCAGTTCGTGGTGCACTATCGCAGCCCGGTCGCGGAGTTCGAGGTGATCGACACCGGACCCGGCATCCAGGGCGACGATCTCGAACGCATCTTCGCACCCTTCGAACGCGGCGCGCTCGGTGTCTCGCAGCCGCAGACCGGCACCGGGCTGGGCCTGACCATCAGCCGGCTGCTCGCCGGCGTCATGGGCGGCGACATCAAGGTCTCGAGCACGGTCGGCAACGGCAGCACGTTCAAGGTCAAGATGCTGCTCTCGGAAGTCACCAATCCGCAGCGTATTGCGCCGGTGGAGGCCCCGATCTCAGGCTATCACGGCGCGCGCAAGACCATCCTCATCACCGACGACGATCCCGTGCATCGCGACCTCCTGCGTGAGGTGTTGACACCACTCGGCTTCATCCTGCTCAGCGCGCCCGACGGACCTGGTTGCCTGGCGCTGGCCCAGCACTGCCGGCCCGATCTGTTTTTGCTCGATATCTCCATGCCCGGCATGGATGGCTGGACGGTCGCGGAGACGCTACGCGCCAACGGCCACCATCAGGCGCGCATCCTGATGGTGTCTGCCAGCGCGCTCGAGGCCCACGGCACACCGCTGGCACAGCCTTTCCACGACGGCTATCTGATGAAGCCGATCGACATTCCCAGGCTTTTGGAAAGCATCCGCCAGCTTCTCAAGGTCGAATGGCAATACGGCTCGGAGGAGATCGCGGTGCCGCTGTGGCGGCCGGAGAGCGGCTCGCGACCGCCGGTACAACACGTCGAGGCACTGATCGGGCTCGGTCAGATCGGCTACGTCAAGGCTATCCAGTTGAAGCTGGACGAGATTGGCAGCGAGCACCCTGAACATGCCGACTTCGTCGCGGAAATGCGGTCGCTGGTCGACCGCTTCGATCTCGACCAGTACATGGCCACATTGAAGACGTTGCATGCGTATGAGCACTGAGTCGAAAAAGCGCGACGTCGCGCTCGTTGTCGACGACTCCCCGGAGACGCTGCGGCTGCTCACCGACGCGCTCGACAGCGCAGGGATGACGGTGATGGTGGCGCTCGACGGCGCGGCCGCGATGCGCATCGTCGACCAGATCACGCCCGACATCGTGCTGCTCGACGCAGTGATGCCGGGCATGGACGGGTTCGAGACCTGCCGCCGCCTCAAGCGTGATGCGGGCCTTGCCAATGTCCCGGTGATCTTCATGACGGGGCTCGCCGAGACCGAGCACATCGTGCGCGGTCTGGAGGCCGGCGGCGTCGACTACGTGACCAAGCCGATCGTGATCGAGGAGATGCTGGCGCGCATCCGCGTTCATCTCGGCAATGCGCGGCTGACGCAAAGCGCACGCGCCGCGCTCGACGTCTCCGGCCGTTTCCTGTTCGCTGTCAACCGCCAGGGCAAATTGTTGTGGGCGACCCCGCAGGCGCAGAAGCTGCTGGCGGACCACCACGGCGCGCAAGCCGACGACGACTTCATCCTGCCAGTATCATTGCTGCAATGGCTGGAGCAGGCGAAGGGCAAGGGCAGTTCGAAGTCTCAGGCGGCTTCCTTGCCCGACAATCCTCAGCTCCGGCTGTACTACATGGGCGAGACCGCGCCGAACGAGTTCCTGCTGCGGCTCTCCAGGGAGTCCGGCACCGCGCCGCCACCCGAATTTACCAGCGAGCTCGGCCTCACCACCCGCGAAGGCGAGGTGCTGACCTGGCTCAGCAAGGGTAAGACCAACCGCGATATCGCGCAGATTTTGGGCTTGAGCCCGCGCACGGTCGACAAGCATCTCGAGCAGATCTACGCCAAGCTCGGCGTCGAGAACCGGACGGCTGCGGCGGCGATTGCAACGAATGCGACGAGAAGGAATTCGTAGTCTTGCTGCGGGTGAGTTGAGACCTGCCCACCCCAATAACCAGTGTCGTCCCGGCGCAGGCCGGGACCCATAGCCACAAGACATAGTTTGGCGATGACTCGTTATCGTGGGACTACTACCAACCGCAGTCGACAGATCACGCGGTATGGGTCCCGGCCTTCGCCGGGACGACATTGCAATGCGTGGTTAGCGCCTACCCCACCTCACCCATACACAAACTCCCCGCCATCCAGATCGGTCTTCGGGATCTCGTCCTTTTCGGTCCAGTAATCCTGGCTGTGCTGCCATTCCGGTTTGTCGCCGCGCTTGGGCAGCAGGTCCATGTTGCGCATCATGTAGCCGGGGTTGAAGTTTTCCGGATCGATCCAGGGCAGGATCGGCATGTTGTGGTCTTCGGCACGCAACTTGACCTCGACCTTCTTCTTGCCTTTGGTTTTCATGTGACCGAGCAGGCGGCAGACGAAGTCGGCGACGAGGTCGACGCGCAGCGTCCAGCTGGCGCGGAAATAGCCGAACACCCAGACCATGTTCGGCACGCCCGTGAACATCATGCCGCGATAGGTGACGGTGTCGCCGAAGGCGAGCGGCTTGCCGTCGACCTCGAAGGCGATGTCGCCGAGCGCCGCGAGATTGAAGCCGGTTGCGGTGACGATGATGTCAGCTTCCAGCAGCTTGCCGGATTTGAGCTGGATGCCGTTCTCGACGAAACATTCGATCTCGTCGGTGACGACAGACGCCTTGCCGCTGGCGATGCCCTTGAACAGATCGGCATCGGGCACGAAGGCGATGCGCTGCCGCCAGGGCCGGTAGCTCGGTGTGAAATGTGTGTCGACATCGTACTCCGGACCGAGCACGGCGCTGATCTGCCCGATCAGCTCTTGCTTCACCTGCTCGGGTTTTGACAAGCAAAGTTTGGTGAACGCGTCCTGCTCGAACAGGATCTTGCGGCGGACGATCTCGTGGATCCAGGCCTCGTCGACCTGAAGCCTGCGCAGCTCCTCTGCGATCTCGATGGCGTTGCGCCCCAAACGGAAATAGGTCGGCGACCGCTGCAGCATCGTGACATGCGCGCATTTGTCGGCAATGTTCGGCACCAGTGTCGCCGCCGTCGCGCCGGAGCCGATCACGACGACCTTCTTGTTCGCGAGGTCGATATCATCGGGCCAGGTCTGCGGATGAACGATGCGGCCCTTGAAGCGATCCGCGCCCTTCCATTCCGGCGTATAGCCTTCCGAATGGCGGTAATAGCCCTGGCACATCCAGAGGAAGTTCGCCGTGAAAGTTTTTGGCTCGCCGGTGTCGGTCGTCACCGCCTCGATGGTCCAGAGGTTCTGCTCGCTCGACCAGCTCGCCGAATTGATCTTGTGCTTGTAGCGGATATGCCGCGCGAGATCGTTTTCGTCGATCACCTCGTTCATGTAGGCGAGGATTTCCTCGGCGGTCGCGATCGGCGGACCGACCCAGGGCTTGAAGCTATACCCGAAGGTGTGGAGATCGCTGTCCGAACGAATTCCGGGATAGCGATGCGTGGTCCATGTGCCGCCGAACGTCGCCTGCGTTTCCAGGATGACGAAGCTCGCATCCGGAAGCTGCCTAGTCATGTGATAGGCGCTACCGATGCCCGAGATCCCGGCGCCGACGATCAGCACGTCGAAATGTTCAGAAGCCTGTTTGGCCGTGGCGTGACTGCGAACAGCGACATTCATTGTTGCTTCTATGCCTTGCTTCTTTTTGTGGCCGCCCTTGATCGGGCGGCGCGTTTCCTCCGTGATGGACGTGGTCGCCCATCGCGCTTCCGCTTCAAGATGACATAGATCAGGTCGCGGTCAAATCACAGCGCCGCACCCCAGCTCCGCGCGGTCTGCAAGATCCAGTCGCGATAGAGCGTGAGCGGCGTGACCCCTGTCAGCCCGCCGCAGCCGGCGGCTCCGTTCGGCCCCGTGGACCAGCTGATCACGCCGACGAGCACGGCTCCGGTCGGCTTGTCCTCGAACACGGGCCCGCCGGAATCGCCGGTGCAGGCGCCAATTCCGTCGCGAACACCGTTGGTTACGGGGTCGACCAGCCTGATCTGGAGCGTGCCGGGCTGACCCGTCGCGACGAGACCGGCAACACGCGTCGCGCCGCCACTCTTGCCGTCGCCACGCACGGTGACGCCGATACCGGCGATGACGAAGCGGCTGCCGACCTGAATCGGAATATTCGGCGTACCGACCGGCACCGTCGATTTTCCCTTGAGTGGAATTTCCAGTTGCAGCAGCGCCAAGTCGGCGGTAGCGCGATGCGCCTGCATTGCCTGCATGTTGAAACTCGGATGGATCGCGACGGTGCGGACATTCAGCAGTTGCGGCTGCCCGTCGATGCCGCGATCGACGATCTTGTAGTCCGCGCCGGGCTGCACGCAGTGGGCAACGGTGAGCACCAGCTTCGGCGCAACCAGGGTGCCGGTACAGAAATTGCCGCGCGAGCCGACGATCGTGACGACGGCGCGCGCGACACCATCGGCCTGCGGCGTGCCGCCGCCAACGATGGCATAAGCGGGCGTGGCCAGCAGCAGCGCGGCTGTAATGATGGTTGCAAGCTTTTTCATGGGAACACGCTTCGGCATCGGTGACGCGGTGGGATGGCTTCGGACTGGCCCTTGCCGATAGCGCATGCTAGCGCTCTTGGAAAGGAATTGACGAGGGCGGGATCTTGACGATCGAGGCTGTGATCTTTGATTTTGGCGGCGTGCTGACGAGTTCGCCGTTCGAGGCGTTCACGCGGTTCGAGACGGAGCGTGGCCTGCCCCTCGATATCATCCGGCGCACCAATGCCGCCAATCATCTGGAAAATGCCTGGGCCAAGTTCGAACGCGCCGAGGTCGATATCGACACGTTCGATCATTTGTTCGCGACGGAGTCGCTGGCGCTCGGCGCGGAGGTGCGCGGCCGCGACGTGCTACCGCTGCTTCAGGGCGATCTGCGCCCCGAGATGGTCGAAGCGCTGAAGCGCATCAAGGCGCAATTCAAGACCGGCTGCATTACCAACAATCTGCCGGCCAATGCGATCGGCAGCATGACCGGGCGCTCACTCTATGTCGCCGAGGTGATGGTGCTGTTCGACCATGTGATCGAGTCCGCCAAGATCGGCCTGCGCAAGCCCGACCCGCGCATCTATCAGCTGATGGTCGAGACTCTGAGGGTTGATCCGAAGAATTGCGTCTATCTCGACGATCTCGGCGTCAATCTGAAGCCGGCACGCGAGATGGGCATGACGACGATCAAGGTGACCAGCGGCGCTCAGGCGATTGCCGAGCTCGAGGCAGCAACGGGATTGAAGCTGAGCTAGAGCGTCATTCTCCGTCATTGCGAGCGCAGCGAAGCAATCCAGACCGCTTCCGCGGTGAGATTTCTGGATTGCTTCGCTGCACTCGCAATGACAGCGTGGAAAAATCGCGCCTGGCGAACTGACTATTCCGCAGCGGCGGCAATACGCTCGGGAAACGCAGCCGCCAGCGACGCGCGGTCGGCTTTCAATACGCCGCGCTCGGTGATAAGGCCGGTGACGAGCCGCGCCGGGGTCACGTCGAACGCATAATTCGCGACCGGCGAGCCCTCTGGCACGATGCGCACCGTCTCAAGCCTTCCGTCTGCGGTGCGGCCGGTCATGTCGGTGACTTCCGTACCGCTGCGCTGCTCGATCGGGATGTCGCGGATGCCGTCGTCGACGGCGAAATCGATCGTCGGTGACGGCAGCGCGACATAGAACGGCACGTTATTGTCGTGCGCGGCGAGCGCCTTCAAATATGTGCCGATCTTGTTGCAGACGTCGCCATTGGCGGCAACGCGATCGGTGCCGACGATGGCGAGATCGACCATGCCGTGCTGCATCAGATGCCCGCCGGTATTGTCGGGAATCACCGTATGCGCCACGCCGTGATGGCCGAGTTCCCAAGCCGTGAGCGAGGCGCCTTGGTTGCGCGGTCGCGTCTCGTCGACCCAGACATGGATCTTGATGCCGCGCTCATGCGCCAGATAGATCGGCGCCGTCGCCGTGCCCCAATCGACGGTCGCAAGCCAGCCGGCATTGCAATGGGTCAGCACATTCACCGTCTCGCCTGGCTTCTTCTTTGCGACGATCGCCTCGATGAGTTTCAGGCCATTTCCGGCGATGCCGCGGTTGATCTCGACGTCCTGCTCGACGATCTCGTCGGCGCGCGCATAGGCAGCTTCCGCGCGCTCCAGCGGATCGATCGGCGCGAGGCTCGCGCGCATCTCGTCCAGGGCCCATTTCAGATTGATCGCCGTTGGCCGCGCCACCACGAGCGTGTCGTAGGCGCGCTTCAGGCCCTCGTCGGAAGCGTCCTCGCGCATTGCGAGTGCCATGCCGTAAGCCGCGGTCGCGCCGATCAGCGGCGCACCGCGCACCAGCATGTCGCGGATGGCGAGGGCCGCGTCCTCGCATGAGGTCAGCTTCGCAACGATGAATTCGTGCGGCAGCCGGCGCTGGTCGATCGCGCCGACCGACCAGCCATCGCGCTCACGCCAGATGCTGCGGAAATGCTTGCCGTCGACCTTCATGGCATTCTGCCTTTCGTATCACGTTCGCAGGATGCGCCCAGCCACCGCATCGAGCTTCTTCAAGAGCTCGGGATCGCGCGCCTCGGGCGCGGTGATCAGCGCGGTATCGAGCGCGCGGTCCGAACCGATCGGACACGGCTCATGCTCGCGCGGGAAGTCTTTCGCCAGCCGCGCCACCAGCGCTTTTGCCTTGTCGGCGTTCGAGCTCAGAACGCGGACGATGTCCTGCACGGTGACGGCGTCGTGATCGGGATGCCAGCAATCGAAATCCGTCACCATCGCGACGGTGGCGTAGCAAAGCTCGGCCTCGCGCGCGAGTTTCGCCTCGGGCATGTTGGTCATGCCGATCACGGAATAGCCAAGCGTCTTGTAGGTCATGCTTTCCGCATAGGTCGAGAATTGCGGTCCCTCCATGCAGACATAGGTGCCGCCGCGCGCAAACGCGATGCCCTCGGCTTCGGCCGCCGTGGCAAGATGGATGCGCAGCCGCGGCGAGACCGGGTGCGCCATCGACACATGCGCGACGCATCCCCTCCCGAAGAACGAGCTCTCGCGCTTGTGGGTACGATCGACGAACTGGTCGACGAGAACGAAGGTTCCCGGCGGCAGCTCCTCCCTGAACGAGCCACAGGCCGACAGCGAGATCAGGTCTGTGACCCCTGCGCGCTTGAGGACGTCGATATTGGCGCGATAATTGATGTCGGAGGGCGACAGCCGGTGGCCCTTGTCGTGACGCGGCAGGAACACGATCGGCAGGCCGGCAATTGAGCCGCGCCGCAGGGGCGCCGACGGCTCACCCCAGGGGCTCCTGATCACCTCTTCGCGAGCGTCCTCCAGCCCCGGCAGATCATAGATGCCGGAGCCGCCGATGATGCCCAATACCGCCTGCGTCATGCCTGCTCCACCCCGTTCGCGCCATCGCGATTCCGTGGAGAAGCTATGCCAGTTTTACGTCGATTTTGGAACGGGTGATGGGTGCCGATGCCGAGACGAGCGGAAAGCACTCGCCACACATTCGGTGTCGTCCCGGCGAAGGCCGGAAATCTCGATTATGCCGCGGCCGCCGACTGCAGCTGGGTCGCGACCATGCGCTCCAGCGTTTCGACGGACTGGAAGTTCTCCGGTGTGATCTCGGACTGGGGAATCGTGAAGTCGAACTCGGCTTCGACGCCGAGCATCAGATTGACCATGTCCATCGAGGTCAGGCCGACGTCGACGAGCTTGGCCTGCGGCGTGACCTCGGCGGAGAGCGCGTTCTGGGCGAGGATGCCCTTCACCAGCTTGATGATGCGATTGCGCAATTCGGTATCGAAAGCCTGCATCGGTAAATTCCCATCTGTCGACAAAGGTCGGACCGGTCGCCGGCTACGATGGGCACGGCGGGCCGATCCCGCAATGGACGCCACCATTACTTCGCGTTTCTTAGTAAACGATGACTCAGATTGTCTGAAATTCCGGCTTCTTACAGATCCCTAACGCGACCGCGGAAATCCGGGCGATGCAAACAACCCGAACTTAACTGTTCGTTCGGAATTGGGCTTTGTTTACCCTCTATTTCATCGACGAATTTGAATTAAATCCGTAGCCTCATCTCATAAGCAAAGATGGTCGAAGGATCGCTCAAGCGGCATCGCGAATGATGCCGGCGATCCTGAACGGCAAACCGGAGGCGGACGAGTATGAACGTGCGTGAAGCAGTCCTCACTGTCGACGAGACGCAGACGAGCTTTCTCGAGCAGGGTCCCTCCCTCGTCGAGCGCGCCGCCCGGACCGCCACCGTGGCGGCAGCCGACGCCGACGGGGTCGATCGCGATGCCCGCTTCCCTCACAAGGCCTTCGAGGTCGCGCGTGAGCAGAAGCTGCTCGGCGTCATGATCCCGGTCGAGTTCGGCGGCTTCGGCGCCTCGATCCACGATGTCACCGATGTCTGCTACACGCTCGGACGCGCCTGCGCCTCCACGGCGATGATCTACGCCATGCACACGACAAAGGTCGCCTGCGTCGTCAGGCACGGTCACGGCATTCCCTGGATGGAAACCATGATGCGCCGGGTCGCGCGCGACCAGTGGCTGCTCGCCTCCTCCACCACCGAAGGCCAGAACGGCGGCAATATCCGCGCCAGCGCCGCCGCCGTCGACGTCGCCGGCGACACCGTCTCGCTGCTGCGCGACGCCACCGTGATCTCGTACGGCGCCGAGGCCGACGGCCTCGTCACCATCGCCCGCCGCGCTACCGACGCTTCCGCGTCCGACCAGGTGCTGCTGGCGCTCGCCAAGGACGATTATTCGCTGAAGCGGACGCTGGGCTGGGAAACGCTCGGCATGCGCGGCACTTGCTCGACCGGTTTCGAGCTGAAGGTCGACTGCCCGACCGACCGCGTGTTCCCGGAATCCTACGACAAGATCCACGCCCAGACCATGACGCCGTTCGCGCATCTGTGCTGGTCCTCGGCCTGGGCTGGTATCGCTGCAGCCGCCGTCACCCGTGCGCAGGCCTTCGTCCGCAAGGCGGCCCGCACCTCAGGCGGACAGATGCCTCCGGCAGCCGCGCATTTCACCGCCGCCAAAATGTCGCTGGCCAAGCTGCGCGCGCTGATATCAGCCAATATCGACACCTTTGCTCACGCCGAGCACGACGAACGCGCGCTCGGCTCGCTCGACTTCCAGTCTTCGATCACGCTTCTGAAGGTGCAGGCCTCGGAGCTCGCGGTCGAGACCGTGATGCATGCGATGCGCACCACAGGCCTTTCCGGCTACCGCAATGACGGCGAGTTCACGATGGGCCGCCACCTGCGCGACGTGCTGTCGTCGCCGATCATGATCAACAACGACCGCATTCTGGCTAATGCCGCGACGTCGACCCTGATGAGCGGCGTGCCGACAGGCCTTCGGGACTGACGAGCTTTCGAGACCGACGTGCCTTCGTTCAATAAGAATAATTTCAGATAGCAGGAAGCCGAACATGAACATTGCTGTTCTCCCCAATTCACCTGAGACCGCGCCGCAGATCGCGGATCCGCTCGATCATCTCGCCGACAAGCTGTTCCACCCCATGGGCTCGGACGGCGTCTATGCCCGCACCGCGCTTTACGAGGGCATCGTCGAGCGGCTCGCCGCATTGATCACGAGCCATCGTGAAGCCGGCACCGAAGTGATGCGCTTCCCGCCGGTGATGAGCCGGTCCCAGCTGGAAAAATCCGGCTATCTCAAGAGCTTTCCGAACCTGCTCGGTTGCGTCTGCGGCCTGCACGGCACCGAGCGCGAGATCAACGCTGCGGTCAGCCGCTTCGATGCCGGCGGCGACTGGACCAGCTCGCTCTCGCCGGCAGACCTCGTGCTGTCGCCGGCGGCCTGCTATCCCGTCTATCCGATCGCGGCGAGCCGCGGCCAGTTGCCGAAAGGCGGCCTGCGCTTCGACGTCGCCGCCGACTGCTTCCGCCGTGAACCGTCAAAGCATCTCGACCGGCTGCAATCGTTCCGGATGCGGGAATATGTCTGCATCGGCAGCCCGGATGACGTCGCCGATTTCCGCGAGCGCTGGATGGTGCGCGCGCAGGCGATTGCGACGGGTCTCGGTCTCACCTTCCGCGTCGACTATGCCAGCGATCCGTTCTTCGGCCGCGTCGGTCAGATGAAGGCGGTGAGCCAGAAGCAGCAGCAGCTCAAGTTCGAACTGCTGATCCCGCTGCGCTCGGAAGAGCAGCCGACCGCCTGCATGAGCTTCAACTATCACCGCGAGCATTTCGGCACGACCTGGGACATCAAGGACGCCCATGGCGAGCCGGCCCACACCGGCTGCGTCGCTTTCGGCATGGACCGCCTGGCCGTCGCCATGTTCCACACCCACGGCACGGACATCGCCGCCTGGCCCGCCAAGGTGCGGGAGATCATGGGCATGCAGCCGCAGATCGCGGCCGATGCCCACGGCGAAGGCTGGCGCTAACGGAACGAGGCCGGTCATTTCCACGGGAAAGACGAGCGTGATCCATACCAAGGTCCGATGCCGCGAGATCACCGAGTCCGACGTCGATGCGGTCGCGGACTTGCTGACGCGCGGCTTCGTCGGCCGCTCGCGCAGCTACTGGATCCAGGGCCTGCGCCGGCAAGCCTTCCGACCGGTACCGGACGGCTACCCGCGCTTCGGCTACATGCTCGACAATGATGGTACGCCGGTCGGCGTGCTGCTGCTGATCTATACGGCGCGGAGGGACGGCGACGAGACCGCCATCCAGTGCAATTTGTCGAGCTGGTACGTCGATCCGGCCTACCGCAACTACGCCCCGCTACTGACCAAGATCGCGCAGCGGCACAAGGACGTCACCTATCTCAACATCAGCCCGGCGCCGTGGACCTGGCCGATCATCGAGACGCAGGGCTTTCGCGCCTATTGCAGGGGTATATTCTTCTCGGTGCCTGCGCTGACGCGCGTCGCACGCTGGAGCACGATCGACGTCATCTCGCAGCACGCCAAGACGATCGACGGGCTTTCCGATGCCGAGACCGAGCTCTTGACGCGGCATGCGCGCTACAATTGCCTCAGCCTCGTCTGCCGCACGCCGAAGGGAGCGTTCCCCTTCATCCTGCAACCGGTGCGCATCCGCCGTGGCATCATTGCGCCACCCGCGATGAAGCTGATCTACTGCCGCAACGCGGCCGAATACACCGAATGCGCGGGCCGCATCGGCCGGCTGCTGCTGCGGCTCGGCAAGATCGCGGTCGCCGTCGATTCCAACGGCCCGGTTCCCGGCCTCGTGGGCATCTACACCGAGCGTCGCGGCCGCAAATATTTCAAGGGCCCGCATCGGCCGCAGCTCGCCGATCTCACCGATACGGAACTCGTGCTGTACGGGCCGTAAGCCGCGTTTAAACCAGATACGATGCCATCCGGACTAACGCGCAACTACGCGGGCAGGCCGGCGCGACGCGTTTCTTGCACAGACGATCGCTGTGCCGAATATCTGCGTGGCGTAGCCGCAGATCGTAGCGACACTACCCTGCCGCTGGCAATGCGCTGTCCGGCGGCGCGCCCCAGGGGCGGTCGGCTGAGGCGAGCCCGATCAGGCGGCCCTGGATGTAGTCGCAGCCCCAGTCGCGCAGCATGTTCGCAGCTTCTTCGTCCTGCACCCATTCGGCCACCGTCTTGATGTCGAGGCGGCGGGCGAGGTCGATCAGGGTCTGCACGAAGGCGCGGTCGTCGGCGGAACGAGTGATGTTCTGCACGAACGCGCCGTCGATCTTGACGATGTCGACGCCGAGCTTGCGCAGATTGCGGAATGAGGTGTAGCCGGCGCCGAAATCGTCGATGGCGATGCGACTGCCGAAGTTCTTCAGCCGGGTGACGAAGCCGCGCACATCGTCGATGTCCTGGATCGCGACGGTTTCGGTGATCTCGACGATCAGCCGCTCGGCGACGCCGGGATGGGCGCGCATCAGCGATTCGATTCCCGCCCACCAATCCGGGTCCATGGTGGTGTCCGGGGAGATGTTGAGGCTGAGGCAGATGTCCGGCGCGGCGGCGAGCTCGGCGACCACGAGCTCGAGCACGCGGTGATCGACCAGGCGGATCAAGCCGAGCCGTTCAGCGACCGGCACGATGTCGGGCGCGAGCAGCACCTGGCCGTCGCCCTGGTCCATCCGCACCAGGCATTCGTGAAAAGCGCACTCGCGCGAGAGGGCGGCAACCACCGGCTCATAGGCCAGCTTGATGCGGCGCTCGTTCAATGCGGTGACGATCTCGTCGGTGACGCGGATGTTGACGCGGCGCTGGGCGTCGCGCGCGGCATCCGGGCGCCACGCTGCGAACGAGCCGACGCGGCGTTGTTTCGCGGTGTCCAGGGTCTCGTGGGCGCGATTGACGGCTTCATCGGTGTTGCGGGCATAGCGCGGCACGCTGACCGCGCCAATCGATGCGGTGACCGACACCGGGCCGGATTTGGTCGGCACCACCTCGTCCCGGATGCCGGCGAGGAAGCGCTCGGCGGCGACGTTCATGTCGTCGACGGTGCAGTTCTTCAGGATCAGGCCGAACTTGTTGCCGGAGAAGCGGCCGAGCACGTCGCCACCGCGCAAGCGCGCGCGAATGCGCGTGGCGACGTCGAGGATCACGGCGTCGGCGACGTCGAAGCCGAAGGCCTCGTTGACACGCGCGAGATGATCGATGCCGACCAGCATGAAGGCCGCAGTCGATCGGAAACGGGTCGTCTCCTCGATGGCCTCGGCCAGCGCGGCGATCAGATGCGAGCGATTGAGCTCGCCGGTCAGCGGATCGAGCCGGGCGAGCTTCGTCAGCTCCTCGTCACGGGCGTGGCGTTCATTGTTGATGCGGACGGAGCCGATCGCACGCACCGGGCGGCCGTCGGGGCCGGCGAACCAGCGGCCGGTCTCCTCGATCCAGACCACGGGATCGGCGGCGCTCATGCGCACGCCGTACTCGACCCGGTAGGGCGTGCCGTCGGTGCCATGCACGGCCGAGGTCTGCGCCAGCGCGGCGGTCCGCAGCGATTGCACGGGCTCGATCAGCCTGGCGAATTCGGCGCCGGTGGCCAGCCGTTCGGCGGGAATCCCGGGAAAGATGGCGCTGACCTGCTCACCCCAGACAATGGCATCGCTGGCGATGTCCCAGGCGAACACGGCTTGGCCGAGGGCAGCCAGGATGTCGGAGGCTTGCGGCAATGCGGGGGTCAAAATCGCCTCGTTTCGGGACAGCGGGGAGTCCTGAGCTGGCACAGGATAAAGCCAGATTCGCCATTGACCCTAGGCAAAGTTGATAAACAATTTGGAAACCACGTTTGTTCGCGGGCAGGAACCAAACCGGCCCGCCCGGCATAGGCCTTGCGAGTACATGACACGCACCGGCGCCAGCGTCTCGAAACGCGACAATCTTGGCCGGGTCAACGGTGATCGCGATGTTGAGTACTGATCAACTGGACGTGGCGAACAACGGCACAGGCTCGGCCTTGGTGCCGCTGATGCCGGTTTTGCAGTGGGTCCACAAGGCCCCGCTGCCGCGCCCCGATCCGAGCTTCGTCGCCCAGCTCATCGCCAATGCCGAGCATCTGCCCCAGGCGAGCCGACTTCGCCGCGTGTCGTCCGAGGATGCGCAGGTCGCCTATGGGAGCAAGCGCCCGCTTCCGAGCGTCACCGCGCGCACGCGGCAGGTGGCTTGAATCAGCGCGGCGCGTCGGGAGACGGCTGGGTGCCGTTGCCCGGCTGCAAATGCGGCGAGGGAATTTCCGGCGAGGGCGTACTCACAGGCTTCGGCGCCGGGTGATCCATCAGCACGGATTCGGCGACCGATTGTGCCGTGGGCGCGGGCGGCTCCGCCAGAGCTGGTTGCGGAGGGGACACTGGCTCGAACTTGGGCTCGAACTCATCCGCCGGCGTCTCGGCCCGGCGCTTGGCCTTGCGGGGCGCCGGCACCGTCGTTTCGGCGACATAAGCGACGCGGCGGCGGGTGCGCTGGGCGATGCCGCCGAGGAAATCAGCCATCGCGAGCAGCACCAGAAGGAAATAGGTGGAGTTGCCGAACTTGGGCCACATCACGAATTCGGCCGCAGCAGCGCCGAACACGATCAGCGACAGCAGATGATCCATCAGGAATTTCGAGCCAGGCCGCGCGCCCTTGACCACTTCGAGCAGCAGCAGCACGACACCTAGCGCGAGCATCAGGTCGGAAAGCGTGACCGGCCAGGCCTCGCCCGTGATCATCGGCACCTTGAACAGCACGTCCGTAAAGGACACGCTCGGCATCAGGAACGCGATGATGTTGTAGACCGCGAGCGGGATCAGGAGCAGCGGGAAACCGACCATCGGCGAAATGCCTTCTCGATCAAGAAATCCAGACAGGACAATGCGGCGGCGAAGCATTCGCTCCGCCGCCGTCACTGTCATATCTCATGGATTGGCCGAAATCAGGCAGGCGAAATCATCCTGCCTGGGGAAAGGTCCCGAATTCAGGACTCTTTCTTCTTCAGGACCTGACGGCCCTTGTACATGCCGGTCTTGAGGTCGAGATGATGCGGACGACGGAGCTCGCCGGAATCCTTGTCTTCCACATAGGTCGGCTTCTTGATGGCGTCAGCCGAGCGGCGCATGCCGCGGCGCGACGGCGAGGTTTTTCTTCTCGGAACGGCCATTTCAGTATCCTCTAGGGATTGGTGTCATCAGGGCATCGTCCGCGAGGGGACGGCTCAGCACCCGCAAACCGAGGCGAGCTGAATGCCGGTCAAGGCCGGGCTTATAGAGGAAGGCCTGCCTTAAATCTAGGGCTCTGGGTCGGAAAATGCGCCCGAAAAGGACCGGAAATCACCGGTTCTCCCGCCAGCAGGTCGAAAGTGAACTCGCCTGCGCTCGCGCCACATAGGTCCCGGCCAGCCGCCGGACACCCGGTCCCGGCGTCCTGGCGCTGCGTTTGACCGGATTCGGCAGGATCGAGGCCAGAAGTGCCGCTTCCCGGGGCGAGAGGTCCTCGGCCGATTTGCCGAAGGCATAGGCGCTGGCCGCCTCGGCCCCAAACTGGCCCTGCGGTCCCAGCTCGGCGATGTTGAGGTAAATCTCCAGGATCCGTGCCTTGGGCAGGACGAGATCGATCCACAGCGCCAGGGGGAATTCCAACGCCTTGCGGACGAAGTCCCGCCCCTGCCAGAGGAACAGGTTTTTCGCCACCTGCTGGGTGATGGTGGAAGCACCCCGGAACGGGGTCCCGTCCTCCTTCGCATCGTCGATCGCCTCACGCAGCGCACCCCAGTCGATGCCGTGATGCTTGCAGAAATGGGCGTCCTCGGCCGCCACAACCGAGCGTGGCAGCGAGGGCGACATCGCCGCCAGATCGATCCATTCCCGCTGCATCGGCGCACCCCGAAGCGAGCGCCAGACCATCAGCGTCGAAACGGGATGGCCGGTTCGGTAGAATGGCGCGACGACATAGGGCGCGAGAGCCGCGACCGCGAGCACCAGAAGAAGGGTTTTGACGACGCGCAAATCAACCTTTCCGGCGCAGAACGAAACGCGGCCACGGGACCGGCATTAAGTCTGTGATAATTCGGGCCTTTTCCAGCACTTTTTAGGCCTTCCAAACGATTGACTGAGGCGGGCGCATAAAGGATTGTCCCGCCGAATTTTAGTTCTGGAGCCCTTCTTGATGACCGGCACGTCCCCGTCCGATTTCGCCAAACGTCTGGACAAGACCGCTGATGACACTGAGGCCCTGCTCGGGCGCCTGCTGTCGGACGACATCCTGCACGATGAGATCGCCCGTCCCAAGCGACTGATGGACGCAATGCGCTATTCGAGCCTGAATGGCGGCAAGCGTCTGCGGCCGTTCCTCGTGGTCGAGAGTGCGGCGGTGTTCGGCGTTCCCCGCGAAGCCGCGCTGCTCGTGGGCGCCGCCCTCGAATGCATCCACTGCTACTCGCTGATCCATGACGATTTGCCGGCGATGGACAATTCGGACCTGCGCCGCGGCCGCCCCACGCTGCACAAGAAGACCGATGACGCGACCGCGATCCTCGCCGGCGACGGCCTCCTGACGCTCGCCTTCGACATCATCACCCGCGACGAGATCCATCGCGACGCCAATGTGAGGCTGTTGCTGACCCGCGCACTGGCGCGCTGCGCCGGCATCGGCGGCATGGTCGGTGGTCAGATCCTCGATCTCGCCGGCGAAGGCCGCTTTGGCGGCAACGAGCCGATCGACGTGGCCCGCATTCAGCAGATGAAGACCGGTGCGCTGCTGCGCTACGGCTGCATCGCCGGCGCGATCCTCGGCCAGGCCTCGCAAAAGGAATATCAGGCGCTGGACGATTACGGCCGCGCGCTCGGCGAAGCCTTCCAGATCGCCGACGACCTGCTCGACGTCGAAGGCGATGCCGCCGCGCTCGGCAAGCCTGCCGGCGCCGATGCAGCGCTCGGCAAGACCACCTTCGTCACCCAGCTCGGCATCGAGGGCGCC
Source organism: Bradyrhizobium sp. WSM4872 (assembly GCF_055811715.1). Classification (NCBI taxonomy): domain Bacteria; kingdom Pseudomonadati; phylum Pseudomonadota; class Alphaproteobacteria; order Hyphomicrobiales; family Nitrobacteraceae; genus Bradyrhizobium; species Bradyrhizobium sp. WSM4872. Next base: position 247,236 of record NZ_JBVVPT010000007.1, on the reverse strand, counting down.
AAGCAGCGCGTCCGCGATCTGCTCGCGCGGGCTGACAGCGCGGTCTCGATTTTCGGCGAACGGGCCGCCGTGCTGCAAGCGGCTGCGCGGTTCGTGGCCGAACGGAAGAGCTGATAGCGCGATGGCGGGCGGCAGCAAGGAAGACCCCGCCCTCGCCCGTTTTCGCAAGATGTCGCGGCCGATGCGGCTGATTTATGCGCGTCCGCGGACGTTCATGTCGCTTGCCGTTGGTATTCTCGTCTGCCTGCTCATCCCGGGTTCGCACCGGCTGGTCACGCGGCTTCTGTTCGGCTGGGATGCGTTGATCGCCGTTTATCTGGTGCTGGTCTACGCGATGATGCTGTGCAACGACCACCAGCACATCCGCCGCGCCGCAGCGATGCAGGACGACGGTCGCTTCGTAATCCTGCTGGTGACGGCGATCGGCGCCTTCGCCAGCATCGCCGCGATCGTCTCCGAGCTTGGAACGCCGCATCGCGGCGTCCTGGAGCTGAGCATCGCAATCACCACCATCGTATTGTCGTGGGCCGCCGTGCACACGATCTTCGCCCTGCATTACGCGCATGATTATTACCGGCACGCCACGCCGGGTGGCCTTCAGTTTCCCAGCGGCGACAAGGAAGACCACGCGGATTATTGGGACTTCGTCTATTTCTCGTTCGTGATCGGTATGACCGCGCAGGTCTCCGACGTCGGCATCTCCGACAAGACCATCCGCCGCACCGCGACCGCGCACGGCATCGTCTCATTCATCTACAATACGGCCTTGCTGGCGCTGACGGTCAACATCGCGGCGAGCGCGATCTCGACGTAGTCGTCGTCCTGGCGAAAGCCAGGACGCATTGCCACCGGCCGTTGTTTTGCGAAGACTGGTGGTTGGCTCCTCGGCGCCGCAATTTCTCCCTGGGGTAATGGGTCCTGGCTTTCGCCAGGACGACATTGGGAGCTAATTACATACCTCGGCATTGGCATCGTTGCCGGGGCCGCCGCCGCCACGATATTCGAGATGGCAGCCGCGGTTGACCGCACGACAGCCGCTATTGTTGCAGAATAGCTGTCCGCCACTCGAGCGGCGGCTGGCGCCAGCCGCAGCAGCAATGCCCGCAGCACCGCCAAAGCCGCCCGCCGCTCCGGCAGCCTCACCGCCGGCTTGACGACGCTGCCGTGCGGGACGCTCATCGCCGTCGTCACGCTTTGCGGTCGCAGGCTTGGCGGTCGCGGGCTTGGCGGGCTTGGCGGCACGCTGCTTCTCGCACTCGTTGTCGTCGTTGAGCGCATAGCCATCACGGCAGACGATCTTGGTGCACTTGTCGCCATCGGCCTTGAAGCCGTGCTCGCAAACAAGCGGACAGACGCGCGACTGTTTCGACTTGACCGTGTCGAGCGCATCGGTGCTCGCCACCTTCACGTCGAGCTTGGTGCCGGCGTAACGGTTGAACTGCGACAACGAGCGCTGCGCGGACGTCGTCCAGTTGCCGTCGGCGGCGCCGGAGAAGCAGCCGACACGGCCGAGCTCGGTCTGCACCGAGCGGCTGAGATCGGCCGGCGCGGTGGCCGGCGTCAGCGACGCGACGTTGGTGCCGGCGGGGCTCGCCGTGCTGGCCGGCGCTGCACCCGGCGCCGCGGCGGCGAGATTGACGCGCTGCTGCTCGGCGGCGGCCGCCTGCTGCTGCGCCTGCTCCTTGGCCTTTTGCGCGGCAAGCTGTACCTGCTCGGCGGCCTTGGCATCGGCAGCTGCCTTGGCCTGCGTATCCTTCTGCGCGCCAAGTGCGGCAAGACGATCGCGCTCGGCCTCGGCCTGTTTCGCCTTCTCGGTGGCCGCCGCATGAGCCTGCTCGGCGCCAATTTTTTCGAGCTGAAGCTTGGCAAGGCTCGCATAGAAGCCGTCGGAATGCTGGGCGAGGAACGCCTCCCATGCCGGCCTGTTGCCGACCTGGAGCGCGAGCTCGTAATCGCGGCGGATGTCGGCCTGCGGGTTCGGCACGGGCGCAGCAGCAGCCGCAGCGGTCACCTTGACCGGCACCAGCGGCACGTCCTCGCCGCCGAGCGAGCCATAGACGAACGGCTCCTGCTTGTTACCTGTCGACTTGAGCACGTCGTCGCGCACGAAGCCGAAGGCGCGGCGGACGTCGAGGCCCGGCGTCGTCAGATGCTTCGACAGCGCCACGGTGAAGGGGCTGTTCGCACCGTCGCCATCCTGCGCCGTGAAGCCGGCCTTGGCCGAATAGGCGATCAGCGTGTTGGGGCTGGTCGGCTCGACCTGAGCGAGGCCGCGGCCGATGCCGCGCGAGGCGACCGTGCGCTTCATGGTCTTGCCGAACGGATTGTCACGGCAGGCGTCCAGGATCACCAGGCGAAGCTGCTTGGCCGGTTCGACCGCGACCAGGACGCGATCGAGGGAGAGCGCCTCGTCAAAGACGTCGGTGTCACGCTCCAGCTTGGCGTCGACAGGGATCAGATAGTTCGAGCCTTCGACCTCGATGCCGTGGCCGGCATAATAGACGACGGCGATATCGGCATCGCGGGTCCCGTCGGCGAATTCGCGCAGCACGCGCCGCGTCTCCAGCGCCGTCAGATCGTGCCGGGAATCGACGATGTCGAACCCGGCCTCCTTCAGCGTCTTGGCCATCACCGAACCGTCATTGACCGGGTTCGTAAGCGACGGCGCATGCTGATAGGCGGAGTTGGCGATCACCAGCGCGACGCGCTTCCCCGCGAAAGCCGGCCCGGCGACGAATAGCAGCGCGACGGCGAGGAGAAGGGGGCAAAATCTGAGCAATTTGCGCATGACACGACTTCCGGGTTCAGGGCATTTCAAGTCCCTTTGGGATGGCTTTAGCAGGGTCCGCCGCGAGCGCTTGTGATGGAGGTCACGAAGGTGGCGCCAGCGGCAGGCCGAAAGGCCCCTTTTGTTTGTCGCGCCAGTCCGTGCGCGGTTCGCCGAGAAACAATCCCACAGCAGGTTCCCTCAAGCACCCCCGATGTGACCCCGATATTGAGGCAGATTGTCCGTAATCTCGTGCCAGGGGGCCTTCGAGCCCACGAAAATGTGGGCGCTCGGTCGGATCGAGGGGGCGTCGACCAGGGTTCCCATGGCGACATGGACCCATTTTCCCTCGCGCACCCGGGAATAAAGCAGCGAGCCGCAGCGGGCGCAGTGGGCGTCATGGGTGGTGTCGTCACCGTAGATGGTGCGCTGGTCCTCGCCTCTGACGATGCGGAGCTTGCTCTGCTCGATGCCGGCGAACGGCTTGAAGGCGGCGCCGGTGGTGCGGCGGCAATTTGAGCAGTGGCAGTTCATCGCATAGGAGAACGCGTCCGCCACCTCGTAGCGCACGGCGCGGCAGTAGCATTCGCCGACCAGGATACGAGCGTTCGAATTCTCTGATCCGGTCATCACCGTGTCCTTGCGCAAATGGTACGGACACCATAGCGCATTTTGATGTGTACGACTAAGTTCGCCCCGAGCCATCATTCAAAGGGATGACCCATGAGCCAGAACCGTTCGAGCGTCGAAGCCGTCGTGCAATCTTACTTCGACGGACTCTACGAGGGCGATGCCGAAAAACTCGGCGCCATCTTCCACCCCTCCGCCGATTTGCGCTGGGTCGAGAAGGGCGAGCTGCAGGTGCTGACCGTGCCGGACTGGCTCGACCGCGTGCGCAAACGTCCCTCCGGCAAGGCCGAAGGCAAAGCGCGCGAGGATTTCATCGTCACCATCGACCGTTCCGACGACAAGACCGCCTTTATCAAGGTCCGGTGCCAGTTGCCGCCGCGTTTTTTCACCGACTACCTGGTGGCGATGAAACTCGCCGACGGCTGGCAGATCGTGTCGAAATCTTATCGGTATGACCTGCGGGAGTGAGGGGGCTTCCCTCCCGCTCGCCGCTACGTTCCCTCCCCTCGTCTCCGTCCAACAGGTCCCCATGGTTCTCGACCGCCGTTCGCTGCTCGCCTCGCTGTGGTGGATTGCTGCGTCCCCTGCGTTCGCCGCGGACGCGCTGCCTGAGCTCGAAACCTATGAGCGCGAGAGTGGCGGCCGGATCGGGGTCTATGCCGAGAATCTCGCGACCGGCGCGAAGCTCGCATGGCGCGCCGACGAACGGTTCGTCATGTGCTCGACGTTCAAGGCTTCGCTCGCGGCCTGCGTACTGGCGCGGGTCGATCGTGGCGAGGAGCAGCTTGCGGCCATGATCCCGTACGGCAAGGCCGACCTGCTCGAATACGCACCGGTCGCCAAGCAAAACATTGCTGCCGGCGCAATGTCGGTCACCGAGATGTGCAAGGCGATCGTCGAGCTCAGCGACAACACCTGCGCCAATTTGCTGTTGGCACGGATCGGCGGCCCCGCCGCGCTCACGGCATTCTGGCGGTCGCTCGGCGACACCACCTCGCGGCTCGACCACAACGAGCCCGAGCTCAACCGCTCACCGCCCGGCGATCCCCGGGACACCACGACGCCGGCGGCGATGACAGGCAATCTGCGCCGGCTGATGACGGGCGAGGCGCTGTCGGCCACCTCGCGCGCACAGCTCACGGAATGGATGGTGGGCTGCAAGACGGGCGCGAACCGGCTGCGTGGCGGGCTCCCCGCTAGCTGGAAGATCGGCGACAAGACCGGCAACAACGGCAAGGACGCCTCGGGTGATATCGCAGTGGCCTGGCCCAAGCCCGATGCGAAGCCCGATGCACCGATCCTGATCGCGGCCTATATCCAGGGCGGCACGCCGAGTGCGGCGCAGATCGAAACCGCGTTCGCACGCATCGGCCGCATGGTGGCCGAGCGGCTGGCGTGAGCCGCACGCATTGACCTTGCGACCGCTTCCGGGTGAAGACAGATCATCATGGAAGCGAAATTTCAGACCTTTCTCATCCTGCTCGCCGTGCTGGCGGGCACCGCGCTCGTCGCCCGCCGCTTCAACATCGCGCCTGCCATTCTGCTGATGCTCTCCGGCGTCGGCCTCGCCTTCGTGCCGGGCATGCCACCGGTCGAACTGCCGCCGGAATTGGTGCTGCTGATGGTGCTGCCGCCGCTGATCTACTCGGCGAGCGTCGCGATGAGCTGGCGCGAATTCAAAAAGAATCTTCGCCCGATCGTGCTGCTGGCGGTCGGCGCGGTGATCTTCACCACAGCGCTGGTCGCAACCGCTACCCACTATCTGATCGGCCTGCCCTGGACGATCGGCTTCCTGCTCGGCGCCATCGTCGCGCCGCCCGATGTGGTGGCGCCGCTCGCGATCGCACGCCGGCTGCATTTGCCGCGCAGGCTCATGGTCATTCTCGAAGGCGAAGGTCTGGCGAATGACGCCACCGCTCTGATCCTCTACCGCTTCGCGCTCGCCGCAATCATGGTCGGACACTTCTCGCTGCCTCTGGCAGGCGGCGAATTCCTGCTCATCGTCGCCGGCGAGATCGCCTTCGGCATCGGTGTCGGCTGGCTCTCCCTGCGGTTCCGCAAATGGTCGGGGGACCCGCAGGTCGAGCTGACACTGTCGCTGATCACGCCCTATGTCTCCTACTGGCTGCCCGAGCATCTCGGCGGCTCCGGCGTGATCGCCACCGTCGCCTGTGGCCTCTATGTCAGCTGGAACGGCCCGCTGCTGATCTCGGCATCGACGCGCCTGCAGGGAATCTTCTTCTGGGACCTCGTGATCTATCTGATCGAGGGCTTGCTGTTCCTGCTCACGGGGTTCCAGATGCGCGCGCTCTACGAGAAGTCGAAGGCGTTTCCGCTCGACGACATCATGATCGCGACCGCCGTGGTGCTGGCGGTCGTCGTGATCGCACGCTTTGCCTGGCTCTATCCCGCGACCTATCTGCCACGAATGCTCAGCAAGTCGCTGCGTGCGCGCGATCCGTCACCACCATGGCAATGGCCGTTCGTGCTTGCGTTCACCGGCGTGCGCGGCGCGGTGTCGCTGGCGGCAGCACTGGCGCTGCCGTTCACGCTGCCGGGCGGCGAGGCCTTTCCGTTTCGCGACCTGATCCTGTTCGTCGCGTTCGGCGTCATCTTCATCACACTGATCGGCGTCGGCCTCACGCTGCCCCCGGTGGTGCGTTGGCTCGGTGTCGCGGAAGCCGGTCGCAACGAGCATGCCGCCGAGCACGAGGCCGAGATCGCGGCACGGCGCCAGGCCCTCGATGCCGCCCTGAAGTCGCTCGATGCGCTGACCGAGGAGAAGGACGTGTCCGACGAGGTGATGCGGCTCCTGCGCGCCCGCCACGAGATCCGGGTCAACCAGCTGCCCGATTCGCTCGATCTCACCCGCCACGACGTCTCCGCCGCCGGTACCGCCTTGACCCGCGATCTGATCGCCGCCGAGCGCAAATTCATCCACAACCTGCTGCGTGACGGCCAGATCACCGACGAGACACGCCGGCGGATCGAGCGGGATCTGGATCTGGAGGAGGCGAGTTTGGCAAACCGCGAGTATCGCGGAGGGCCACTGTAGCTTCTCGTCATTGCAAGCGAGCCGACTACCGCCTCTCGCAAAATTCCTTCATCGCCACCGCCACGGCGCCCGCAATGATCTCCTGACGCTCCGGCGAGTTCATCGCCATTTCCTCGTCGCGGTTGATGATGGAGCCGGCTTCGAGCAGCACTGCGGCGCTGCGGGTTTGCGAGAGCACGACGAGCCCGTCATAGCGGTAGACGCCGACATCCTTGTCGAGCAATTGGCGCCGGTAGCGGCCCATCACCGGCAGGGCGTATTGGCCGGCATAATGCAGGTCCTGATCCTTCAGCTGCCGGCCGATCATCCGGGCCAGCATCAGGCTCGCAGCGTAGTGCGGATTGCGCTGCGACACGAACAGAGAGTGGCCCGAAAAGCGGTCGCTGAAATAGCTGTTCGCGCCGTCGAACTCCCAGGTCTCGATCAGCTTGTCCGGCACCGAATCGTGATGGATCGACAGGAAGAGATCGGCCCGGGCACCATTCGCGGTACTGACGCGTTTGAGCAGGCTCGGCCGCGCCTTGCCGTCGGTGACGAGCAGTCGGGCCGCGGCAAAGCCTTCGGCCTTGAGCTTCGCCGTGATCAGACTCGCAAGCCGGAAGTTGAAGCCGAACTCCGTGTCGTTGCGCGCGCTCAGTGCGCCGTAGGAGTCCGGGGTGTGCCCGACATCCACGACGATCCGGAATTTCGACATCTCGCATTTGACCGGCGCGTGCGGCGGCTTGGGTTTCGCGATCTTCCGCGCGATAGCGGCATGACCTTCACTTATAGGCGTCAGCGACAATGGCAAGATCGACGCGACGAGCGTCCAGACAAGACTTGCAAGGATGCTGCGCGGCTGCCCCAAGTGCTACTCCGCTGCCGCTGTTCGCGGCCGGCCGACAAAGCCTGTGACGTCGCCGAAACGCTCCAGCATCACCGCGGAAAGATCCTTGGCCTTGCTGGTGACGCAGGCGCCCGAGCGCACCGCGTAGCGATCCTGATGCGCGGCGTGCGGCGGCGACTCGCCCTGCTGAAGTGCCCGCGCCAGCTCCATCACGACTTTCCGGAAATGCATGATACCGAGATCGGTCGGACCGAGATGCTCGCGGGTGCGGTCGGCGATCGGGCCCTGGCTATCCTGTACGGCCGCATCCTGTTCGGAGACACCCTTGATGCCAGTGTAGCTCCTGGTCTTCTGCAGCTTGCGGTCGATCAGATAGTCGTTGCCCTTGTGGCGCAGCGGCACGTAATTGTCGCCGACCTCCGCGATCACGCCATTGCCGCGATCGAAGGCGTCGCGCTCGGCTTGCGTCAGCGGCCGCTCCGGATTCCAGGCATAGGCGTAGATCCAGCAATTGGTGTCGGTGACGGGCACGAAGGTCTGGCCAAAGATGTTCTCGCCCGGCATCGCACTCGGAGCATAGGCGTGGAACGGCATCAGGAACTGCGCGATGCGCCAGTAGATGTTGTCGCCGCCGGTGAGCCGCCCACCGGCGATGGTGAGGCCCGCCTCGTGCGAGGCGATCTTGATCACGGGGCGCGGATCCTCCGCGATCCAGCGCATGTGATCGCTCGACATCCGCGCGATCGGATTCACGAAATGCTTCTTGATGTCCAGGATCTCGTTCTCCTCCTTGTCGAAGGAGAGATGGGCGAAGGTGAAATGCGCGGTGTCGATCGAGCCTTCCAGCGCCTGCACCCAGTTGCAGTCCTGCCATTTCTTGCTGACATAGCGGTGCGAAGCCGGCAGCAGCGCCATTTCGAGATCGGGCAGCTCGGGCATCGCGTCAGCCGGGCCCATATAGGCCCAGATCATCTCGCCCCATTCGCGCACCGGATAGGATTTGATGCGGATGAGATCCTTGGCGTTGAGGTCGGGATATGAGGTCGGCATGTCGACGCAGCGGCCGTCGGTGTCGAACTTCCAGCCGTGATAGACGCAGCGGATGCCGCATTCCTCATTGCGCCCAAGCCAGAGATTGGCGCCGCGATGCGGGCAGTACTGGTCGATGATTCCGACGACTCCGCGCGTATCGCGGAAGGCGAGCAGCTCCTCGCCGAGAACGACGATCTTCTTCGGCTCGCCGTCGGGCTCGGGGAGTTCTTCGGACAGAAGCACGGGGATCCAGAACCGGCGCAACAATTCGCCCATGCCGGTTCCGGGGCCCGACTCGGTCAGGAATTTGTTGTCCTCGGCGCGGAGCATGGCAGGCCCTCCCGACTATTTTCGCAGAGATTGGCGCGGGTGCGGGAGGACGTCAACGCGGAACGCGTTGCGCAGGCCGGTTAAACCGGCCGCTCCCCCTTCACCGTCACGCGCGTGCCGGAGCGCGTATGCGGCCAGTAGTCCCACATCGCACGGTGCTGGGTGCAGCGGTTGTCCCAGAACGCGATGGCGTTCTCGGTCCAGCGGAAGCGGCACTGGAACAGCGGGTTCTCGGCGTGCTGGTAGAGATAGGCAAGCATCGCATCGCTCTCGTCGCGCGGGATTCCGTTGATGTGGCGGGTGAAGCCGCGGTTGACGTAGAGCGCCTTCCTGCCGGTGACGGGATGCGTGCGCACCACGGGATGCTCCGCACTCGGATAGGACGGACGGTCGGCGACGCCGTAATTGGCGTAGAGCCCGCGATAGATCGGCTCGCCGTCATGCAGCGCGGTCAGCCCGTCGAGATAGGCCTTCATCCGATCCGACAGCGCCTCGTAAGCGGCGTACATGTTGGCGAACAGCGTGTCACCGCCACGCGGCGGGCACTGCTTGATGTAGAGGATCGAGCCCATCGGCGGCTCGAGATCGCAGGACACGTCGGAATGCCAGCCCTCGCCATTGGCGCGCGGCGAGTTCGCATCCGCATAGATCTTCATCAGAGCCGGGTCTTCATCCTCGTGCGGCGCGGCAGGATGAAAATGCAATTCACCGAACTTGCGGCCGAAGGCGAGATGCTGTTGCGGCGTGATGTTCTGGTCGCGGAAGAAGATGACGAGGTTTTCGGCAAGCGCGCGATGGACCTCGTCCATCTGCCGGTTGGAGCGGGCATCGTCGGAAACGAGCTTGCCGATGTCGACGCCGGAGATCTCCGCGCCGATGATCGGGGTCAGCTTTTCGACCGCGATGGTCTCGTAGGGCGCGCCGTCGTCCGTCGCGTGGCGATAGCGCGGGCCCTGCTTGCCGGCGAGTGAGCTCATGGCGTGTCTCCCGATCGCTTTGATTGGGAGCATCGTAGCCCGGATGGAGCGAAGCGCAATCCGGGTTGAGTTCGTCAGCTTGCGAGAACCCGGATCTCGCTGCGCTCCATCCGGGCTACGCGCCGCAAAAGCAGAGTAAGCCTACTCCGCCGCGGTCACCGGCACCTTGGCGCCCTGGCCGTAGCGCTGCTCGATGTAGTCGATCACGAGCGCCTTGAAGTCGGCGGAGATGGTCGGGCCGCGCAGGGTGCGGAACTTCTTGCCGTCGACGAACACCGGGGCAGCCGGCGCCTCGCCCGTGCCCGGCAGCGAGATGCCGATATTGGCGTGCTTGGATTCGCCGGGGCCGTTGACGATGCAGCCCATCACCGCGACGTTGAGCTCTTCCACGCCCGGATATTTCGTCTTCCAAGTCGGCATCTCGTCGCGGATGAAACCCTGGATCGAGCTGGCCAGTTCCTGGAACGTGGTCGAAGTCGTGCGGCCGCAGCCGGGGCATGCCGCAACCAGCGGCACGAAGGTGCGGAAGCCCATGGTTTGCAAGAGCTCCTGGCCGACCTGCACCTCGCGGGTGCGGTCGCCGCCGGGCTCCGGCGTCAGCGAGATGCGGATGGTGTCGCCGATGCCCTGCTGCAACAGGATGCCGAGCGCGGCCGAGGACGCCACGATGCCCTTGGTGCCCATGCCGGCCTCGGTCAGGCCGAGATGGATCGCGTAATCGGAACGGCTGGCGAGATCCTGATAGACCGCGATCAGATCCTGCACGGCCGACACCTTGGCCGAGAGGATGATGCGATCCTTCGGCATGCCGAGCTCTTCGGCGCGCGCGGCCGAGAGCAGCGCGGACTGCACCATGGCCTCGCGCGTCACCGCGCGCACGTCGCGCGGATCGGCGGACGCGGCGTTCTCGTCCATCAGCTTGGTCAAGAGCTCCTGATCGAGCGAACCCCAATTGGCGCCGATGCGAACCGGCTTGTTGTTCTTGTTGGCGATCTCGATGATGTCGGCGAACTGGGTGTCGCGCTTGTCCTTGAAGCCGACATTGCCGGGATTGATACGATATTTGGCGAGCGCCTCGGCGCAGGCCGGATAGGCCGCGAGCAGCTTGTGGCCGATATAGTGGAAGTCGCCGATCAGCGGCGTGGTGATGCCGCGCTTGAGCAGGCCGTCGCGGATGTGCGGGACGGCAGCGGCGGCCTCCTCACGGTCCACGGTGATGCGGACCATTTCGGAGCCGGCGCGGGCGAGTGCCGCGACCTGGGCGATGGTGCCGTCGATATCGGCGGTGTCGGTGTTGGTCATCGACTGCACGACGATCGGCGCGCCGCCGCCGACGGCGACGTCGCCGACCTTGACCTGGGTGGTCTTGTGCCGGGGCGCGGGGCCCGCAACGTCGGAATCGATGGTGTTTTCGAGCTTGTTCATGGCGTCCAAATATCAGGTTTTGGTGACGTTCAGCAATGCATCGCGCGGCGCCGCAGCGGATTGGCTGGGACGGTTAACCAGAAAAAGCCCAGCAATGACAAGGACCGCGGCAGCCCCGAATGTCAGGTTCAGCGTATCGTGCATGATGAAATAGCTACCCACCACGCCAAACAAAGGGGTGATGAAGGTAAAAGCCGACAATTTGCTGGCTGAATACGTCTTCACCAGCGCGAACCAAAGCGTGAACGTGGTTCCCACGACCCAGATCGCCTGGAAGGCCATCAGGCCCAGCGACAGCGGCGACGGGGTGTGGGGGATCGTCTCCCCGAACAGCCAGGCGGCCAGCCCCAGGATCGGGATCGAGGTCGCGACCTGGTAGCCCAGCGCCTTCTCGGGCGCCGCGAAGCGCAGCCGGGTGCCCTTGGCAACCAGCGTGGTCGCCGCCCACAGCGCCGCGCCGCCGACGATCATGAGGTCGCCGAGCAGAACATGCGAATCGACATTGGGCTGCGGCACGCCGATCGCGAGTGCGACACCGGCAAAGCTGATGGCGAGCCCCAGCCATTGCGTCCCGCCAAGCCGCTCGCCGAGCACCTGGTAGGAGCCGAGCGCGACGAAGAACGGCGCGGTGTAGAGGAACACGACCGCCCGCGATGCCGGCGTGAAGCGCAGACCCTGGAAGATCAGCACGAACTCGATGCCGAACATCAGTCCGGCGATGACGCCCGGCTTCCAGGTGCCGTCGCGCTCGAAGAAGTTAACGCCGCGCAAGCTGCCGATGATGAACAGCACCGGCAGCGCGCCCATCGAGCGGAACGTGGCCTGCAGCATCGGCGGGATGTCCGGCAGCACCAGCTTCACCGCGATCTGGTTGAACCCCCAGGTCAGGCACAGCATGAGCATCAGGGCGATGGCGCCGGCACTGAGGGGACGACCGGCGGACGGTATGGTTTGAGGTGGGGACATTTCTTCCTGAAAAAAACCGGCTTGCGCCGTTGTTGTTCTATGCAGCTTTCTGACAATGCGCGCAGACGCCCGTGATTTCCACCACGGACAATTTGGGAGCGAAGCCTGAGCTGCGTGCGGCGGCGTTGAGGTCCTTGGCGAAGGAAGCCGACGGAATCTCACCGACCAGGCCGCAGCGCTCGCAGATCAGGAACGTCACCGCCGAGGTCGCGTCGTGGTCGTGAGCGGCGCAGGCGAGATAGGCGTTGCGGCTTTCGATGCGGTGCACGAGGCCGTTGGCCATCAGGAAATCGAGAGCACGATAGACCGTGATCGGCGCCGGCCGCGGCATCGATTTCGCCAGCTCGTCGATCACCTCATAGGCGCCGAGCGGCCGGTGGCTCGAGAGCAGCGCCCCCAACACATGGCGGCGTATCGGCGTGAATTTCTGCGCGCGCTCTCCGCAGACGGCTTCGGCATGCGCCAGCGCATCCGCGGTGCAGCGGCCGTGATCGTGGTCGGGCGCGGGAAATGCCGGCTTTACGAGGGTCATGCGACCGGCGTTCTAGCATTTCGACAGGGGAACCCAAAGCAGGACCGGCGATGCGCCCATCAGCCATGCTCGGCCTGCGGGACAGCGTCCCGCAAACCCGCCGTGAAATAATCATAAGCTTGCTTATTATATTCCAAGCTTATTGGAGACCAAGCTCATGAGCCCAGGGCCCGTGGACCAGAATTTCCTGTTTACGCTCGCCGAGCTCTATCGCCTGCTCCGGGTCTATGCCGACAAGGAAGCCTCGCGCTTCGGCATCACCCGCGCGCAATGGGCGGTGCTCGCCAAGGTCGAGCGCAGCGAAGGCATGAAGCAGTCGGAGCTCGCCGAGCTTCTCGAGGTGCAGCCGATCACGCTGACGCGCCTGATCGACAAACTCTGCGACAGCGACTGGATCGAGCGACGCAACGATCCTTCGGATCGCCGCGTCAAGCGGCTGTACCTGAAGAAGGCCGGGCGGCAGTTGCTCGGGCGGATGAGCGGGCTGAAGTCCGAGCTCACGGCCAACGCACTCGACGGCATCACGCCGGCGGACGCCCATCGCCTCCTCACCCAACTCGAAACAATCAAGGAAAACGTGCGGTCCGCGATCCAGACCAGCGGAGCGGAACAAGCGCGTAAGGAGCAGCGCTATGGCTGATCAGGTTCTCAAATTCCAGCCCGAGCAGAAGAGCGACAGCGGCAAGCCCACCAAGAAAGCCGGCACCAATCCGCGCCGCCGCCTGGTGGCGGGCCTGCGCCGTTATCGCCGCGTCCTGCTCCTGGTCGTGCTGCCGGTCGTCGTCGCGGTTGCCGGCTTCACCTTCTATCTCAATGGCGGCCGTTACGTCGGCACCGACGACGCCTATGTCGGCGCCCAGAAGGTGCTGGTGACGCCCGACATCTCCGGCAAAATCCAGAAGGTCGTCGTCAAGGAGGGCCAGATCGTCAAGCACGGTGACGAGCTGTTCGAGATCGACCCCGCTCCGTTCCGTCATGCGCTGGAAGAAGCCAAAGCGCAACTCGCCCAAGCCCGCATCACTTATGACAATCTGGTTGCCAACATCAAGATCTACGGCGACATGCTCAATCTCGCCCAGCAGGGCGTCGACCTGAAGCAGCGCGACGTCGAGCGCAAGCAGGCGCTGGTAAAGAACAATTACGGCTCGCAGCTCGATCTCGACAACGCGTCGAATGCACTGGTGACCGCCGGAGCGCAGGCGCAATACATCAAGCAGCAGCTCTCCAATGCAAAGACCCAATTGCTCGGCAATCCCGAGTTGCCGCTGGAGCAATTCCCCGCCTACGCGCAAGCCAAAGCCAAGCTGGACGATGCCCAGCGCAACCTCGACCACACCGTGCTCCGCGCGCCGATGGATGGCGTGGCAACCCAGGTCGAGCAGATCCAGCTCGGCCGCTACGTCGCTGCCGGCACGCCGGTGTTTTCCATCATCGACGTCGCCCATCCCTGGGTCGACGCCAATCCGAAGGAGAGCGACCTCACCTACGTCACCGAAGGACAGCCGGTCACGCTCGAGGTCGACGCATTCCCGAACCATCTCTTCAAGGGCAAGATCGGCTCGCTCTCGCCCGGCACCGGCGCGCAATTCGCGATCCTGCCGCCGCAGAACGCCAGCGGCAATTTCGTCAAGGTGGTGCAACGCGTGCCGATCCGGATCTATTTCGACGAGACCGACAAATACGTGCGCAAGCTGAAGGCCGGCATGAGCGTCTACGCCACCATCGACACCGGCCACCGGCGCTCGCTCGCCGGCCTGCTCGGCCTGTCGGCGACCGCGAGCCAAGACAAAGATTCGGACAAAGACTGAGACAGGGACTGATCCGATGTCCGGCCCCAATGCCCATTTGATGGTTCCCGGCCTGCGCCGGAACATGGTGACGATCTGCGCCATGACGGCAACCATCATGCAGGCGCTGGACACCACCATCGCCAACGTCGCCCTGCCCTACATGCAGGGCACTCTGTCGGCCTCGCAGGACCAGATCAACTGGGTGCTGACCTCCTACATCGTCGCCGCCGCGATCATGACGGCACCGGTGGGCTGGATCGCCAACCGCTTCGGCCGCAAGCGCATCTTCATCATCTGCTCGGCCGGCTTCACCATGGCATCGGTGCTGTGCGGGCTTGCGCAGGACATCAACCAGATGGTGCTGTTTCGCCTGCTGCAGGGCGTGTTCGGCGCGGCCCTGGTGCCGTTGTCGCAATCGGTGATGCTCGACTATTACACGCTCCAGGAACGCGCCAAGGCCATGTCGATCTGGGGCATGGGCGTGATGATGGGACCGATCATGGGTCCCTCGCTCGGCGCCTGGCTGACCGAGACTTATTCCTGGCACTGGGTGTTCTTCGTCAATCTGCCGTTCGGCGCCATTACCGTGATCGGGCTGATCATCTTCATGGACGAGACCCGGAAGGATCTCAGTCTCAAGTTCGATTGGTTCGGCTTCGCGGCGCTGGCGGTCGCAATCGGCTCGCTTCAGCTCGCGCTCGACCGCGGCGAGCAATTGGGCTGGCTCGAATCGGGTGAGATCCTTGCGGAGTTCATCGTCTCGGCCGTCGCCTTCTATTTCTTCATTGCGCACTCCTTCACGACCTCGACGCCGTTCATCCGCTTCGCGCTCTTCAGGGATCGCAACTTCGTCACCGGCTGCATGTTCATGGTCGTGATGGGGCTCGTGCTGTTCTCGACCATGGCGCTGGCCTCGCCCTACATGCAGAACGTGATCGGCTATCCCATCATCACCGCGGGCCTGCTGCTGGCGAGCCGTGGATTCGGCACCTTCTTCGCCATGATGCTGGTCGGCCGCATGATGCGTTATGTAGAGGCCCGCACGCTGATCATCACGGGCCTGACGCTGACCGCGGGCTCGCTGTTCCAGATGACCGGCTGGACCGATTTGACCCAGGTGCCGGAGATCGTGACCGTCAGCGTCATCCAGGGCTTCGGCTTCGGCCTCGTCTTCGTGCCGCTATCGACGGTGGCGTTCCTGACCTTGTCGAACGAGCTGCGCACCGACGGCACCGCGATGCTGACCCTGATGCGTAACGTCGCGAGCTCGGTCGGCATTTCCGTCGTCATCGCCCAGCTGACGCAGGGCACGCAGCGGACCTACGCGATCCTGTCCGAGCACATCAACCCGTTCAACCACGCGCTCCAGATGCCCAGCGTCAGCGGCATGATCAATCTCTCCACCGACGCCGGCCGTGCCATGGCCGATCGCATGGTCAGCGTGCAGGCGCAGATCATCGCCTTCGCGCACGACTACCAGCTGGTGATGTTCTTCATCCTCTGCACCATCCCGCTCGCCCTGCTGATCGGCTCGACCAAGGCCACCCTGCGCAAGCAGGCGGCCGGGCCGGAGCACGCGGTGATGGAGTAACGCCGTCGTCCCGGCGAAGGCCGGGACCCATTACCACAGAGCGCAGTTTGACGAAGACCGGGAATGATCTTCGTTCGGGACGAACATCGTTCGAGACCGATAGACCTCGCGGTATGGGTCCCGGCCTTCGCCGGGACGACAGCGGTTTTGTGGCGCGAGCAGTTACAAAAGCTCCTCGCAGCCCAGATCCTCGACCGCCATCATCACACGCTCCAGATTATTCCACCAGATCAACGGCGGGAGGTTGATGCTCCATTGCCAGACCGGCCTCGTGATGTGCCAAAGCACAGACAGGCGATAGTCCTGGTCGAGCGCACCGCGCGTGTAGCCGCTGACACCGCTGGCGATCAGCGTCTCGTGATAAAGGTTGAGCAGCGGCCGCTCGAGCATCTGCCTGCGGTCCGGATACCACTGCATCGCCATCATGTAGGCGAGGTCACTCGTAGGCACGTTGATGCGCCACTGGTCGAAATCGAAGATGCGCGCGGTATCCGCGACGCCGGGGCGCGGCAGCAGGAAATTCCAGATATGGGCATCACCATGGGCAATGCTGATGTGACGTCGCGAATGATAGCGCTGGGATAGCCGGGCCGAGTGCTCGATCAGGCGGCGGTAGAGGATGCGGCGCTCTTCGCCGAGGCGGTCGCCGAGCAGATCGGCAAAACGATCGTAATGGCCGGCGAAGGTCTCCATGTGCTGCATGCGGTCCTCGGGGCTCGCCCAAGTGCCGACGGTATCACCCAGACCAGGATGGTCCCACCACGCCGCATGCCAGCGTGCCAGCGTCGTGACGATCGCCACCGCCTGCTCACGCGACGGCGGCAGCGGCCATTTGGTCGCGATCTCGTGGCTGTCGGTGAGATCCTCAAGCAGCAGGTGCCAATCGAGGCTCTCCTCGTCGAAACTCCCGTCGAAGCAGCGCGGCGCGAGCCCTTGCGGCATGCTTGGCCCAAGCTGCGTGTAGAAAGCCACTTCCTGTCGACCAGCATCTGCAAGCGTCTTGGCGAAGTCGGAATTGGCAGTCTTCAGGATCAGAGATTGCGGCGCACCGGCGGATTCCCCGACATAACGCAGGCCGAGGCGAATGATCTGTGACACGACTGTCTCGCGCTGGTGCAGGACCTTCACCTCGCGCACAGCGCCAGCGTCCAGTACGCCACCCCTGCGTAGTGCAGCCGTCAGTCGGGCGGGCTCAACGACCGCCGGCAATTGTGGAGTTGCCATGAACCACGATGCCCCTGTCCCGCGCTATACCGCACGATCACGCCTCACGCACCAACGCCCCCTTATGCCGGCCTAAGCCGCGGCGGTCGAGTCGCGCACCGTCCGGACCACGACCGACCGGAGCTGTTCGAGATTGGCTGCCATGCCGGCGATCGCCTGTCTGACCTCCGCGGCGCGCTCGTTCACGGAGGCGGCGTCGCGGCTGACATCACCGATCTTGGCCGAGACCTCCTTGGCCGCGGAAGCCGATTCGGAGATCGACCGCGTGATCTCTCGCGTCGCGGCGTCCTGCTCTTCCATCGCGGCGGCAACCGAGGTGGCGACGCCGTCAATCTCGACGATGTGGCCTCCCATGGTTTCGACGGCGTCGACCGCGGCCTGCGTCGAGGCCTGAATCTCGGCAATCAGCCGCGCGATCTCCTCGGTGGATTTGGCGGTCTGGTCGGACAGGGATTTCACTTCGGCGGCGACCACCGCGAAGCCACGGCCGGCCTCCCCGGCGCGCGCCGCCTCGATCGTGGCGTTGAGTGCCAGCAGATTGGTCTGGCCGGCGATGCCGCCGATGAGGTCGGAGACCTCGGCGATCTTCTTCACTGATCCGGCCAGCGTCTGGATGGTCGAGCGCGCCTGTTCCCGACCGGCGACCGCCGATTTTGTAACCGTGCTGGTCCGCGCGACCTGTGTTGCGATCTCGCGGATCGAAGCACTGAGTTCTTCAGCTGCGGCCGAGACGGTCTGCGAGCTGCCGAGGGCCTGGGTGGAGGCGGCTGCGACCGCCTGCGACTGTGTCGAGAGCGACTTTGCGATCTCGGACAGACTGGAGGCGGCACGCTCCACGCCTTGCGTCGCCGCGCTCGCGGTGTCGACCGAGCGGCCGGTCTCGCGCTCGACGGTTTCGGCCATCTGGTGCAGGGCCCCGCGCTTGGCGAGCGCCGCCTCCTGCTCCTTCTGCAACTGCTCCTCGCGCAGGCGGGAATTCTCGACCGCCGCCTGCTTGAACACCAGGAGCGCGCCCGCCATCGAGCCGACCTCGTCCCGCCGGTGCGCGAAAGGAATGTCGGCGGCGAGATCGCCGGTCGCGAGCTTTTGCATCGTGCTGGTCATACGCACGATCGGACGCATCACGCCGAGCGCGACGCCGAGCAGGCCCGCCGCAATGAAGGCGAGGACGGCGGCGGAGACGCCGAGGAGGATATAAAGCATGGAGCTGTCGCGGTCCGCGGCGAGCTTCTCCATGTCGGCATTCTGCTTGTTGGCGCTCTCGACGATGCTGTCGATGACGGCGCGGTGCGCGGTGTAGGCGTCCTTGAGCTGCGCGTAGGCGCGCTCGGAGGCGGCCGTGTCCTTGGCCTTGAGCGCGGGGAGGAGCTGGTCGGACAACAGCTTCCAGAACTTCTGCACCTCGGCGTCCGATTTCGACACCAGGGCCGTCTTCAGGTCGGCCGAGAGGCTGGAGGTGACCCAGAATGCCTTGCGCTCGTCGTAGTCCTTGCGGAGCTGGACCAGGCGCTCGCCATGGGCCGCCAGCTGGTCAGGCTCGCGCATGGCGAGCGTGGCCTCGAGATAGGCCTCGATCACATATTCCGGCGGCGGCAGGATGTCGGCGATGAGGTCATTGCCCAGCTTGATGTCGGAATAGAGCGGGCCGCCGACCTTGAGCTCTTTCAAGGCGTAAAGGCTGGTGGAGACCACGGCGGTGAAACCGATCGCCAGAACGATGCCGAAAGCAATGATTGCCGAAGAAAGTGAAAGGCGAATTTTCATGGAACAATCCAATGGGCCGCGCCGAATCCCACGGACCCTAGAGGATTACGGTAAACACGGGATTGCATCGCGCGGAAATTGCATCGCGCGAACTCCGAAAAAATACGGGAAACGGCGTCAGGTGAACGGTTTTGGGCAGCGAAATCAGGCCCGTCCTCCGCTGTCGTCCCGGATCGGCGCTCGGCCTGCCCGGGACGACGCTGGATTCACACGTCGAAAAACACCGTTTCGTTGTCGCCCTGAAGCCGCAGGTCGAGCCGGTAAACCGGCTTGCCGGCCTCGCGCACGGCGGTCAGCGTAGCGCGGCGGTCGGCCGGCACCACCGCCAGCACGGGATCGGCGGCATTGCCGGCCTCGTCGTTGAAATAGATGCGGGTGTAGAGATGTCGCAGCATGCCGCGGCCAAACACCGCAAGCAGGATATGCGGCGCCTGCGGCTTGCCGTCGGGATCGGGCACCGCGCCCGGCTTGATGGTTTCAAAGGAATAATTGCCGTCCTTGTCGGTGCCGCAGCGGGCAAAGCCACGGAAGCTCGCATTCGGCAGCGCGCGCTTGTCCTGCGGATCGGCGAAGCGCCCCTGCGCATTGGCCTGCCAGATCTCCAGCATGACATCGGGCACAACGACGCCATCGCCGTCGAACACGCGGCCCTCGATCCGGACACGATCGCCGGTGACGTCGGGCGTCAGGGTCGAGTTGCTGAACGCATCGTTCCAGGCATACTCGCCGGTCGGCGTCAGGCCGTATTTGAAGAACGGGCCGACGGTCTGCGACGGCGTGATCCCATTGTCCTGCACTTAATGGTTCTCCATAGGGGTGGCGTTCTTGCCGCGCAGCACGATGTCAAAGCGATAACACAGCGCCCATTCGGGCTGGGTGTTCTCGAGATCGAACGACGACACCATCCGCGCCCGCGCCTTCTCGTCCGGTACCGAATTGAAGATCGGATCGAACGGGAATAGCGGATCGGCCGGGAAGTACATCTGCGTCACGAGACGCGTGACAAAGGAATGGCCGAACACCGAGAGATGGATGTGGGCGGGACGCCAGGCGTTGTGATGGTTGCCCCAGGGATAGGCGCCAGGCTTGATCGTGACAAAGCGATAGTAACCGTAGGCGTCGCTCACGGTGCGGCCGGCGCCCGTAAAGTTCGGATCCAGCGGCGCCGGATGCTGGTCGCGGACGTGAACGTAACGGCCGCAGGAATTGGCCTGCCAGATCTCGACCAGCGAACTCGGCACGCCGCGGCCGTCCTCGTCGCGCACATGGCCGTGCACGATGATGCGTTCGCCGAGCGGCTCGCCGGTGTGTTGGGTGGTGAGGTCGTTGTCGCCCTCGCGCACGGTCTCGTGGCCGTAGACCGGGCCGGTCAGCTCCGAGAGCGTATGGCGCATCGGGATCAAGGGCTTGTTCGGCGCGCGCTTGATCGAGCTCTTGTACTCGGGCGACAGCGGCAGCGGATGCGCCATGTTGCTGTCGACGGGATAGATGAATGTCATTGGCGAACTCCTCCCCGGCCCTTTTCCGACCGGTCAACGTTTCCGCCAATCATTATAGGATATAACTAATTGGGGGAAGCGGCTTTGAGCCCTATTTGATCGGCGGACGCGGCAGGACGGCCTCGCCGGCTTCGAGCCGGTAGACATGGTCGAGCGAATACCAGGGCGTCGCGACGTCGCGCCCGGTTGGGTGCGGTGTGTCATGGCGCAGGAACTTGCCGAGCAGCGCCTTGGTCACGCCGAACTGCACGTCGCTATCGATATGCGGATCGGCGGGGTCGTAGACCTGCGAGATCAGCACCTTGAATCCGGGTTTGAAAACCAGGGCGTGCAGGTGCGCGGGACGATAGGGATGCCGGCTCTGCGCCTCCAGGAGGCGGCCGACCACACCGTCGGTCGGGATGGGATAGCCGACCATCATCACGGAGCGGAACGAGAAGGCTCCGTCCTGGTCGGTCGTAAACTTGCCGCGCAGGTTCATGTCGGCCTGCTCAGGGTCCTGGTTTTCATAGAGACCAACCGGCGATGCGTGCCAGACGTCGACCTCGGCGCCGGCGACGGGGCGACCGTCCTTGTCCACGACGCGGCCGTTGACGAACAGCGGCGCGCCAGGGGTCTCGGAGCGAACGATCGATCCGCCATTTTCCACCCGCGGCGAGTTCAGCCGCCAGAATGGTCCGAGCAGCGACTGGTCGGTTTCCGTGTTACCCTGATCACCATTGTTGAGCAGGCACACCAGCGGCGAGACGCCGAGCGAGCCTGCCATCAGCACGACCTCGTTGTGCGTGTCGGTCGAGAGCTTGCCGAGTTCGGCGATCACAGCCGTGGCGTCGCGGAATTCCTTCTCGGTCAGGCGAACGTCGCGGACGAAGGCATGCAGGTGCTTGACCAGAGAGGTCATGATCTGGCGCAGCCGCGGATCTGACGTCCGCTCCATCACCGCCAATGCCGCGGCCGTGACGTCCTGCTCGCGCGCGATAATCATGGGATGCTCCCCTCACCTTGCGTCATGGCCGGGCTTGTCCCGGCCATCCACGACCTTCTTCTCGCGGCACAAGAACGTGGATGCCCGGGACAAGCCCGGGCATGACGAGTCTGGGCACCCGGTTCCGGGATGACGGAACGCCACGCATCCGGTCAGTTCAGCTTCTCGATCGCGACAGCCACGCCCTGACCGACGCCGACGCACATGGTGGCGAGCGCCAGCTTGCCGCCGCGCTTTTCCATGCCGTGCACCGCGGTGAGCGCGAGGCGCGCGCCGCTCATGCCGAGGGGATGACCGAGCGCGATCGCACCGCCATGCGGATTGACGAAATCGGCATCGTCGGCAACGCCGAGCTGGCGCATGCAGGCGATACCCTGCGAGGCGAACGCTTCGTTGAGCTCGATCAGGTCGAAATCGCTGATCTTCTTGCCGAGACGCGCCATCAGCTTGCGGGTGGCCGGCACCGGGCCGATGCCCATGATGCGCGGCGGCACGCCGGCCGATGCGAGGCCGAGGATGCGCGCGCGGGGCGTCAGGCCGTGCTTCTTCACGGCGGCCTCGGACGCCAGGATCATCGCGGCGGCGCCGTCGTTGACGCCGGAGGCGTTGCCGGCGGTCACCGTGCCGGGATTGCGCACGATCGGCCTGAGCTTGGTCAGCGCTTCCAGCGTGGTCTCGGGGCGCGGATGCTCGTCCTTGTCGACGATGACAGGGCCGGCCTTGCCGCCCGGAATGGTGATCGGGGTGATTTCTTCGGCGAAATAGCCGGCCGCGATCGCGGCGCCCGCGCGCTGCTGCGAGCGGATCGCGAACGCGTCCTGATCGGCGCGGGAGACCTGGAATTCCTCGGCGACGTTCTCGCCGGTCTCGGGCATCGCGTCGACGCCATACTGCGCCTTCAGCAGCGGATTGATGAAGCGCCAGCCGATCGTGGTGTCGAAGATCTCAGCCGAGCGCGAGAACGCTTCCTGCGCCTTGCCCATCACGAAGGGCGCGCGCGTCATGGATTCGACGCCGCCGGCAATCGCAAGCTCGATCTCGCCGGAGCGGATGGCGCGGCCGGCGGCACCGACCGCATCGAGGCCGGAGGCACAGAGCCGGTTCAGGGTCTGGCCCGGAACCGAATCCGGCAGGCCCGCAAGCAGGAGCGCCATGCGTGCCACGTTGCGGTTGTCCTCGCCGGCCTGGTTGGCACAGCCGAAGAAGACCTCGTCGACCTCAGCCCAATCAAGATTGGGGTGCTTGGCCATCAGAGCCTTGATCGGGGCCGCCGCCAGGTCGTCGGCACGCACCTTGGCGAGCGAGCCGCCAAAACGGCCGATCGGGGTCCGCACGGCATCGCAGATAAAGACGTCACGCATCGTTGTTCTCCCTGAATGCCGCGATCCGGCCTAAATTCTTCAATGTCGACGAAGTTTTAGGAGGGCGCCCGCGGCAGGTCAATTGACCGATGCGCGCGTGTTCCGAGGGGTGCGCAGGCGAGTTGCGCATGTCGCGGTGCGGACAACGTGGAAAACCTCCCCTCCGCGGCCAAAGCGATAGGAGCGCGGGGTGAAATTTTGTAGGTTGCGCCGCCCATGACAATGCAACAGCCGATCCCTGTCCTGCCCCCCGACGATACGCCCGCGCCGCAGGCGGAAGCTGCCGCGCGCGTGACCCCGATGATGGAACAGTACCTTGAAATCAAGGCGGCGCATCAGGGTCTCTTGCTGTTCTACCGGATGGGCGACTTTTACGAACTGTTCTTCGAGGACGCAGAGATCGCCTCCAGGACACTCGGCATCGTCCTGACCAAGCGCGGCAAACATCAGGGCGCCGATATCCCGATGTGCGGCGTGCCGGTCGAGCGCTCCGAGGATTATCTGCACCGGCTGATCACCGCCGGCCACCGGGTCGCGGTGTGCGAGCAGACCGAGGATCCCGCCGCCGCCAGGGCGCGCGGCAACAAGAGCGTCGTGCGCCGCGGCGTGGTGCGCCTGGTCACGCCGGGCACGCTGACCGAGGACACGCTGCTCGACGCGCGCGCCAACAATTACCTGCTGGCGCTCGCGCGCGCGCGCTCATCGGCGGGCGGTGACCGCTTCGGCCTCGCCTGGATCGACATCTCGACCGCCGAGTTCACGGTGACGGAATGTTCGGGCGGCGAACTCGCCGCGACGCTGGCGCGCATCAATCCGAACGAGGTGATCGTCACCGACGCGCTCTATAACGATAGCGAGCTCGGACAAACCCTGCGCGAGCTGCCGGCGGTGACGCCGCTGACCCGCGACGTCTTCGACGGCGCCACCGCCGAGAAGCGGCTGTGCGACTATTTTGCCGTCGCGACCATGGACGGACTGTCGCAGCTCACGCGGCTGGAAGCCACTGCTGCCGCCGCCGCCGTCACCTATGTTGACCGCACCCAAGTCGGCAAGCATCCGCCGCTGTCGCCGCCAGCGCGCGAAGCCTCGGGTGCGACCATGGCGATCGATCCGGCGACGCGCGCCAATCTCGAACTGACGCGGACGCTGGCCGGCGAACGCCGCGGCTCGCTACTCGATGCGATCGACAGCACGGTGACCTCGGCCGGCTCGCGCCTGCTGGCGCAGCGGCTTGCCGCGCCGCTGACCGATGCGGCGGCGATTGCGCGGCGGCTCGATGCCATCGGCAGCTTCGTTGCCGACTCCGCCGCGCGCGAGGACATCCGCAGCATCCTGCGCGGCGCCCCGGACATGTCGCGGGCGCTGGCCCGTATCTCCGTCGGCCGTGGCGGGCCACGCGACCTCGCCGGCCTGCGCGACGGCATCATCGCCGCCGACCAGGTGCTGACGCGGCTTGATGAACTCGACCAGCCGCCGCAGGAGATCGCCGTGGTGATGGCGGCGCTGCAAAGGCCATCGCGCGGGCTCGCGGCGGAATTCGCCAAGGCGCTCGACGATCAACTGCCGCTGATCAAGCGCGACGGCGGGTTCGTTCGCCAGGGCTATGAGCCTGCGCTGGACGAAACGCGGAACCTGCGCGACGCCTCACGCCTGGTGGTGGCCTCGATGCAGGCGCGCTATGCCGACAACGCGGGTGTGAAGGGTCTCAAGATCCGGCACAACAACGTGCTCGGCTATTTCGTCGAGGTCACCGCGCAGCACGGCGACAAGCTGATGTCGGCGCCGCTGAACGCAACCTTCATCCACCGTCAGACGCTGGCCGGCCAGGTCCGCTTCACCACCTCGGAACTCGGGGAGATCGAAGCCAAGATCGCCAATGCCGGCGACCGCGCACTCGGGCTCGAGCTCGATATTTTCGAGCGGCTCTGCGCGAAGGCGTTGGCAATCAGCGAGGATCTGCGCGCCGCCGCTCACGCCTTTGCGCTGCTCGACGTCGCGACGTCGCTGGCCAAGCTGGCGATCGACGAGAACTATGTGCGGCCCGAGGTGGACTCGTCTCTCGGCTTTGCCATCGAGGCCGGCCGCCATCCGGTGGTCGAGCAGGCCTTGAAGCGCAATGGCGAGCCGTTCATCGCCAATGCCTGCGATCTCTCGCCAGGCCCTGCGCAAAACTCCGGCCAGCTCTGGTTGCTGACCGGTCCGAACATGGCCGGTAAATCGACCTTCCTGCGCCAGAACGCGCTGATTGCTCTTCTTGCTCAAATCGGAAGTTTCGTGCCGGCGACACGCGCGCGGATCGGCATCATCGACCGCCTGTTCTCGCGTGTCGGCGCCGCCGACGATCTCGCCCGCGGCCGTTCCACCTTCATGGTCGAGATGGTCGAGACCGCCGCGATCCTCAACCAGGCCGGCGAGCGCGCGCTCGTGATCCTCGATGAAATCGGCCGCGGCACCGCGACCTTCGACGGTCTCTCGATCGCCTGGGCCGCAATCGAGCACCTGCACGAGAGCAACCGCTGCCGCACGCTGTTCGCGACGCATTATCACGAGCTGACGGCGCTCTCTGCCAAACTGCCGCGCATGTTCAACGCGACCGTGCGAGTGAAGGAATGGCAGGGCAACGTCGTGTTCCTGCACGAGGTGTTGCCGGGTTCGGCCGATCGCTCTTACGGCATTCAGGTCGCCAAGCTCGCGGGCCTGCCGCCGGCCGTGATCACGCGCGCCAAATCGGTACTGGCGAAGCTGGAAGCCCAGGACCGCGGTCAGACCGCGCGCGCGCTCGCCGACGATCTGCCGCTGTTCGCAGTGCCCTCGCGCGCCGCCGCAGAAGCCGCTCCGCCGAGCGAGGCCGAACTGCTGATGGCCGCGGTGAAGGCGCTGCATCCGGACGAGATGTCGCCACGCGAAGCGCTCGATGCGCTGTATGCCTTGAAGGCCAAGCTGCCGAAGCAGTGAAGGTGCCGTAGGGTGGCTTACGCTGCGCTAATCCACCCTACGCCTCTGACCGTTACGCCCTCGCCGCGATCGCCGCCGCTTCTGCGGCGGCGCGCTGCATGCTGGTCGACATCTCGTTGGTCACCGTGCTCTGCTCTTCGATTGCCGCGGCCGTCGACGTCACATATTCGCTGACGTTGCTGATGGCCGTCTTGATCGAGCCGAGCGCGCTCACGACGTCGCCGGAGATGCCGTTGAGACTGCCGATCTCGGCACCAATCTTGTCGGTGGCCTGCTTGGCCTGATTGGCGAGGCTCTTCACTTCGGAAGCAACTACGGCGAAGCCGCGGCCGGCTTCGCCAGCGCGGGCGGATTCGATGGTGGCGTTGAGCGCCAGGAGATTGATCTGCCCGGTGATGTTGTTGATGAGCTCGACGATCCCGCTCATCGCCAGCGCCGCTTCAGTGAGGCGCTGGGCCTGGGCATCAGCGGACGCGACCTGCTCCACTGCGCTCATCGCGGTCTCGCGCGATTTGGTCATGGCCTCGGAAATCTCCCGCACCGAGGCGTTCAGTTCCTCCGAACCCGCGGCGACCGATTCCATCATGCCGCGGACGCGCTCGTTGCCCATGCGGACCAGCACCTGCTTCGTGACGTCGGTCGCATATTTCACGACCTTGAACGGCTTGCCATTGAGATCCATGATCGGGTTGTAGGAGGCCTGGATATAGACCTCCCTGCCGCCCTTGCCGAGACGCTTGTATTCGGCCGCCTGGTACTGACCGCGGTTGAGCGCCGCCCAGAACTCGCGATAGCCATTGCCATCGCGCTCCGACGGCTCGACGAACATGCTGTGGTGCTTGCCCTTGATCTCGGCCAGCGAATAGCCGACCGCGCCGAGGAAATTGGCGTTGGCGGTGATGATCGTACCGTCCATGTTGAACTCGATCACCGCCTGCGCCTTGTCGATCGCCGCGATCTGGCCCGCAAGGTCGGCATTCCTGAGCTTCTGTTCAGTGACGTCGGTCGCGAACTTCACCACCTTGGTGGGCCTGCCCTTCTCGTCGAAAACGGGATTGTATGATGCTTGGATCCAGACTTCCTTGGCTCCCTTGCCGATCCGCTTGTATTCGGCGACCTGATATTCGCCGCGGTTGAGCGCAGCCCAGAACTCGCGATAGGCCGGGCTTTCGCGTTCGACAGACGGAACGAACATGCTGTGATGTTTGCCCTGGATCTCGTTCATCGTGTATCCGAGCGTACGCAGGAAATTCTCGTTGGCGGTGAGGACCGTGCCATCCATCGCGAACTCGATGACCGCCTGTGAGCGGTTCGCGGCCGCAACCTGTCCTCCGAAGTCGAGGTTCTGAAGGCGGATCGAAGCATCGGACCATTCCACGACAGTTCCGGCCCGGCTGCCGTCTTCGTTCTTCAGCGGTGTCGCGACGAGGTCGAATTTGTGGCCACCAACCTGGATCATCGCACGATGCACCGCGCTGAGGCTCGCTAGCATCTTGCGCTGATGCTGGGGATTCTTATGAAACACATCGATGTTAGTTCCAACGAGCGTCGCCACGTTGAAGTGGGGCAGCTCTTTCTTGAGGTCGGGCTCAGCCGCGCGCAGCAGGTCTGTCACCGCATCATTCATGTAGACGATGTTCAGGTCGTTGTCGGCCACCATCAGGTTGGCGCTCACGGCCTTTGCAGCCATCATAACCAATGCACCGCTATTCGACTTGCGCTTGAACATGGTCCCTCCAAATTGATCTGGTTGTGCTCGGTGCCATGGACCGATGGCCGAAAAAAAATGGCGTTGAATGCTAAACTGGACGCCAACGAGTCCAGGTATAGGACGCAAGCTGAAACAAACCGCTAACTAAGCTATCGATAAATGGCACGCGCGAGTGATTGAAGAACGCTCGAAAAAAACCTGCACCTGGGCGCCGACGCATCGGCAGATGAATGATCATTCAATGACTTAGCGGGGCAACGATGCCTGGCAAGGATGAAAAGTGCACTGCAGGCTCAATTGCCGCCACGCGTCAGCCCACCACCGTAGTACTCCGGGTGACCTGCGGCTTGCCTTGAAAAGTCTGCGCGACGATGTTGTCAGGCCTCGTTGCCTCGAAGCTTCCGCCGGCCCATCCACCACAGCGTCAGATTCCAGGTCACGCAAGTGCCAAGCGCGACAGAGAGTCCGATAGCGGAGCCGAACCACACCACCGCGACGTGCAACACCGCGATCGCCATTCCGAATCCGAGCAGACCCCAGGCCGAATTGGCCAGCACCGCGGCGGTGGGCGGACCGCCGATGCGCGGATGCAGGATCACCATGATGCTGGAAAACACCACGGGATACAGCGCGATGATGCCGCTGATCCGGGGACCAACCCAGCCCGAGGTCGAGACGACGATGGCGACCAGGGTCGCGACCAGTGCAGCCCGCATTGGCACGTCGTACCAGCGCCGCGTCACCAGCGGCATCTTGACGTGGCGATAGCCCGCGAGCAGCGGAATGCAGATGCCGAACGCGATCAGATTGGCGGCGAGCCCGGCGGTGAGCGGCCAATCGAACTGCTTGATGATCGATGCGAACACGATCCAGACCGCGACCGCGCTTCCGCAACTCACCAGAAGGCTGCGCCGCTGTGCCAGCACCACATAGGTGAGGCACATGAAGATCGTCGCGGCGTTGACCGGCAGGCTTGCGAGCGCACCCTCCGCGATGAAGCCAGCATCGTGGTCGAGCGCGAGGAAGACGTAGGATGGTCCGGCTGAAACCGGCAAAGTCGCGACCAGCGCGCCGATCACCGGCCCTGAGCGCTCGGTGATGATCGAGGCCGTCACGACGAACGCCGCCGCGACCATCATGCGCAGAACGAGGATGAGGATGAAGTGGAGCTCGGGGGACATTTTTTCTTTTGTCGTCCCGGGCTTCGCCGAGACGACACGATTGTTGGGCGAGCGGCCTTCGCTCGCTACATCCGCTGCATCGAGACCGAGACCTTCGGACCGTTCTTGATGGTCTGATAGACCACGCAATAGCGCTCGGTGAGCTTGAGCAGCAGGTCGAGCTTGTCTTGCGGCGCATCAGTGTCGACCTCGAAGCGCAGACGGATCTCGGCGAAACCGACCGGCGTCTCCTTGTCGACGCCGAGCGTGCCGCGGAAATCGAGATCGCCCTCGGCGTAGACGTTGCCGGTCTTCAAGGGCACCTCGATCGCGGTCGCGACCGATTTCAACGTGACCCCGGCGCAGGCGACCAGCGCCTCGAGCAGCATGTCGCCGGAGCAGAGCTCGAGGCCGGAGCCGCCGGTTGCGGGATGCAATCCAGCCATTGCGATGGCGCGGCCGGTCTCGATCTTGCAGGCGATGCCTTCGCTGTCGGTCGAGCCCTTGGCCTTCAACGTGATCATCGCGGTCTTGGGGTCGGTCTTGTAGCGCTCCTTGATCGGGGCCTGCATCTGGCGCAGTGCTGCGGCGTCCATTTTGTCTCTCCCGGGAAATCGTCTCTACGAAGTGCCGGATTGCGATGTACCGGCTGGGAGAGAAATTGTCACCACCACATGGCCTGACCGGGACCCTGGGTTGCGTCACGGTCGGGCACGCTGCGGTCGAGCGAACGGTCGAGTGACGTCAGCACACTTCGCTTGAAATTCTCGAACAGCGGCGAATTGCGGTCGCGTGGCCGGCCGAGATTGATCTCGATCTGGTCGAACAGCCGGCCCGGCCGCGGCCGCATGACCAGCACGCGGTCAGCCAGCACCACGGCCTCGTCGACATCATGGGTGACGAGGATGAGCGTCGGCCGCGTGTCGGCCCAGAGGTCGAGCAGATGATCCTGGAGGTCCCTGCGGGTGAAGGCATCGAGCGCCGAAAACGGTTCGTCGAGCAAGAGCACCTCGGGCTGCGGCACCAGTGCGCGGGCGATCGCGACGCGCTGTGCCTGCCCGCCCGAGAGCTCGCGAGGCCAGGCCTGCGCCTTCTCGGCGAGCCCGACACGCTCGAGCGCACGCGCCACCTTTTCACGCCGCTCGGTCGCGGGCCCATCGGCAAGACCAAAGCCGATATTGTCGGCGACGCTGAGCCAGGGCAGCAGGCGCGGCTCCTGGAAGATGATGCCGATCTTGGCATGCGGCGAGGCGATCGCCTCGCTGTCGAGCGTCACCGTGCCCGAGCTTGCGCGGTCGAGGCCGGCGATGGCGCGCAGCAGCGTGGACTTGCCGCAGCCCGAGCCGCCGATGATGGCGACGATCTCGCCTTGCCTGATCTCGGCGGAAAAGCGCGCCAGCGCCTGCACGCCGTTGGGATAGGTCTTGCTGACCCGGTCGAGCGCCAGCATCGCCTTATGCTCCCGTCGTACGCCCGAAGGCGTCCTGCCAGCGCAGGAAGGGCGCAGCCGCGATCTCGATCACCCAATCCGTGAGCTTGCCGAGAATCGCGAAGATCACGATGGCAGCGAGGATCTGCGCGGGCTTGCCGAGCTGCTGGCCGTCGAGCAGGAGATAGCCGAGGCCTTCGGAGGCGCCGATCAGCTCGGCCGCCACCACGAACATCCAACCCAGACCAAGACCGACGCGCAAGGACACGACATAGGCCGGCAGCACCGCGGGCAGCAGGATCCGGCGGATCATGGCAGGTCCGGACAGACGGAAGGTGCGACCGACCTCGACGATCTTGCGATCGACGATGAGGATCGCGCCCATCACGCCGAGATAGACCGGGAAGAACACGCCGACCGCGATCAGCGCGATCTTCGAGGTCTCGAAGATGCCGAGCCAGAGGATGAACAGCGGCACCCAGGCCAGCGATGGAATTGCGCGCAGCGCCTGCACGGTTGGATCGAGCAGCCGCCGCGCCAGCGACCAATAGCCGGATATGGCGCCGAGCAAGGTGCCCGCGACCACGCCGAACGCAAAGCCGAGGCCGACACGCCACAGCGTTGCGGCAATGTGACGGACCAATTCGCCGGAGCGGGCAAGATCAACGATGGTGGCGAACACGCGCGAGGGCGGCGGCACCAGCCGGCCGTTGGACCAGCCGAGCCAGACCAGGAACTCCCAACCGAGCGCGAGGGTGAGCGGCAGCAACACGCCCAGCAATGGACGCGCATAACGCGACAACCACGAAGGCGCGGCGGCGCTTTCGGCCGGTTCCGTAGTCTGCTGCAGGACTGGCGCGTCGGAGATCATGGCCGGTAGGAAGCGCGTCTTGTGCGAGATTGCAAGAGCGCGCGGCATTCTCAGCCGTCGTCCCGGACAAGCGCAGCGGAGCGGAGCGCAGATCCGGGACCATAACCACGGGGCGAACTGGTTACGGGGACTCGGAGTTGCCCGTTGGCCCAGACTGCTCCTCTGGTTATGGATCCAGGGCTCGCTTCGCGCCCCGGGACGACGACCGAGTTTGCCGCGCGCCTGCCTTTAGTTCGTCGGCAGCGGCACCCGATCGTCGATCAACGCATCCAGCGTTGCCTTCACATCGACCTTGGCGTCCACGACGCCGGCCTGTTGCAGTGCGAGGCCCGCGGCGAGGATCGATTCGCGCTGCGGTGCGCCGATGCGGCTGTGGGTAAGCTCGGTGCGCTCCTTGAGCTGCTTGTCGACGACAGGCTCCGGCAGCTTGGTCACGGCGATGAAGGTCTTCTTCAGCTCGTCGTAGTTCGCGAGCGAATATTTGCGCGCTTCCTCGTAAACGGCAAGCACGCGGCGGGCGGCGTCCGGATAGTCCTTCAAGAACTGCTCGCGCACATTGAGGATGCCCCAAGTGTTGGCGTCGGCCTTGCGGTAGAACAGTTTCGCGCCGTCCTCGATCTCGGCCTGCGCCATCATCGGATCGAGCCCGGCCCACGCATCGACGTCGCCGCGGATCAGGGCGGTCTTGCCGTCGGCGTGCTGGAGCAGCACCGGCGTGATGTCCTTTTCGGTGAGACCTGCGCCAAGCAGCGCGCGCACCAGGAAGATGTGCGGATCGGTGCCGCGCGTCACCGCGACGCGCTTTCCCTTGAGGTCGGCCACATCGGCGATCTTGGAATCCTTTGATGTCACCAACGCCGTCCATTCGGGGCGCGAATAGACATAGATCGACTTGATCGGGTTGCCGTTGATGCGGGCGACCAGCGCCGCCGAGCCTGCGGTCGAGCCGAAATCGATCGAGCCCGCATTGAGGAATTCGAGCGCCTTGTTGGAGCCGGCCGACTGCACCCAGGTGACGGTGATGCCGTCCTTGGCGAACTCCTTTTCCAGGAGCCCCTTCTGCTTCAGGAGCATCGACACAGGATTATAGGTCGCCCAGTCGATACGGATTTCCTTGAGCGGATCCGCCGCCCGCGCCGCAGGGGACACCGCGAGAGCAGCCGCTCCCGCCAGCAGTATGCGTCGTGTAACTCTAGTCATGCCCGGCCTCCTCAAAAACTTCATTGTTTTTCAATGAGTTATATCTAGAGGTCAACGAGAAAATCCACCCCTCGAAAGCACGCCGGCTGAGAACAGCTTTGCCCAAAGCCGCACCTTTCCAGCATGGAACGACTATTGCGAGAGAATGGCGGGTGACAGCGCCTGCCGCCTCTTATATCCGGTGAGACATGGACAGCGTTGCGACTGAGCAAAAGGCCGAGGTGGACGATCGTTTCGACACCGCGCGGATCACCGCCGCGGTCGACGCGCTTGCCGAGAAGCACCAGGGACGCGAGGACGCGTTCCGCACGGCCATGGCGCAATTGCTCAAGGCCGAGCTGATTGCATCGCGCGCCGCGGCACAGACGATCCTGCTGAAGGACCGTCACGGCCGGCGCTGCGCCGAACGGCTGTGCCACGTGCAGGACGAGATCATCCGCATCCTGTATTCGGCCGCGACCCGCCATCTCTACCGCTCGCCGATCCCGAGCGGTGCCGAGCGCATGGCGGTGGTGGCGACCGGCGGCTATGGCCGCGGCCTGATGGCTCCCGAGTCCGACATCGATCTGCTCTTCATCCTGCCCTACAAGCAGACCGCCTGGGGCGAGCAGGTGGCCGAGGCCATCCTCTATTGTCTTTGGGACATGGGGCTGAAGGTCGGTCACGCCACGCGCTCCGTCGACGAGTCGATCCGGCAGG
Organism: Bradyrhizobium sp. WSM4872; assembly: GCF_055811715.1. Taxonomy (NCBI): domain Bacteria; kingdom Pseudomonadati; phylum Pseudomonadota; class Alphaproteobacteria; order Hyphomicrobiales; family Nitrobacteraceae; genus Bradyrhizobium; species Bradyrhizobium sp. WSM4872. The sequence goes on along the minus strand of NZ_JBVVPT010000007.1, from coordinate 214,457 downwards.
CGCGCGGCGACATGACCATCCGCACCGCGATCCTGGAGACGCGATTCCTCACCGGCGACCGGCCGCTCTATGACGAGCTGGTCGCCCGCTTCGACAAGGAGGTCGTGCAAGGCACCGCGTCCGAGTTCGTCACCGCGAAACTCGCCGAGCGTGAGGAGCGGCATCGCCGCGGCGGCCAATCGCGATATCTGGTCGAACCCAACGTCAAGGACGGAAAGGGTGCGCTCCGCGACCTGCACACGCTGTTCTGGATCGCGAAATACGTCTACCGCGTGAGCGACACCGACGAGCTGGTCGACCGCGGCGTGTTCGACGCGCAGGAATACCGCACCTTCCGCCGCTGCGCCGACTTCCTCTGGTCGGTGCGCTGCAATCTTCACTTCTACTCTGGCCGCCCTGAAGAGCGCCTCTCCTTCGATCTCCAGCGCGAGATCGCGGTCCGGCTCGGCTACACCTCGCATCCCGGCATGCAGGACGTCGAGCGCTTCATGAAGCACTATTTCCTGGTCGCCAAGGAAGTCGGCAACCTCACCGCCATCCTCTGCGCCAAGCTCGAGGACCAGCAGGCCAAGCCCGCGCCGGTGCTCAGCCGGATGATGGCGCGGCTGCGCCCCACCGCGGTGAAGCGGCGGGTGCCCGACAGCGACGACTTCATCGTCGATAACAACCGCATCAACGTCGCCGCGCCAGACGTGTTCAAGCACGATCCGGTCAATTTGATCCGCATCTTCCGCCTGGCGCAGAAGAACAATCTCGCCTTCCACCCGGACGCGATGCGCGACGTGACGCGTTCGCTTGGCCTGATCAACGCGCAGATGCGCGAGAATCCCGAGGCCAACCGGCTGTTCATGGAGATCCTGACGTCCGACAACGCGGAAATCGTGCTGCGGCGGATGAACGAGACCGGCGTGCTCGGCCATTTCATCCGCGCCTTCGGCAAGATCGTCTCGATGATGCAGTTCAACATGTATCATCACTACACCGTCGACGAGCATTTGATCCGCTGCGTCGGCTTCCTCCAGGACATCGAGCGCGGCGGCATCGAGGAATTCGCGGTGGCGAGCGACCTAATGCGCAAGATCCGGCCGGAGCATCGCTCCGTGATCTACATTGCGACGCTGCTGCACGACGTCGCCAAGGGCCGGCCCGAGGATCACTCGATCGCCGGCGCCAAGGTGGCGCGACGGCTTTGCCCGCGGCTCGGCTTCAGTCCGGCCGACACCGAGCTCGTGGCCTGGCTGATCGAGGAGCATCTGACGATGTCCACGGTCGCGCAGTCGCGCGATCTCTCCGACCGCAAGACCATCGAGAATTTCGCCGCCGTGGTGCAGTCGGTCGAGCAGATGAAGCTCTTGACGATCCTGACCACCGCGGACATCCGCGGCGTCGGCCCGGGCGTGTGGAACGGCTGGAAGGCGCAGCTCTTGCGGTCGCTGTACTACGAGACCGAACCAGTGCTGACGGGCGGCTTCTCGGAGGTTGACCGCGGCAAGCGCCTCACGGCCGCATACGCCGAATTCCGTAACGCCTTCGCGGAATGGCCGGCGGAGGAGCTCGATGCCTATATCGCCCGGCACTATCCGGCCTACTGGCTCAAGGTCGAGCTGCCGCGCAAGATCCGCCATGCGCGCTTCGTCCGCGCCAGCGAGCAGGCCGGCCACAAGCTTGCGATCAATGTCGGCTTCGACGAGGTGCGTGGCGTCACCGAGCTGACCATCTTCGCCGCCGACCATCCCTGGCTGCTGTCGATCATTGCGGGCGCCTGTGCCTCGGCCGGCGCCAACATCGTCGATGCCCAGATCTACACCACGACCGACGGCCGCGCGCTCGACACGATCTCGATCTCCAGGGAATACGACCGCGACGAGGACGAGGGACGGCGCGCCACGCGCATCGGCGAGATGATCGAGGACGTGCTGGAAGGCAAGCTGCGTCTGCCCGAAGTGGTGGCCCGGCGCACCGTGCGCGGCAAGGCGCGGCCGTTCGTGATCGAGCCGGAAGTGACCATCAACAACCAATGGTCAGACCGCTACACAGTGATCGAGATGTCCGGCCTCGACCGGCCCGGGCTGCTCTACGAGCTGACCACCGCGATCTCGAAGCTCAACCTCAACATCGCCTCGGCCCATGTCGCGACCTTCGGCGAGCGCGCCCGCGACGTGTTCTACGTCACCGACCTCCTGGGCGCACAGATCAGCGCGCCGACGCGGCAATCCGCGATCAAGAGCGCGCTGACCCACGTGATGGCCGGCGACAAGGCGGTTCAGCCCGCGGCGTGAGCGGGGAGACCTAAACCGCCACGCCTTCATGCCGCAGCAGCCAGCGCTTGCGCGCGAGGCCGCCGCCATACTTCACCAGGGAACCATCGGCGCCGATCAGGCGGTGGCACGGCAGCACCACGCTGATCGGGTTGGAGCCGTTGGCATGGCCGACGGCGCGAATGGCATTGGGCATGTCGATCCTTGCAGCGAGCGCGCCGTAACTCATCGTGGTGCCGGCAGGGATTTGCGTCAACGCATTCCAGACCTTCTGCTGGAACGGCGTACCGGCGATGCGCCAGGCGATGCCCGAGAGCTGACCGAGATCGCCGTCGAAATAGTCCGACAGCGCAGTCCGCATGGCCGCGGGCGCGGATTGGTCACTCAGCTCCACCACACCGTAATGCAGGCGCAAGAGCTCGCGCATGCGGTGCTCGTAATCCTCCCAGTCGAGCGCGCGCAAGGCGCCCGCAGCGTCGGTGACGAGCAGCGCAATCCCGATCGGCGTCGCCAGCCGATCGAGGCCGAAGCTTACAGGTGATTTGGTCGGTCGCGCGGGCATTGCGGCACCATGGCATCGAAACACGCCATCGCACTTGCCACGCCCACCGTGCTAACGTCCACCCGAAAGCTGGCGCTGGGGGAGCTCAACTTGATTTGGATCGCGAATATTTTGGTGGCGCTGGTCGCCGCACTGCACGCTTACTTCCTGATCCTGGAGATGTTTCTCTGGGACAAGCCGCAAGGCTTGAAGGTCTTCCGCAACACGCCCGAGAAGGCAGCGATCACAAAGGTGCTGGCCGCCAACCAGGGGCTCTATAACGGCTTCCTGGCCGCAGGCCTGGTCTGGGGGCTGGTGCACGGCAATCCGGCCTTCGCGTTCCAGATCAAGGCATTCTTCCTGCTCTGCGTGATCGTGGCCGGCGCTTATGGTGCAGCGACCGTCAGCACGCGCATCCTGATGGTGCAGGCGCTGCCGGCGGCGCTCGCGCTGTTAGCGCTGTTCCTGACCTGAGACGCCATAGCGCGGCGCCGCGATCCTTGCGCGTCGCCTGCCGTTCCTCCACAATCTCCGACAGCGATGGCGACCGTTGGCAATCAACGGGACAAGACCGTCGGTCGGAAATTCCGTCAGGAGGAACACCCCCACATGAGCAATCGCAGAGCCTTCATCACTGCCACGGCGGCGCTCGCCTTCGCGTTCTCCGCCAACCAAGCTCTCGCCCAGAAGAAATACGACACCGGCGCGAGCGACACCGAGATCAAGATCGGCCAGACCGTGCCGTTCTCCGGGGCCTATTCCGTCTACGCCAATATCGGCAAGACCCAGGCCGCCTACTTCAAGATGATCAACGATCAAGGCGGCATCAACGGCCGCAAGATCAATCTGATCCAGTATGACGACGCCTATTCGCCGCCGAAGACGGTCGAGCAGGTGCGCAAGCTCGTCGAAGGCGACGAGGTGCTGTTCACCTTCCAGATCATCGGCACGGCCGCGAACGCCGCCGTGCAAAAATATCTCAACGGCAAGAAGATCCCGCAGCTGCTGGCCTCGACCGGCGCCGCGCGCTTCAACGATCCGCAGAACTATCCCTGGACCATCGCCTATAATCCCAACTACGTGTCTGAGGGACGCATCTACGCCAAGTACATTCTCAAGGAGCATCCGAACGCCAAGATCGGCGTGCTCTATCAGAACGACGACATGGGCCGCGACTATCTCGCCGGCCTCAAGAGCGGTCTCGGCGACAAGGCCGCCAGCATGATCGTCGGCGAAGTCTCCTACGAGGTCACCGATCCGACCGTGGACTCGCAGGTGGTCAAACTGAAGTCGTTGGGCGCCGATCTTTTCTATGATGCCTCGACACCCAAATTCGCGGCGCAGGCGATCAAGAAGGTCGCCGAGCTCGGCTGGACGCCGGTGCACATTCTCGACATCAACGCGAGCCCGATCTCGGCGACACTGAAGCCGGCCGGCCTCGAGATCTCCAAGGGCATCATCTCGACCCAATACGGCAAGGAGCCCGGAGATCCCCAGTGGAAGGACGATCCGGGCGTGAAAGCGTTCTTCGCCTTCATGGACAAGTATTTCCCCGAAGGCGACAAGCTCAATACCGTCAACACCTATGCTTATTCCGTCGCCGAATTGCTGACGCAGGTGCTGAAACAGTGCGGCGACGACCTGTCGCGTGAGAACGTGATGAAGCAGGTCGCCAACATCAAGGACTTCACCCCGAGCTTCGCGCTGCCCGGCATCAAGATCAACACCGGGCCGAACGACTACCGCGTCAACAAGCAGATGCAGATGATGAAGTTCAACGGCGAACGCTGGGAGCTGTTCGGCCCGATCATGGAGGATGCAGGTCCAGCGGGTTAGTTACTGGGTAGGGTGGGTTAGCGCAGGGTAACCCACCTCTTTGATTCCGCGGAAACAGAAGTGGTGGGTCACGCCCCGGATGCGCATCGCGCATCCGCCTGGGCTGGCCCACCTTATGAAGCTGCTACGAAGCCGCCCATGCTACGAACTGCGGGCGCACGCCCAGCTTGCGTTGCAGCAATGCCTCATCCACAATCGCCCTCAGCGGTGACATCAGGTGCGCACAAGCGCACCCGATTGATCACCGGCAATAAACACTGAGGAAAACGCGAATGAGGAATGGAATTCTGCATCTGGCCACGGCAACGGCGCTGACCCTGGCGCTGTCGGTCTCGGCGGCCAATGCCCAGAAGAAATATGATCCGGGCGCCAGCGACACCGAGATCAAGGTCGGCCAGACGATGCCGTTTTCTGGACCGGCATCGGCCTATTCGTCGATCGGCAAGACCCAGGCCGCCTATTTCAAGATGATCAACGACCAGGGCGGCGTCAACGGCCGCAAGATCAATCTGATCCAGTATGACGACGCCTACTCGCCGCCGAAAGCCGTGGAGCAGATTCGCAAGCTCGTCGAGAGCGACGAGGTCCTGCTGACCTTCCAGATCATCGGCACCCCGGTGAACGCAGCCGTACAGAAATATCTCAATTCGAAGAAGGTGCCGCAACTGTTCGCGGCGACCGGAGCCTCGAGGTTCACGGATCCGAAGAACTTTCCGTGGACGATGGGCTTCAACCCCAACTACTTCGTCGAAGGCCGCATCTACGGACAGTACATCCTGAAAGAGCATCCGAACGCCAAGATCGGCGTGCTCTATCAGAACGACGACCTCGGCAAGGACTATCTGAACGGCATCAAGGCCGGCCTCGGCGACAAGGCTGCCAAGATGATCGTGACTGAAGCTTCCTACGAAGTCTCCGATCCGACGGTCGACTCGCAGATCCTCAAGATCAAGGACGCCGGCGCCGATCTGTTCTTCAGCGCCACCACGCCGAAGCAGGCGGCCCAGGCGATCAAGAAGATCGCCGAGATGGGCTGGCATCCGGTGCAGATCGTCGACATCAACGCCACCTCGGTCGGCGCGGTGCTGAAGCCGGCCGGCCTCGACGCCGCCAAGGGCCTGATCAGCGTCAATTACGGCAAGGAACCGCTCGACCCGACCTGGAAGGACGATGCCGGCCTCAAGAGGTATTTCGACTTCATGGCCAAATATTATCCGGATGGGGACAAGGACTCGAACTTCAACACTTACGGCTACAGCACGGCGCAGCTGCTGGTCCATGTGCTGAAGCAGTGCGGCGACGACCTGACGCGCGAGAACGTGATGAAGCAGGCCGCGTCGCTGAAGGACGTGACCAGCGACACCGCGCTGCCCGGCATCAAGGCCAACACCTCACCGACCGACTACCGGGTCAACAAGCAACTTCAGATGATGAAGTTCAACGGCGAACGCTGGGAGCTGTTCGGCCCGATCATCGAGGATGCGAGTCCGGCGGGTTAGTTCTGCACGGTCATTCCGGGCTGGCGCGCGAGCGCCAGACCGGAATCTCGAGATTCTCAGGTGCGCAATTGCGCACCTGAATTCGATGCTTTCGCATCGCCCCGGAATGACATGGCTCTACTCCGGTATCTCGCCAAAGTTCTTCCCCACCGGCAGCACCGCATGCCGAATAAGCCGTGAATCCTCCACCGCGGCCTGCCTGTGCTTCACCGCTTCGCGATAGACGGGATCGCGGATCATCTCGACGAAGGCGGCGACGCTTGGGTATTCGGCGATGAAGCAATGGTCCCAGCGCTCAGTCTCGGGGCCGATCAGCATCAGCTCGAATTTGCCCTGCCAGACGATGCGGCCGCCGAGGCGTTCGAACACCGGCCCGCTCTCGCGGCCATAGGCCGCATAGGCTTCCGCGCCGCTTGCCTTGCGGCCGTCGGGATAGGCCGCCTCCTTGCGCAAGCCCACCAGGTTGAGCATGTGGATCGGACCGGGGCGGTCGTTGTCCCGGAACTGCGCGAAAATCTCCTTGGTCGGATCGATGTGGCCCATCTGAGTTCCCTCTTGTTTTATGCCGGCGATCCTAGCTCTGCCGACTGCGCAGCGGAACTGCGGCCAGCGAATGCCGCACCTCCTAATCGCGCGTTAAGCTCTGGGTAACCGGGCCTTAAACAGCGACCGCTAGCGTGCGGCGGGGCGGGCTGACCGGGCGTTTGCGTATGGGGTTGGGAAAGAAAAAGAGTGGGCGCAAGGAGCCGCTGTTCGGCTTGCCTGCAGCACTCGCCGATCTGCGCCTGACCGCAGCCGACCGCATTCCCGGCGGCGACGACAAGCCGAAGAAACCAACGAAATCATCCGCCAAGCGTAAGCGCGAGGATGCCGGCGACGAGCCCCCGCGCGAGCGGAAGGCGCCAGCCGGCCGCGGCAGTGCCAAGCGGCGATCGAAGTCGCGCATCGGCGCTGGTCTCGGTCGCCTGGTCTATTGGGGCGCGGTGCTGGGCCTGTGGGGCGCGATCGCCGTGATCGGCGTCGTGATCTGGGTCGGCGCTCATCTGCCGCCGATCCAGTCGCTGGAAATCCCCAAGCGGCCACCGACGATCCAGATCGTCGGCATCGACGGCAGCATGCTGGCGCAACGCGGCGAGATGGCCGGCGCCAACGTCTCGCTGAAAGATTTGCCGCAATATCTGCCCAAGGCGTTCATCGCCATTGAGGACCGCCGCTTCTATTCGCATTTCGGCATCGATCCCGTCGGCATCCTGCGCGCGCTCGTCACCAACGTGCTCCATCGCGGCGTGTCGCAGGGCGGCTCGACGCTGACGCAGCAATTGGCGAAAAACCTGTTCCTGACCCAGGAGCGCACCATGGCGCGCAAGCTGCAGGAAGCGGAGCTCGCGATCTGGCTGGAGCGCAAGCATTCCAAGAACGAGATCCTGGAGCTCTATCTCAACCGCGTCTATTTCGGCTCCGGCGCCTATGGCGTCGAGGCCGCCGCGCAGCGCTATTTCGGTAAGTCGGCCAAGAACGTCACCGTCGCGGAGGCCGCGATGCTGGCCGGCCTTGTCAAATCGCCTTCGCGGCTCGCGCCGAACCGCAACCCCGAGGGCGCGGAAGCGCGCGCGAAAATCGTGCTCACGGCGATGGCGGATGCCAAATTCATCACCGAGGCGCAGGCGCAGGCCTCGATCGGCCAACCCTCCTACAATGTGAAGCCGGTCGGCGCCGGCACGGTCAATTACGTCGCCGACTGGATCGGCGAGGTGCTGGACGATCTGGTCGGCCAGATCGACGAGAGCATCAAGGTCGAGACCACGATCGATCCGAAGCTCCAGAGCGTGGCGGAAGCCGCCATCATCGACGAGCTCGCGGCCAAGAGCGTCAAGTTCAATGTCAGCCAGGGCGCACTGGTGGCGATGACGCCGGACGGCGCGGTTCGCGCCATGGTCGGCGGGCGGAACTACTCCGAGAGCCAGTACAACCGCGCGGTCACCGCCAGGCGCCAGCCGGGCTCCTCGTTCAAGCCGTTCGTATACCTGACCGCGCTCGAGCAGGGGCTGACGCCCGACACGCTCCGCCAGGACGCGCCGATCGAGGTCAAGGGCTGGAAACCTGAGAACTACACCCACGAATATTTCGGCGCGGTGACGCTGACCCAGGCGCTCGCGATGTCGCTCAACACGGTCGCCATCCGCCTCGGCCTCGAGGTCGGGCCGAAGAACGTGGTGCGCACCGCGCACCGGCTCGGCATCTCCTCGAAACTCGAGCCCAACGCCTCGATCGCGCTCGGCACCTCCGAAGTCTCGATGGTCGAGCTGGTCGGCGCCTATGCGCCCTTCGCCAATGGCGGCTTCGCGGCGACGCCGCATGTCGTCACGCGGATCAGGACACTCAGTGGCAAGCTGCTCTACATGCGCCAGGCGGACGAGCACATCCAGGTGGTCGACCCGCGCTATGTCGGCATGATGAACGCGATGATGCGGGAAACGCTGATCAGCGGCACCGCCAAGAAGGCGGAGATCCCGGGCTGGCCGGCGGCCGGCAAGACCGGCACCAGCCAGGACTACCGCGACGCCTGGTTCATCGGCTACACCGCCAACCTCGTCACCGGCGTGTGGCTCGGCAATGACGACAACTCGCCGACCAAGAAGGCAACCGGCGGCGGCTTGCCGGTCGAAGTCTGGTCGCGCTTCATGAAGACGGCGCACGAGGGCGTGCCGGTGGCAGCCTTGCCGAGCTCTCCAGGTGGCTGGGGCCTGTCGAACCTGGCGCAGGCAACGTCGCAAGTGTCGCCGCCAACAGCGGCAGCGCCCGCACCGGCACCTGCCAACAACGGCGGCTATCGGCCGCCGCCGACGCGCGCCAATGCCCGTCCGGAAGCAGCCGCAGGACTCGACGGCTGGCTGATGGACCGGCTGTTCGGCGGGAATCGATAGGTTCTGCGTGGGGTCGTTGTGGCCTCAAAACAAAAATCGCGAAAACAACCCCATGCACAGTAGCCAGTGATAGCGGAATCAACGGCTTACGCGAGTCGCAAGACGGCTGATTCCGGCAGCAAGGCCATTTGACACGTCGGGCAAAACAGAACCGTCCCGCCATCATCCCGAACGCGGCCGCTATCTCGGCTATCCCTGTTCGCCACCAGTGTCGTCTTCGGCAAGTCCTGCCTACCATGGCAAAATCGACCGGTCCCCGCAGCTCCCGGAACGCAAAAAAACCAGTCTCTTCAAGCTCGGGGCGGCGGCCCGGGATTTGCTCTCATAGGTTGAGCAAGTATCGGAGAGCGTTCCATGATGTCAGGTGTATCCAGCGCGGCGTTGCCTCATCTGCGGCCCGCATCAACGTCCGCTTCGAATAGGACATCGAGTCTTCAGCCGGCGGGACCGGATGCGACTGATGCTGCGACCGACGGCTTTCGGATCGACGTCTCGCAGGTCAAGCCCCTGACAGGCGCCAAGTCGATATCCGCGGCGGACAATCCTCACCTTCGCGACCTCATGGCAACGAACTGGCTGATGACCCATGACACGAGCGCGACTCAATCGGCCGTCTCGGACGGTGCACCGGAGAATACCTATGCTCAGGTGAAGGTCGACGGCAAGGTGGTCGCCACCCTGTACAATGGCGGGTCCTCGACGATGACCAACGAGGCGGCTGCAAAGATCGGCAAGCTGGAGGATCCACCCGGTCTGAGTGGACCGGATCTGGCGCAGTGGCGGGCCGATAGCTATGCCGAGCGGCTCGGTGGCACCGTTGAAAAAGCTTCCACCGCGATCACGCAATCGCAATGGACCCCGCGTGAAAGCAGCTCCGCAACCTATAGCCGCGATCAACTCGACGCGGCCTTCCAGGCGATGCTGGCCGAGGGCCAGAAGGCGGCCGCGCAATTGCAGTCATCCTATCTCGCCTCGCGCACGCAGCCGGGGACAAGCGCGGATGTCAGCGCCTGAGCAGAGGGATGAATTGAGTTCGCGCGGACCTCGCCGCATTCTCAACTGTCATTCCCGCGAACGCGGGAATCCAGTACGCCGCGGCCTCTCGGTTCAATAACAACCGCCTCGGAACACTGGATCGCCCGGTCGAGCCGGGCGATGACAGCGTCAGATGGAGGCTGGCAGCGAGGACCTAATCCTCGACCCCGTACCGGTGCAAATCGTTGCCGTACGTATCGAGCCACTTCTTGGCGCGCTCCATCGACGGGCAGACCTTGCCGCAGACGCGCCAGAATCGCGCCGAGTGGTTCATCTCGACGAGATGGGCGACCTCGTGCGCGGCGAGGTAGTCGAGCACGTAGGGTGGCGCGAGGATCAGGCGCCAGGAGAACGACAGCGAACCGGCCGAGGTGCAGGAGCCCCAGCGGCTCGATTGATCGCGGATCGAGAGCCGCTTGACCTTGACGCCGAGCTCGCCGGCATAGGCTTCCGCGGCACGCTGAAGATCGCGGCGGGCCTCGCGCTTGAGGAAGTCGCTGACGCGACGGTCCGCATGTTCGACGCCGCCGGCGACGCAGAGAATGCGCTCACCGCTATCGCGCACTTCCGTCCACACCGTACCGCGGGTGCCGGCGCGATGAACGATGCGATGAGAAACGCCGCGAAGCGGTATCACTGTGCCAGGCTGGAACGGTGCGGCCTTCGGCAAACGGCCGAGACGTGCCGCGATCCACGCGCCGTGGCGCTGCGCAAAGTCTTTTGCTTCGGCGAGCGTCCCGCGCGGCGGCATGGTGAGGATGGCTTCGCGATCGCTCGGATGAATTCTGAGCGTGTAACGACGCGCGCGGCGATGCCGGCGCAGCCGAATCGCAAAATATTGCGATCCATGGGTGATCAGGAGGGTCTTCGGCTCGTGGGGCCGGCGATAGAGGAGTGCGCGAGTGGCCATGTCTGTCAGTCCGGGGGGCAGGAGAGCGCCCGGATTCTGCCATAACCGCCGCCAGGGAAAGCGCTCGGCGCAAAAACAAATCATTTGCCCAATATACAGGGGTCTGGCGTCCGGGAGACCCTACAGACTGGGGTTGGAACCGGCTTTTTTCGCCCCCGTTCGGCGCATGCGGCACCCCCAAGGGGTGAGGTTGGACTCACTCCTACAAAGCTACCTGAATACCGCGAATCTGGCGGGAACTTGCCCCTGTCGGAGCCTCCGACAGGGCGTCGATTTGCAGCGGGAAAGCCGAAATATGCGATTATTCAGCCGCGAGCGCCTGCAATGAGCTCGGATTCGCCGCCGAGACCATGAAGTCATGGATGCGCGGCACGATTTCCGATTTGAAGCGCGAGCCGTTGAACACGCCGTAATGTCCGACGCCCTTCTGGACGTAATGAACGCGGCGATGATCGGGAATCGAGCTGCACAATGTGTGCGTTGCTTCGGTCTGACCGATGCCGGAGATGTCGTCGTTCTCGCCTTCGACCGTCATCAACGCAACGCGCGTGACCTTGGAGGGATCGACGCGTGTTCCACGATGGGTCATCTCGCCCTTCGGCAGCGAATGCTTCACGAACACGGTGTCGACGGTCTGCAGGTAATACTCGGCGGAGAGATCCATCACCGCGAGATATTCGTCGTAAAAGTCGCGATGCTTGTCGACGAGGTCGCCGTCGCCCTTCACCAGATTGGCGAACAGCTGCTTGTGGGCATCCATATGCCGGTCGAGATTCATGCTGATGAAGCCGTTGAGCTGCAAAAATCCCGGATAGACGTCGCGCATCATGCCCGGATGCGGGAACGGCACCTTGGTGATGACGTGGTTGCGGAACCAGTCGATACCGCGCTCCTGCGCAAGGTTGTTCACTGCGGTCGGATTGCGGCGGGTGTCGATCGGGCCGCCCATCAGAGTCATTGAGGTCGGCACGAAGGGATCACGCCGCGCTTCCATGATCGAAACGGCAGCGACGACGGGAACCGAGGGCTGGCACACCGCCAGCACATGCGTGTTGCCGCCGAGGACATGCAGCATCTCGATGACGTAGTCGATGTAGTCGTCGAGATCGAAGCGGCCGTCGCTGAGCGGCACCATGCGGGCATCGGCCCAATCGGTGATGTAGACCTCATGCGCCGGCAAGAAAGCCTCGACGGTGCCGCGGAGCAGCGTCGCGTAATGGCCGGACATCGGCGCGACGATCAGCACGCGCGGTTGCGGGCTGCGCAGCGGACGGGTGAACTTGCGATCGAAGTAGAGCAGGCGGCAGAACGGCTTTTCCCAGACCGAGCGAACCTCGACGGGGACGCGGATGCCGTTGACCTCGGTGTCGTTGAGGCCCCATTCCGGCTTGCCGTAACGGCGCGTGGTGCGTTCGAACAATTCGCAGGCCGCGGCAACCGACTTGCCGACCTCGGTGCGTGCCCATGGATTGAGGGGATTTTGAAACAGCAGCTTGGTCGCGTCCGTGATCGCACGCGCCGGATTGAGAGAGGCTTGCCCCATCTCGTACATCCAGTACATCGGCGTCGTCAGGACCGGACTGCCTTCGGCCACCAGGGGCGGCGCGCCGCCAAACTCACCAATCGGCATCGCTATATTCCTCTTCGCATCGCAGCATACTGCCGAATGCGTAATATTGCGTCAATGCATGGTTCCGTACATCTACGTGGCCCAGGCGCCCAAACCGGGCTGAATCCACGAGAAAGTGACGTTATTCGCCGCCTGACAGCAGCGAGCCCTGCATCCGGGCGCTGCGCAAAAGGGCAAGGAATGCCCCAAAAGATGCAACTAACAGCACCGCGTTGATGGCCAACGCGCTCAGCATCAGATCGGTCCTGAAGGTGTTTTCGATCAACAGCGCGCGCATCCCTTCGAACACATAGGTCGGCGGCAGCGTCCAGGCGATATATTGCAACCAGACCGGCAACACGCTGACGGGATAGTAGACGCAAGCGAGCGGCATGATTCCGAACATCAAGGTCCAGACGATGCTCTCGGCGCCGAGGCCGTTTCGCAGCACCAGGCCGGAGACGAAAATGCCGACCGACCAGCTCGTGAAGATCAGATTGCAGAAGAACGCGATCAGCGGCACCCCGAGCGCATAAACGTTGAAGTGAAACAGGAACAGCGCGAGCAGCGTCATCGGGATGACTCCGATCGCAAGCCTGATCAGGCTCATGATCATCAGCGACAGCAGAAACTCGATCGGCTTCAACGGGCTCATCATGAGATTGCCGAGGTTGCGCGCCCACATCTCTTCCAGGAATGAGATGGAGAAGCCGAGCTGCCCGCGAAACAGGATGTCCCAGAGGATGACGGCGCCGATCAGGGTGCCGCCGGCACGCGCGAAGAAGTTTGCATTCTGCGCGATGTAAAGCTGGAGAAAGCCCCAGGTGATGACCTGCAGCGCCGGCCAGTAGAGCAGCTCGAGCAGCCGCGGCCAGGACGACAGCAGGAGATACCAATAGCGCAGGATCATCGCGCCGATGCGATGGAGGGAGATGCCGCGGTGGAGGGAGGAATCAATCATGGCCGCTCCGGGATCTGCACGCACCGTCATTGCGAGGAGCCCTTGCGACGAAGCAATCCAGAATTCTTCCGCGGAGAGATTCTGGATTGCTTCGCTTCGCTCGCAATGCCGAAAGAAGCGCCCCCGGCCCGTTCATCGTGCCGCCTCCTGCGCGCCGTTCACCCGGCCGCGCGCGACGTCCAGAAACACCTCTTCCAGCGTGGTGCGGTTGTAGCGTGCCATGATGGCTTCGGGCGTATCGTCGTCCTCGATACGGCCGCGCTTCATGATGATGACGCGGTCGCAGAGCCGCTCGACCTCGAGCATGTTGTGCGAGGCCAGCAGGATGGTGGCATTGTTCGCCTTGCGATAACGCTCCAGATGACCCCGGACCCAGTCGGCGGTGTCAGGATCGAGCGAGGCGGTCGGCTCGTCCAGCAACAGCAGCTCGGGCTGGTTGATCAGCGCCTTGGCAAGCGCAACGCGCGTCTTTTGTCCCGCGGAGAGCTTGCCGTTGGCGCGGTCGATGAACTCGGTGAGATCGAGGTCGCAGGCCAGCTCAGCGATGCGATCGGAAAGGTTCTTCACCGCATAGAGCTTGCCGAACACGGCGAGGTTCTGACGCACCGTGAGCCGCATCGGCATGTCGACATAGGGGCTCTCGAAGTTCATCCGACCCAGCACGGATGCGCTGTCCTCCGGCATCCGATGCCCGAGCACCTGGACGCGGCCGGAGGTCGGCAGCACCAGGCCCATGATCGTCGCGATGGTTGTGGTCTTGCCGGCGCCGTTGCCGCCCAGCAGCCCGGTGATGCTGCCGCCCGGTAGCGAAAAGGAGATGTCGTCGACGGCACGGGTCTGCTTGTAGACCTTGACGAGGTGATCGACCGCGATGGCCGCGGAGAGGCTGCGATCCGCGACAGTCGGCCAGCTTGAAGCCTTGTCATTCTCGGTCATGCTGGGCGTTCTTCTGCTATTGCAGCGGAGAGCGCAAGGCTTGTAATCCGGTGGTTCCGTGAGCCGCGCGCTTGTGATCGAGAAGGCACCGCCCCCTTGGCCGAAATGACCGAACTTGCCGCTTCCGACTTTCGCCCCGCGCAGCGGCATATCCGCCTGGATACGATCCTGCGGCTGCGCTGGCTCGCGGTGCTGGGCCAGCTCGCCGCGATCTTCATCGTGGCGCAGGGACTGGAATTCAATGTCGAGATCGTCCCCTGCGTCAGCATCATCGCCCTGTCGGCGGCGCTCAATCTGGCGCTCCAGACCGTGTCCAATCCGCTGCAGCGGCTGGAGCCGATGCAGGCGGCCGGACTGCTCGCGCTCAACATTGTGGAGCTGGCCGGTCTTTTGTTCTTCACCGGCGGACTCCAGAACCCGTTCTCGTTCCTGTTCCTCGCGCCCGTGCTGATCTCGGCGACCGCGCTGCCGGCCCGCTTCACCTTCGGCCTCGGCGTGCTGGCTGTCGCCTGCGCCTCGGTGCTGTTCTTTTTCCATCTGCCGCTGCCCTGGGATTCCGACGATCCGCTGGTGCTGCCGCCGGTCTATCTCGTCGGCGTCTGGCTCTCGATCGCGCTCGCGATCGGCGTCACCAGCCTCTACTCGTTCCAGGTCACCGAAGAGGCACGCAAGCTCGCCGACGCACTGGCCGCGACCGAGCTGGTGCTGACGCGCGAGCAGCATCTGACCCAGCTCGACGGCCTGGCCGCGGCCGCGGCGCACGAGCTCGGCACGCCGCTCGCGACGATCTTCCTGATCTCGCGCGAGCTGGAGAAGACGGTGAAGGAGCCGAATTTTGCCGCCGACCTGAAGACCCTGCGCGAGCAGACGCAGCGTTGCCGCGACATATTGAGCAAGATCACCCAGCTCTCCTCCACCGGGGCGCCGTTCGACCGAATGAAGCTGTCGGAGCTGATCGAGGAGGTGGTGGCGCCGCACCGCGATTTCGGCGTCGATATCAAGGTGCGTATCGCCGTCGCCATCGTGGCCGAGCCGGTCGGCTCGCGCAATCCGGCGATCCTCTACGGCGTCGGCAACATCGTCGAGAACGCGGTCGATTTCGCCCGCACCACCGTCGAGGTGAATGCGTGGTGGAACAAGGACACGATCGAGCTCGTGATTTCCGATGATGGTCCCGGCATTCCGCCTGACATTCTGAACCGGATCGGCGAGCCCTATCTGTCGCGGCGGCGCAGCCAGGACGAAGGCGGCGGTCTCGGGCTCGGCGTGTTCATCGCGCGCACCTTGCTGGAGCGCACCGGCGCCAAGGTCTCGTTTACCAACCGGACCTTTCCGGACCATGGCGCAGTGGTCCAGATCACGTGGCAGAGAGAGCGTTTTGAGGCTATCGAGACCTTCGAACAAACAATAGGATAGGCCGCGACCTTGCGTCGCACAACGGGGCCGATCGACCATTGGCGGCCTTGGCACCGCCCGATTGCGAGGCCATATGTAGACGCGTTGGAGAGAGGACAAACCTTGAACGCCATCGCCGAACTGAATGAACAGACCGACCGCTCGCTGCTGATCGTGGAGGACGACAAGCCATTCCTGGAGCGGCTGTCGCGCGCCATGGAAACGCGCGGTTTTGCGGTGACGTCATGCGACACCGTCTCGGACGGTCTGGCGCAGATCGGCAAGGCCGCTCCCGCATTCGCCGTGGTCGATCTGCGGCTGGGTGATGGCAACGGTCTCGACGTGGTCTCGGCGCTGAAGAAGAAGCGCCCCGACGCCCGCGCGATCGTGCTGACCGGCTATGGCAACATCGCCACCGCCGTCACCGCAGTGAAGATGGGCGCGGTCGATTATCTCTCGAAGCCCGCGGACGCCGACGACGTGGTCGCGGCGCTGCTGTCGACCGGCTCGGACAAGTCCGAATTGCCGGCGAACCCGATGTCAGCTGACCGTGTGCGCTGGGAACACATCCAGCGCATTTACGAGATGTGCAACCGGAACGTCTCGGAGACGGCGCGGCGCCTCAACATGCACCGGCGCACGCTGCAGCGGATTTTGGCCAAGCGCGCGCCGCGCTGATAGTCACGGCTACCGTGCCCCGGACGCTGCGCAGCACGGAGTGATGCGCTGCCGAGCCGGGGCCCATGTCTCAGCTCGAATCGTCGCCTGCTGGGTCCCGGCTCTGCGCAGCAACGCGGAAGCGTTGCAGCGCGTCCGGGACACGAGACCGGACTACTCCCAAAGCTCCGCATGCCCCTGCGGATCGACCAGCCGGTTGATCCGCAATGCCGCCGCCATCGCGAACCGCACCGTCATCTGCTTGCGCGTGGCCGCAGCGAGCTTGTGCTCGGGCGCCTCACACTGCAGGTGCGCGCCATAGGCGTCCGCGATGATCAGGCCGGTATCTTGCGGAAAGATCTCGCAAGGCAGGTCCTGCGTGAAGGCGAAGAACAGCCGGTCGCAATGCGCCCGGTATTCGTGCCATTTCTGATCGGCGCGCAAATCCTCCACCGACGATTTGATCTCGACGATCCAGATCTCGCCGCGCTCGTTCAGCGCGACGAGATCGGCGCGCCGCCCCGAGGGCAGCGGCAATTCGCTGATGCAGGTGAAGCCGAGCGAGCGCAGCAACCGCGCCGTGCCGCGCGCGATCGCCAGCGCCGTCTCGGATTGACGGCGGTCCGGCGGCGGCACGATGGCGATGCGGGCGGGATGCTCCATGGCGAGGAGAATAGCCGATTCCTCCCTCGTCGTCCTGGCGAATGCCAGGACCCATTACCCCAAGCGATCGTTGGTGCACTAGCTGGTAACCACCAGTCCTCGTCAAATTTTGGCCTGTGGCAATGGGTCCTGGATCTGCGCTTCGCTTGTCCAGGACGACGGCGGAGTACGGAACCGCTCTCGCTCTTAACACTTATCACGCAGCCGCCGCACCTCGGCGGAACCACCGAGGCTGCGCGCGCATGATCGACGATCTCTGGTACAAAAACGCCATCATCTATTGCCTGTCGGTCGGCACCTATATGGACGCCAACGGCGACGGCATCGGCGATTTCAAGGGCCTGTTGCGCCGGCTCGATTATCTGCACGGCCTCGGCATCACCACGATCTGGCTGATGCCGTTCCAGACCTCGCCCGGCCGCGACGATGGCTACGATGTCGCCGATTATTATAGCGTCGATGCCCGCTACGGCACGCTCGGCGATTTCGTCGAGTTCACCCATGGCTGCAAGCAGCGCGGCATTCGCGTCATCATCGATCTCGTCGTCAACCACACCTCCGACCAGCATCCCTGGTTCAAGGCGGCGCGGAGCGACAGGAATTCGCCCTACCGCGACTGGTATGTCTGGTCCGACAAGAAGCCGGCCAACGCCAATCAGGGCATGGTGTTTCCCGGCGTTCAGAAATCAACCTGGACGCGCGACAAGGAAGCCGGCGCCTGGTACTTCCACCGCTTCTACGATTTCCAGCCCGATCTCAACACCTCGAACCCGCATGTGCAGGCCGAGATTTTGAAAATCATGGGCTTCTGGATCCAGCTCGGCGTCTCGGGCTTTCGCATGGATGCGGTGCCTTTCGTCATCGCGACCAAAGGCGCCAAGGTGAAAAAGCCGACCGAGCAGTACGACATGCTGCGGACGTTTCGTGAATTCCTGCAATGGCGGCAGGGCGATGCCATCATCCTCGCCGAGGCCAACGTGCTGCCAAAAACGGACATGGAATATTTCGGCCGCGATGCAGACCGCATGCATATGATGTTCAATTTCCAGGTCAACCAGCATCTGTTCTATGCGCTGGCCTCGTCCGATTCCCGCCCGCTGGGGAAAGCGCTGAAGGCGACCAAGCCGCGGCCCGCCTCGGCGCAATGGGGCCTGTTCCTGCGCAATCATGACGAGCTCGATCTCGGGCGATTGACCAAGGCGCAGCGCGACACCGTGTTCAAGAGCTTCGGTCCTGACAAGGACATGCAGCTCTACGACCGTGGCATTCGCCGCCGGCTGGCACCGATGCTGGGTGGCGACCGCCGGCGGCTCGAGCTCGCCTACAGCCTGATGTGCACGCTGCCGGGAACGCCGGTGATCCGCTATGGCGACGAGATCGCAATGGGTGACGATCTTTCGCTGCCGGAACGCAATTGCGCGCGCACGCCGATGCAATGGTCGACGGAGCCGCATGGCGGCTTCACCACCAGCGACAAGCCGGCCTTGCCCGTCATCGACGAGGGACCCTACGGTTATCCGCACGTCAACGTCGCCAAGCAGCGGCGCGATCCCAACTCGATGCTGAACTGGACCGAGCGCATCGTCCGCATGCGCAAGGAGGTGCCGGAGATCGGCTGGGGCGATTTTTCGATCATCGCGACGCGCGATCCCGCCGTGTTCATCATGCGCTACGACTGGCGCAACAATTCCGTGCTGTTCGTGCACAATCTCGACGAGAAGCCGCGCGAGATCGCGTTCTCGACTGGGCTGCCTGATGAGGCCGGCGCGCACCTGATCAATCTGCTCGCGGAAGACCACAGCCACGCCGACAAGCGCGGCCAGCACCGCGTCGTCTTGGAGCCCTACGGCTATCGCTGGTACCGCGTCGGTGGGCTGGACTATCTGTTGAAGCGGAGTGATATCGACAAGACGGTGCGGGGCAACAAGCATCCGGGGTAGGCGGTGCGAGCACACACTCCGTTGTCGTCCTGGCGAAAGCCAGGACCCATTACCCCAATCGCGCGTTGTCGTAGGAAGTGTTCACCACGATCTTCGCCAAACCACTCGCTGGGGTAATGGGTCCTGGATCTGCGCTTCGCTTGTCCTGGACGACGACTAAGGCTGCGGTGGCATCACCACCACCCCCTCATTGCCGCGCAAATCCAGCACGCCTTCGAGCCGCTCTCCCTCGCGATCCAGGAATGTCGACAGCAGAATCTCGCTGCCAAACTTGATCGCGCTGGTGGTGACCGCGATCGGCTCGGGGCCGAGATTGAGCACCACGATCACCGCCCTGCCCTCGGTCGCACGGCGATAGACCAGGAGATCGCCTTGTGCCGCGATCGGATGATAATCGCCCGCGACCAGCGGCGGACACCCTTGCCGCAACGCGATCAGGCGCTTGTAGAGCGTCAGGATCGAGCGCGAATCGGCCTCGAGATCGACGACGTTGTTGCGGATGTGATCCTCCGGCAGCGGCAGCCATGGCCTGACGTCCGAGAACCCGGCGAAGTTAGACGAATCCCACTGCATCGGCGTGCGACAGCCGTCGCGGCCGACACCGATGCCGGGTACGTTCTTCTCGAAGGGGTCGCGCACGAACTCGGGAGCGATCGCGAGCTGATGCATGCCGATCTCGTCGCCGTAATAGAGCGTCGGCGTGCCGCGCAGCGTCAACAGCAGCATGGCGGCGATTCGGGCCTGCTCCGGCCCGACGCGGCTTGCGACGCGCGGACGATCGTGGTTGCCGAGCACCCAATTCGGCCAGGCGCCCTTCGGCAGCGCCTTCTCGTAATCCTCGACGATCTTCTCGATCGACCGCGCGCTCCAGAGGGTCGAGAGCAGTGCGAAATTGAACGGCATCTGCGCGCCGGTGAGATCGTTGCCGTAATAGGCCATGAGGCGATGCAGCGGCAGATAGATCTCGCCGATCAGGACGCGGGCATCATAGGCATCCGTGACGCGCCGCATCTCGGCGATGACGTCGTGCACCTCCGGCTGGTCGGTGGAATATTGCGTCAGGAACTTTTCGTTCGGCGGCCGGCCCTCGGCATAATGCGGATTGGGCGGGTTGTCGCGTAACTCGGCGTCCTTGATCAGATGCCAGATCACGTCGACGCGAAAGCCGTCGACGCCCTTCTCCAGCCAGAACCGCATCACGTCGTAGATCGCCGCGCGGACATCGGGATTGCGCCAGTTGAGGTCCGGCTGCTGGGCGAGGAAGGCGTGATAGTAGTACTGACCGGTCGCCTCGTCGAACTGCCACGCACTGCCGCCGAACTCGGACAGCCAATTATTCGGCACGCCGCCAGCCTCGCCCGGGTCGCGCCAGATGTACCAGTCGCGCTTGGGATTGTCGCGCGAGGAACGGCTCTCGACGAACCAGGGATGTTGGTCCGAGGTGTGGTTCGGCACGAGGTCGAGGATCAGCTTGAGGCCGTTGTCGTGCGCGGCGGCAAGAAGCGCATCGAAATCCGCCATCGTGCCGAACAGCGGCTCGATGCCAGTGTAGTCGGAGATGTCGTAGCCGAAATCGGCCATCGGCGAGGGGAAGATCGGCGACAGCCAGATCGCGTCGACGCCGAGCGATTTCACATAAGGCAGCCGCTGCAAAATGCCGGCGAGATCGCCGACACCGTCGCCGTTTGAATCCTGAAAGGAGCGCGGGTAGATCTGATAGAAGATGCCGTCGCGCCACCAATTTTCGCCGCCCTGAGTCATACGGGAAATCCATCCAAAAACTGCTTGTCGCGCGGGAGAACGCGGAAGGAGCGCCCCGGTTCAAAACAGCAGGCGAATTGGGACGGCCGTGTGACGATCTCCGCGGCTGTTCCCGAGCCCCGGGACAAATCTTTTGCTTGGCGGCATGGCAAAAATCGGCATTGTGGCGCCATGACCGAGCAAACCGAGACACAAGCCGAGGCAGGCGCGAAAGCGGGCGCGATCATCGTTCCCGTGACGCTGTTCGAGCAGAATTGCACCATCATCTGGGACGAGCCTTCCAAGAAGGCCGTGGTGATCGATCCCGGCGGCGACGTGCCGAAGATCCTGGACGCCATCAAGCAGACCGGCGTCACCGTGGAGAAGATCTGGCTGACTCACGGCCATATCGACCACGTCGGCGGCGCGGCTGAACTGCGCGACGCGCTGAAGGTGCCGATCGAGGGCCCGCATGTCGCGGACAAATTCCTGCTCGACAACGTGGTCGAAAGCGGCGCGCGCTTCGGCATGACGGGGGTGCGCAATTTTGAGCCGGACCGCTGGCTCGACGAAGGCGACAGCGTGGCGATCGGCGATCTCCAGTTCGAGATCTATCATTGCCCCGGCCACTCGCCCGGCAGCGTGGTGTTCTTCAACAAGGATCTGCGCTTCGCCCATGTCGGCGACGTCCTGTTCGCCGGCTCGGTCGGTCGCACCGATCTGCCCGGCGGCAGTCACGCGACCCTGATCGACTCGATCAAGACCAAGCTGCTGCCGCTCGGCGACGATGTCGGCTTCATCTGCGGCCACGGCGCCGGCTCGAGCATCGGCCAGGAGCGGATGACCAATCCGTTCATCACCGGCGAGATGTAGGCCCTACTCGGCGGCGTCCGCCAGCACTTGGGGCGCACTCAGATTGCGGTCGCCCCAGTCGCGGATCGCGGCGACCACCGGCACGAAGCTCTTGCCTTTGCGGGTGAGGCGATATTCCACCTTCGGCGGCACCTCGCCAAAATCCTTGCGATCGATCAGGCCGCTTTCAGTCAGCGCCTTTAACTCCCGGCTCAGCACGCGCGGGGTGATCTCGGCGCTGCCTTCCGTGCCGCGCAACAGGCCGCTCCTGATCTCGCCGTAGCGGCGCGGGCCGTCCTTGAGGTCCCAGACGATGCGCAGCTTGTACTTGCCGCTGATCATCTTCTGAAACGCCGCGACCGGACAGTTGCGCGCGGGGACTGGCTTTGTCCTTTCCCTGGCCATGTCGTTTCCTCCATGTGGG
This sequence comes from Bradyrhizobium sp. WSM4872, assembly GCF_055811715.1. Classification (NCBI taxonomy): domain Bacteria; kingdom Pseudomonadati; phylum Pseudomonadota; class Alphaproteobacteria; order Hyphomicrobiales; family Nitrobacteraceae; genus Bradyrhizobium; species Bradyrhizobium sp. WSM4872. Next base: position 192,277 of record NZ_JBVVPT010000007.1, on the reverse strand, counting down.
AGGTGAGCATAGGAGCGACGCCGAAAAAGTCCATACTATCAATTTTGTCCATACTTGCAGGTTCGCGCCCAGCACGCAGATGATGACGCACAACGAGAACAGGGAGCGTCACATGAAGCACTTCATGATCCGGTACGAATTCAAGAACGGCACGACGGAGGCCTGGCACCAGGAGGTCGGCCGCTTCATCAAGGCGATCGACGGCGATCCGGAGTTGAAAGGACGGATCGGGTATCGCGTCCTGAAGAACCGCGACAATGGCAGCTATTTCCATCTCGCCAGCGTCAGCGACGATGCCGCGCAAAAGGCGCTGCAATCGCGCGACTTCTTCAAGGCCTATCAGGAGATGACGCGCAAGGTCGCCGGCGGCGAGGTGACGGCGACGCCGATCGAATGGATCGGCGCGACGGCCTGAATTATTTCATCAATCCCGCGGCCGTGAGCGCGCGCGTGATGATCTGGCCGAGATCGAAGCCGCGAGCCTCCTCGCGCTTCGGCTCGGCCGTCTCTTCGGCGACCGCGGCGCGGATCGAGCGTGCCAGATGCGGCGCGGGCGAGCGGGCCGGCGTCGGCTTTGGCTCGGCCTTCTTCGCCGCGTCGGGAATCCAGCCGGTGAGGCCGAAGAATTTGGCGATGTGATAAGACGAGGAGATGCCGGCCTCGATCAGGAACGCGCCTTCCACGCCATAGCGCTGGTCGTTATCGGCAAGGCCGAGCGGCGTGCCGTGGGCCATGTCGGTGATGGCGTAGGACTCGACGAGCGTCTCGCCGTCCTTGTTCCACCAGGCCTGGCGCGGATAGCCGTCGATGTCAGTTTCCGCCATCGGCGCCTCGGGCAGATCGTGCAAGTCGAGCCATTGCTTGACGATCTCGTTGGCATTTCCGGGATTGACGGTGCGATCGGCGCTGCCGTGCCACACCGAGATCCTCGGCCAGGGCCCGCGATGATTCGAGGCCCGCCGCACCAGATCGCCAAGTTCGCGCGCCGGCCGCTCCGGGGAATGAAACATGCCGTCGAGCGCCTCGCGCAGATTCGTCGCGATGCCGTACGGAAGTCCCGCGATGACCGCACCGGCCGCGAACACTTCAGGGTAGGTCGCGAGCATCACCGACGTCATGCCGCCGCCGGCCGACAGGCCCGTGATGAAGATGCGCCTGGGATCGACGCGATGCGTTTCGATCATGTGCGCGATCATCTCGCGAATCGAACACGCCTCGCCGCTGTCTCGCGCCGTGTCTTCCGGATTGAACCAGTTGAAGCAGGTGTTGCTGTTGTTGACGCGCTGCTGCTCGGGCATCAACAGCGCGAAGCCGTAGTGCTCGGCGAGCGTCGACCATCCGGCGCCGAGGTCGTAGCTTGCCGCCGTCTGGCCGCAGCCGTGCAAGACGACGACGAGTGCGCGCGGCTTCTGCAGTTGCGGCGGCACGAACGCGAACAGGCGCAGATTGCCGGGGTTGTCGCCGAAGCCCGTAACCTCCTGCAACGGACTGGACGCATCGGCGCTCCGGCCAAACTCGGCGAAGCGCAATCCGTCCAGCTTTGGCAGACGTCTCAAGAGGTCGACATTTCTGGTTAACGACACGGCAGCTCCTGGCAGGCGACGTTCAACGTCCACCCAAACCAAATAGTTGCTGCAGCGCAAAATAAAAAGACCGTGTGCTGTCGATGGCGCGCTAAATCACGGGAAACCTGCAGAAATCCGCACGTATTAACCGCAATGCCTCAACTTCGTGCAGATGCCAGGCGCATCCACGCCAGGAATGCGGCGCAGATCATGATTAATGTCGCGAACAGCGCAAGCGAGACGAGGAAACCTGCGCGCGCTGATTGCAGGGCTTGAACGGCAAAGTCAGGGTGGAGCCGAGCAGGCCGGCCAGAAGACGTTTTTGGTGCCCCGGACGTCGCTCGCCAACTCGCGCCATGAATCGATCTGCTTTGTGACGGTTTGATCGCTCCATCGCATGGCTGCATTCCACCGCGCGGGACATCCCGCGATTGCGTTCGCTGTCTTCAGCACGTAGCTTCGCGCCACAAACAAACAAAAAATGTAAGCCGGAGAGAACGCCATGGCGCGCCTGAAGTTCGGAGCCTTCCTTGCCCCGCATCATCCGATCGGGGAGCATCCGATGCTCCAGTTCCGGCGCGATCTCGACCTGGTCGAGCAGTTAGATAACCTCGGTTACGACGAATTCTGGTGCGGCGAGCATCATTCCTCCGGTTGGGAGATGATCGCCTCGCCGGAGATGTTCCTGGCTGCGGCCGGCGAGCGCACCAAGCGGATCAAGCTCGGCACCGGCGTGGTGTCGCTGCCCTATCATCATCCCTACAACGTCGCGCAGCGCATGGTGCAGCTCGACCACATGACCGGCGGCCGCGCCATCTTCGGCTCCGGCCCCGGGGCGCTCGCCTCCGACGCGCATACGCTCGGCATCGATCCGATGACGCAGCGCGACCGCCAGGACGAAGCGATCGGCGTGATCCGCCGCCTCTTCGACGGCGAGCGCGTCACTGCGAAGAGCGACTGGTTCACCATGAACGACGCCGCGCTGCAGATCCTCCCGTTGCAGGAGGAAATGCCGTTCGTCGTGGCCTCGCAGATCTCGCCCTCCGGCATGACGCTCGCCGGCAAATACGGCATCGGCATCATCTCGCTGGGTTCGATGACGACGCAGGGGCTGATGTCACTGCAGCAACAATGGCAGTTCGCCGAAGACGCGGCGAAAAAGCACGGCACCAAAGTCGATCGCGCGAACTGGCGCGTGCTGCTGACCTGGCACATCGCCGAGACCCGCGAGCAGGCCCGCCGCGAGGCCGGCGCCGGGCTGATGCGCTGGCACAACGAATATAATGTCGGCACGCTGCAACGGCCCGGGCTCACCGCGTTCGCCTCACCCGACGAGGCCGTCGACAAGACCGCCTTCGTCGAGGGCGCGGCCTCCGTCATCGGCACGCCCGACGATCTCGTCAAGATGATCAAGAACGTGATGCAGGTCTCCGGTGGCGTCGGCGCCGTCATCGGCTTCGTGCACGATTGGGCCAATCCGGAGAACACGCGTCGGAGCTGGGACATGGTCGCGCGCTATGTCGTGCCGGAGATCAACGGCTACATCGACGGCTTGCGCAAGTCGCAAAAATTCGTGATCGAAAACCGCGCGATCTTCGAGCGTGCGGGACAGGCCGTGATGGCCAAGATCATGGAAAACGAGAAGGCCGCCGAGGCGTTGAAGGTGACCGGCGCCGGCCGCGTTGCGATTCCGGCCGTCAACGCGCCGGATTTGCAGAAGGAAGCGGCGAAGCGATAAGTTCACGGCCCGCCGGCCCCCGGCGAACGCCTCGTCCTTCGAGACGACCCCTCCGCGGTCTCCTCAGGATGAGGCTAAGCGGCATCGGAGTCCGTTGAAACTGCTGCCGCACAACGCTGTCCTCATCCTGAGGGCCCGCCAGAGGCGGGCGTCTCGAAGGATGGCCGCAGCGAAGCACCGGCGCATCAGCGGACCGGGATTGTGTTATGTTGGGTCCAGCCAACCGGAGCGACCGTCATGTCGATGCAGAATGTAGCCGCGCCTGCGCTCGGCTTCACTCCGCCCAAGCGCAACGAGCTGACACATATCCCCGGCGACGAAGGCTGGCCGATCATCGGCAAGACCTTTCAGGTGCTCGCCGATCCCAAGGGACACATCGAGTCGAACGGCGCCAAGTACGGCCTGGTCTATCGCACGCATTTCTTCGGCGAGACCAATGTCGTGCTGCTCGGCCCCGAAGCCAACGAGCTCGTGCTGTTCGACCAGCAAAAGCTGTTCTCCTCCACCCATGGCTGGAACAAGGTGCTCGGCCTGTTGTTTCCGCGCGGATTGATGCTGCTGGATTTCGAGGAGCACCGGCTGCACCGCAAGGCGCTGTCGGTCGCATTCAAGTCCGGCCCGATGAAGTCGTATCTGAGCGATCTCGACCGCGGCATCGCCGCCCGCGTCGCGCAGTGGAGGGCGAAACCCGGCGAGATGCAGCTTTATCCGGCGATGAAGCAGCTCACGCTCGATCTCGCCGCCGCATCCTTTCTCGGCGCCGATATCGGGCCGGAGGTCGACGAGATCAACCGCGCCTTCGTCGACATGGTCGCCGCCGCCGTCGCCCCGATCCGCCGGCCCCTGCCCGGCACGCAAATGGCGGCGGGCGTCAGGGGGCGCAAGCGCATCGTCGCTTATTTCCGCGAGCAGATTCCGCTGCGACGCGGCAATCACGGCGGCGATGACCTGTTCTCGCAGCTCTGCCGCGCAACCCACGAGGACGGCGCGCTACTGTCGGAACAGGACATCATCGACCACATGAGCTTCCTGATGATGGCGGCGCACGACACGCTGACCTCGTCGCTGACGTCGTTCATCGGCGAGCTCGCGGCAAATCCCGACTGGCAGGACAAGCTTCGCGCGGAAGTCATGGCGCTGGGACTCGCCCCTGGTGCGCCGAGCAGCTTCGACGATCTCGAAAAGATGCCGCTGTCGGAGATGGCGTTCAAGGAAGCGCTGCGGATCAAGCCGCCGGTGCCCTCGATGCCGCGCCGCGCCATGCGCGATTTCACCTTCAAGGGTTTTTCGATTCCGGCCGGCACCGCGATCGGCGTCAATCCGCTTTACACCCACCACATGAAGGACATCTGGCCGGAGCCGGACCGCTTCGATCCCTCTCGCTTCACCGAGGAGGCCCAGCGCAACCGACACCGCTTCGCCTGGGTGCCGTTCGGCGGCGGCGCGCATATGTGCCTCGGCCTGCACTTCGCCTACATGCAGGCCAAATGCTTCGCGCGGCACTTCTTGCAGAACATCGAGGTGTCGCTGGAGCACGGCTACAAGCCGGACTGGCAGATGTGGCCGATCCCGAAACCGCGCGACGGATTGCGGGTGCGGGTAAAGGCGGTTTAGCGCTCCACTTGCGTGTCCCGGACGCGCGAAGCGCGATCCGGGATCCAGAATAGTGAGCCACGTTCCGTGCGAGAGATGGCCCCCGGCTCTGCGGAGCGGCACTTCGCGCCGCGCCGCGTCCGGGGCACGAGACCAACCTCCTACGCCCCCTGATCGAACGCCTTGCGCAACGCGACATAGCCCTGCTGCTGCTGGCTCCAGTTGCGGCCGCCGGTCATTGCGCCGTCGATGACGAGGTCATGGCCGTTGATGAAGCTGGATTCGTCGCTGGCCAGGAACACCGCTGCATGGGCGATGTCATCGGGAAGGCCGGCGCGCGGGATTGGCTGCGCGGTCTTGTAGACCTCGCGCATCACCGCCGGCGTCTTCTCCGCCGCGTCGGTCGAAAGGCCGAGCGCCTTGCCGAAAATGCCGGTCGCGATGGCGCCGGGCGAGATCGAGTTGACGCGGACGTTGGACTCGCCGAGCTCCATCGCCACGCATCTGGTGAGGTGGATCACCGCCGCCTTGGCCGCACCATAGACCATCGACGACGAGAAGCCGGCAAGACGGCCGGCGATGCTGCCATTGTTGATGATGCTGCCAAATCCCTGCTTCTTCATGTGGGGCGCGGCGTGCTTCATGCCGAGCATGACGCTGCGCAGCAGGGTCGCCATCGCCGCGTCGAAGCGCTCGACCTCGAGGCCTTCGATGCCGCCGGTCTGCGCCGGGCCGCCGGCATTGTTGAACAGGCAATCGATGCGGCCGAATTTTTCGATGGCGAGCGCGATCAGCGCCTGCATCTGCGCTTCGTCCGTCACATCCGTCTGGCGGTAGACGCAATTCGCCCCGAGCTGCTTCGCCAGCGCCTCGCCTTCCGGTATACGCCGCCCCGCGATCACAATTTTGGCACCTTCGGCAACGAAGACTTCAGCAGTCCGCAACCCGATCCCGCTCGTCGCGCCCGTGATCACCGCGACCTTGCCATCCAGCCTGCCCATGGAATGTCCCTGTTTTCGAACCCCTTGACGCCAAATGGCGGACACCGATCGACGACGGCGCCACGACGGTCGGCGCCGCAGCAGGCACTATTCCTGCCGGCTTCCGACAAGGCAAGCTTTGCTTGGGGCCGGCGACATGCGTAACATTCCTGGCGACCGCTCGATTGTCGAATGCGTATCGCGACCGGACTGCGCATGGGGAAGCTGATCGACGAATTCCGCAAGGGCTGGCAGGGCGTGGCACCGCCATCGCTCGGCCTGAGCCTTGCGTTTGCGGTTGCCTGCCTGCTGGTTGCGACGCTGGCGCGCTGGGCTCTCGCCCATGTGCGGCCCGACGTCTATTTCACGCCGTATTTCCCGGCCGTGTTCTTTGCGGCCGCGTTCGGCGGCTTCCGCATCGGCATCATCACGGCGCTGGTCGGCGGTGTGCTCGGCGTCGTCGTGAATTTTGGCGATGCGCTTGCCGATAACGCGCGATTCGCGCTGCTGGCACTCTATTGGGCGGTCTGCGCGCTCACGATCTGGGGCGTCGAGCACTATCGCTCGCTCCTCGTCGAGCAGCGCCGGATTTCCAGACGCCTGATCGAGGAAGAAGACTACCGCAAGCTGCTGGTCGACGAGCTCCAGCACCGGCTGAAGAACAAGCTGTCGACGGTGCATGCCGTGCTGCATCAGGTGCTGCACGATCAGCCGCAAATCTGGGCCCGGATCGATCCGCGGCTGCGATCGCTTGCAGCGACCGACGATTTGATCTCGCGGATCGACAAGGGCGGCTGCGACATTCGCGACCTCCTGATCTCCGAACTCGGCCCTTATGGCCATGTCCGCTTCACGCTCAACGGCGACCGGCTGTTCCTGCCGCCAAAGCTTGCGGTCACGCTGTCCCTGATGTTTCACGAGCTCGCCACTAACGCGGGCAAATATGGCGCGTTTTCCGCGCCGCGAGGATTGTTGCAGGTGTCATGGACCGTCAGCGACGACCGCCTGACCGTGACCTGGGATGAAACCGAGGGCCCGAGTGTCGACAAGATCTCCGAGCCCGGGTTCGGCACCAAGCTGTTGAAGTCGGCGCTGTCGGCCTTCGACGGCAAGACGGAGGTCTCCTATCTCAGGACCGGACTTCATTGCACCATGCAATGCCGTATCCCCAAGGACGGTTAGACGCGGCGCAAACGAAACCCGCTCACGCGCGTCGTTCGCGGTTTCGCCGGACGCGTTGACGCCCTGTTAATGACGATGGGCTGCGCGCGTCGCATCGCCGCAAAACACCACCGTAATTCTCCGGACCCCTTAACCAAACTTAAGAGGGAACCGCGCAAGATCGCGGCCATTGCAAAAGCGCGCTGAAACAACAAGATTCATGACTTCTATGAACGACAACAAATATTCCGGCGCGAGCGAAGCCGAACTCGGATTCCTCAAGGAAATCGTTAGAATGCTGCCTGCCGGCCTGACTGTGCAGGACGCGCAAGGCGAACTTCTCCTGGTCAACGATGTCGCGGCCGCCCAGCTGGGCATTGACGGCAGCCGCCCCTCGCGCGATCTCGCGTCGCGCCTCGAAGCCTGCCGGCAGGCCCTGAGCTCCGGCCAGGCGGTCGTCGCCGAGGAAGCGCTCCACGACGGAGCCGCACGCCAGGTGCTGCTGACCACCCATCGTCCGATCCGTCTCGACGGACGCGAGCTGCTGATCTCGGCCTCCTCCGACATCACGGAGCAGAAGAATTTCGAGGACCAGCTGTTCCGCTCGGCCTATTTCGACGAGCTGACCGGCCTGCCCTCGCGGCGCGTGATCGAGCATCGCGCCGCCAGCCTGCTCGCGCAGGGGCTCGCCGGCGAGCGCTTTGCGCTCGCCTTTCTCGACGTCGACAATTTCAAGCACATCAACGACTATTACGGTCACACCGTGGGCGATGCCCTGCTGGTCGAGCTGTCGAAGCGGCTTGGACGCGGCTTGCGCGATTCGGACATGCTGTCGCGCATCTCCGGCGACGAATTCCTGCTGCTGCTGTCGCCGATCCAGAACCAGGAGGAAGTCGCCGAATTCATGCAGTCGACCCTGGAACGGCTGACGGCGCCGTTCTTCATCGACAATTCGGAAGTGTTCGCCTCAACCTCGGTCGGCATCAGCCTCTACCCCGAGCACGGAAGCAGCTTCGAGACACTGCGCCAGAATGCCGACATCGCGATGTACCGCATCAAGAATGACGGCAAGGGATCGGCGGCCTTCTTCGATTCCAGCATGGAGCGCGAGGCGCTGGCCCGGATGAAGATCGAGCAGTCGCTGCGGCAGGCCATCCTCGAGAAACGCTTCTGCTGCGCCTTCCAGTCCAAGGTCGACATTCGCACGCAGGAGGTGAAGGGCATCGAGGCCCTGGTGCGGCTGCGCGACGACGAGGGCGTGATCCAGGCGCCGGGCTCGTTCATCAATCTCGCCACCGAACTCGGGCTGATCGACGAGCTGACCCATCTCGTGCTCGCCGAGATCGTCAAGTCGATCGACCTGATCAACGAGACATTCGGTGCGGAAGCGACCATCAGCATCAACGTCGCGGCCAAGCAGGCCGGCAACCCCGAATTCATGCGCAGCTTTGCCCAGGCGCTCGACCACACCGGTTTTCCGCAGCGCTTCATGATCGAGGTGACGGAAGACGCCTTCGTCGCCAAGAATCATTTCCAGGCCGAGATCCTGCCGATGTTCCGCAAGCTCGGCGTCGCCATCTCGATCGACGATTTCGGTACCGGCTATTCCTCGCTCTCGGCGCTCGCCGACATCACCGCGGACGAGATCAAGATCGACCGCTCCTTCATCACCGATATCCATAAGCGTCCACGCAACCAGGGAATCCTGCGCGCAATCGAATCCCTGAGCGAGGCGCTCGGCATGACCGTGATTGCCGAAGGCATCGAATCCTACGAGGAGCTCGCCTACCTCCAGGCTGCGACCAAGATCCGCTACGCCCAGGGCTATTATTTCTCCCGGCCGATCTTCCTGGAGGAGCTGAAGCTCGCAACGCCCATCTCCAGCGAAGCACGCGCCAGCGTCACAAACCGCGCGACGCAACAGAACCGGCAGGGCTATTCCCGCGCGAACGGATACCGGCGGTAACCCGGGCCTGATCGTTCCTTTTCAGAGCTTGAGCAACCCGTTCCACGGGTGAGGTCGACAATCGCTTCTGCCGATTTCCTCGGCGGAAGCGATCCGGCGCGGCCGGACCGAGACAGTATCACACACGCCGTTCCCGTGGTTCGCCGGAAGGTGGAATTGCAATGTCTGCGTGGTTGTGCAAATCGCTATGGCCAAAGCATTTCATCAGGAGGGACCACCGTGCGTCGATCACTCGTCATGGCAACCACCATCCTCGCCCTCGCCGCGGGCACCTCCGCACAGGCCGACGATCTCAAGGTCGCGCTGATCTATGGCAAGACCGGTCCGCTCGAAGCCTATGCCAAGCAGACCGAGACCGGCCTGCAGATGGGTTTTGAATACGCCACCAAGGGCACCATGACGCTCGACGGGCGCAAGATCGTCGTCATCACCAAGGACGACCAGGGCAAGCCGGATCTCTCCAAGGCCGCGCTCGCGGAAGCCTATCAGGACGACAAGGTCGACATCGCGATCGGTACGACCTCGTCGGCCGCCGCACTCGCGATCCTGCCGGTCGCCGAGGAGAACAAGAAGATCCTAATCGTGGAGCCCGCGGTCGCGGATCAGATTACCGGCGAGAAGTGGAATCGCTACATCTTCCGCACGGCGCGCAACTCGTCGCAGGACGCGATCTCGAACGCGGTCGCGATCGGCAAGCAGGGCGTCACCGTCGCGACGCTGGCGCAGGACTACGCCTTCGGGCGCGACGGCGTCGCAGCCTTCAAGGAGGCGCTCGGCAAGACCGGCGCGACCCTCGCCGCCGAAGAATATGCCCCGACTTCGACCACCGACTTCACCGCGGTCGGCCAGCGCCTGTTCGACGCGCTGAAGGACAAGCCGGGCCGCAAGGTGATCTGGGTAATCTGGGCCGGCGCCGGCAATCCGCTGGCGAAACTCCAGGACATGGATCCGAAGCGCTACGGCATCGAGCTGTCCACCGGCGGCAACATCCTGCCGGCGCTCGCCGCCTATAAGGGCCTGCCCGGCATGGAAGGCGCGACCTATTATTTCTACGCGATCCCGAAGAACCCGGTAAATGACTGGCTCGTCGCCGAGCACCAGAAGCGCTTCAACGCACCGCCGGACTTCTTCACCGCGGGCGGCTTCGCCGCCGCGATGTCCGTCGTCGCCGCCGTCACCAAGGCGAAGTCGACCGACACCGAGAAGCTGATCAGCGCGATGGAAGGCCTGGAGTTCGACACGCCGAAGGGCAAGATGATGTTCCGCAAGGAAGACCATCAGGCGCTCCAGAGCATGTATCACTTCAAGGTCAAGGTCGATCCGAATGTCGCCTGGGCCGTGCTCGAGCCGGTGCGCGAGCTGAAGATCGAGGACATGGACGTTCCGATCAAGAACAAGCGCTGAGTTTTTTGACTTCACCTCTCCCGCTTGCGGGAGAGGCCGGGAGAGGGCTCTATCCTCTTGGGGTTCTCGATTGCCGAGACACCCTCTCCCATAGCCGATGCTCCGCATCGGCGTTCTTTCAAGAACGGCGGCCGAAGGCCGCCTGTGCCTCCCCCGCAAGCGGGGGAGGGGGCGCAGCGCGGCCGCTGATACATCTCATTTCATCATTTGCCAGATCGTCCATGACGCTGACCCTCGAAACCCGCGACCTCACCATCCGCTTCGGCGGCCATGTCGCGGTCAACAGTGTCACCTGCAGCTTCCGCCCGGGCGAACTTACCGCGATCGTCGGTCCGAACGGCGCCGGCAAGACCACTTATTTCAACCTGATCTCCGGTCAGCTCCGCGCATCGAGCGGCAGCATCCTGTTCGACGGCACCGACATCACCCAGCATTCCGCGCCGATGCGTACGCGCGCAGGCCTGGGGCGCGCCTTCCAGCTCACCAACCTCTTTCCGAATCTGTCGGTGGAGGAAAACGTCCGGCTCGCCGTGCAGGCCGCCGACGGCACTCACTACGATATGCTGCGGCCCTGGATGGTCCGCCGCGATCTGATCGCCCGCGCCGATGCTATCCTGGATCAGGTCGCGCTCGGCGGCCGCCGTGGCGTCGCCGCGACCGCACTGTCGCATGGCGATCAGCGCAAGCTCGAGGTCGCGCTGATGATGGCGCTCGAGCCAAAGGTCTTCATGTTCGACGAGCCGACCGCAGGCATGAGCATCGACGAGGTGCCGGTCGTGCTGAACCTGATCGCGCAGCTCAAGCAGGACAAGAGCAGGATCATTCTGCTCGTCGAGCACAAGATGGACGTGGTGCGATCGCTCGCCGACCGCATCATCGTGCTGCATAACGGCCAACTTGTTGCGGACGGCCCGCCGGCCGAAGTGATCGCGTCGCCGATCGTGCAGGAAGCCTATCTCGGCGTCGCGCCGAATAAAGTTGGAGGGAGCGCAGCATGACCGATCTGTTGAAGCTCTCCGGGGTGCACACCCATATCGGCCGCTATCACATCCTCCAGGGCATCGATCTCGCTGTCGCGCAGGGGCAGACCACGATGCTGCTCGGCCGCAACGGCGCCGGCAAGACCACGACGTTGCGCACGATCATGGGCCTCTGGCAGGCCTCCTCCGGCGAGATCAGCCTTGCCGGCGAGCGCATCGAGAGCCGTACGACGCCCGACATCGCGCGGCTCGGTGTCGGCTACGTGCCGGAGAGCATGGCGGTGTTCTCCGACCTCACGGTGAAGGAAAACCTGGTGCTGGCGGCGCGCGACGGGCCGCTCGACGACGCCCAGCTCGACTGGATCTTTGGCTTCTTTCCGGCGCTGCGCCGGTTCTGGCTGTCGCGCGCTGGAAGTCTCTCGGGCGGGCAGAAGCAGATGCTGTCGATTGCCCGCGCCATTATCGAACCGCGCAAGCTCCTGCTGATTGACGAGCCGACCAAGGGACTGGCTCCGGCGATCGTGATGGCGCTGATCGAGTGCCTGAAGGAGATCAAGCGCAAGGGCGCCACGATCCTTCTGGTCGAGCAGAATTTCTTTGCCGCCCGCGAGCTCGGCGACGACGTGCTGGTGATGGACAACGGCACCATCGTCCATCGCGGCGAGATGGCGGCCTTGGCCTCCGACGTGCCGCTGCAGGAGCGGCTGCTCGGCCTCAGCCTGGAGACGCATCAATGACCGAGCTCGCCGCAACCGATCCGCTGCCGAAGCCGAAGCGTGACATCGCGCCGATCCTGCTACCGATCGCGGTCGCCCTGGTGATGATCCCGCTGATCGGCTCGCCCAGCACCTGGCTGACGCTGACGGCCGCGAGCCTCGCGATGGGCATGATGATCTTCATCATGGCCTCCGGCCTCACGCTCGTGTTCGGCCTGATGGACGTGCTCAATTTCGGCCATGGCGCCTTCATCGCGGTCGGGGCCTATGTCGCGACCCTGGTGCTGGCCCCGTTCGCGGCCTCCCTCCAGGCGGATTCGCTGTGGATCAACCTCGCGGTGCTGGCGCCGGCGGCACTGCTGTCGATGGCGGTCTCCGGCGCGCTCGGCCTCATCGTCGAGCGGGTACTGATCCTGCCTGTCTACGGCCAGCATCTGAAGCAAATCCTGATGACGACGGGCGGCCTGATCGTCGCCGAGCAGACGCTCTATGCGGTGTGGGGGCCGCAGATCATTCCGACGCCGCTGCCGACGTCACTGCGCGGCTCCTTCATCCTCGGCGATGTCGCGATCGCGAAATACCGCGTGCTGGCGACGCTGATCGGCCTCGCCGTCTTCATCGCGATCCAGCTCGTGCTCAACCGGACCAAGCTCGGGCTTCTGATCCGCGCCGGCGTCGAGAATCGCGAGATGGTCGAGGCGCTCGGCTATCGCATCCGCCGCCTGTTCCTCGGCGTGTTCATGACGGGATCGGCGCTGGCCGGCCTCGGCGGCGTGATGTGGGCGCTGTATCGCGAGCAGGTTCACGCCTCCATGAGCGACGACCTCACCGTCCTGATCTTCATCGTCGTCATCATCGGCGGCCTAGGCTCGATCGGCGGCTGCTTCATCGGCGCGATCCTGGTGGCGATGATTGCCAATTACGGCGGCTTCCTGGTGCCGAAGCTCGCCCTCGTCTCCAATATCCTGCTGATGGTCGCCATTCTGATGTGGCGGCCGCGCGGCCTCTATGCGGTGACCAGCCGATGATGATCCTGTCAGGCGACCCGCCGCGCAGCCGCGTGCTCACGCTCATTCTCGTCCTCATCATCCTGGCGCTGCTGGCGACGCCGTTCCTGTTCCCCGGGGCGAAGGCGCTGAACGTCGCAGCCAAGATCTGCGTCTTCGCCGCGCTGGTAGCTTCCTACGATTTGCTGCTCGGCTATACCGGCTCGGTTTCGTTCGCACACACCATGTTCTACGGGATCGGCAGCTACGCGATCGCGATCGCGCTGTACGGGATGGGCCCGAATTGGGGTGCGGTTGCAACCGGCATCGTGGTCGGCCTGCCGCTTGCTGCGCTGCTTGCGCTTGCGATCGGACTGTTCTCGCTGCGGGTGGCCGCGATCTTCTTTGCCATGATCACGCTCGCGGTCGCATCCGCCTTCCAGGTGCTGGCCTCGCAGCTGTCCTGGCTGACCGGCGGCGAAGACGGGCGCAGCTTTCAGCTGCCGGAGCTGCTCAGGCCCGGCACGGTGCTGATCTCCAGGAACGTGCTCGGATTCGAGCTCAACGGCCGCATCCTGACCTACTATCTGGTGTTCGCCGTCTCTGCCCTGATGATCCTCGCTTTGCTGCGGGTGGTGAACTCGCCGTTCGGGCGCGTGCTGCAGGCGATCCGCGAAAACCGCTTCCGCGCCGAGGCGCTCGGCTTCCGCACCGTCTTCCACCTGAGCTACGCCAACTGCATCGCCGCACTGGTCGCCGCCGGCGCCGGCATTCTCAATGCACTGTGGCTGCGCTATGCCGGCCCCGATACCTCGCTCAGCTTCTCGATCATGCTGGACATTCTCCTGATGGTCGTGATCGGCGGCATGGGCACGATCTACGGCGCGATCATTGGCGCCACCATCTTCATCCTCGCCCAGAACTATCTGCAGGCGCTGATGGGCGTCGCCTCCAAGGCGGCTTCGGAAGCCGGTCTGCCGCTGCTGCCGGGGCTGTTACATCCCGACCGCTGGCTGCTGTGGCTCGGGCTGCTCTTCATCGCCAGCGTCTACTTCTTTCCGACCGGCGTGGTCGGGCGGCTGCGCAATCTCGGCGGCGACAAGAGCGCGGGCAGCTCGCATTAACACGCGATTCATGATGCAGCGCGGCAGCTCGCTGGACACGACTGCGATCGCGCAACGGGATTAACGCTCAGGTAACTGGCTTTCCTAAGCTTTACGCCATTTGTGTGCTGTATTCCTGTCCCTCCAGGGAGGGGGAATGCGCCAGGTCTTTGCAGGAATTGCAGCCGGAATGTTCCTAGCCGCGAAGCACGGCTGGGAGGCAGCCGTTCGGCGCGGACCGGTGCTGTGGCTCACTTTGTGCGGCGTGTTGCTGGTCGCGGGGATCTTCGCCGTGACCGCCATGGCCGTCGGCGAATTTCGCGAACGTACCCTGGCCAACCGCGAGCGCGAGCTGGAAAATACGGTGCAGCTGATCGCGCGGCACTTCGATCAGCAATTCGAAGATTCCGACGTCGTCGCCGCCGATGTGATCGGGCAGATGAACCTGCCGGAGATCAGTTCGGCCGCGATGTTTCGCGAGCGCATGTCCGGGCCCGCGACGAACCAGATGCTGCGGAGCAAGATCAGCTCCGTGTCTTACCTCGGCGACATCGCGATCTACGATGCCGACGGCGAACTGATCAACTGGTCGCGGGCCCAGCCGCTCCCCAAGATCAACATCACCTCGCGCGGATACTTTCAGACGTTCAAATCCAATCCGACGGCCGAACCAGTGATTCTGGAGTCGGTCCGCAGCTTCATCATCGGAAAATGGACCACGGTCGTCGCGCGCCGGCTGAACGGCGCGGACGGCAGCTTCTATGGCGCGCTGGTCCGCCGGATCGATCCGGACAGCTACCAGAACTATTTCGCATCCGTTGCGCTGGCGGAGGGCACGGCGATCTCGCTGTTCGACCGCAATGGCAGGATGCTGTCGCGCTACCCGCATGTCGAAGAGCTGATCGGCAGGGACTTCAAGGACGCGCCGCTGATGCGCAAGATGCTGACCGAAGGTGGCCGGCACACCCTGCGCGTCAGGGGCCCGATCGACGGCGACGAGCGCCTCGGCTCCGGGGCCTCGCTTTCGCATTTCCCGCTGATCATCGTCGCGACCAACACCACGAGCGCGGCGCTGGCCGACTGGCGGCAGCAGACCGGTTTCATGGTCACCACCGCCGCGCTTTCGGCAACCGTGATTGCGCTGATCCTGTTCCTGATCGTTCGCCAGATCAACCGGCAGAACCGCGAGGCGCAGCAACGGCTGGAGGCTGAACGGGGGCGGCTCGACACCGCCTTGAACAACATGTCGCAAGGGTTGATCCTGTACGATGCCGCCGGATACATCGTCACCTGCAACCGCCGCTACGCCGACATGTTCGGCCTCTCTCACGACGTCATCAAGCCCGGCTGTCACATCCGCGAGGCGATGTATCATCGCAAGGAGCGCGGCGCGTTCGAAGGCGATGTCGAGGCATTTTGCGCCGACGTCATGAGGATCGTCGCGGAGGGCACGGTCTCCACGAGAACCCATCAGTTGCCGAGTGGCCGAGCTTTTCAGGTCATCAATACTCCGCTCGCGCAGGGCGGATGGGTGGCCACGATCGAAGACATCACCGAGCGCCGCAAGCTGGAGCAGGAACGCGACCGCAACTACATGTTCCTGCGCGAGATCATCGACCACATCCCATCGCAGATTACGGTGAAGGATGCTCAAACGCGGCAATATCTGCTGGTCAACCGGACCGCCGAAGAGCAATTCGGCCAATCGAGTGAAAACATCGTTGGCAAGACTCCCTTCGACATCTACCCGGATGCGTCCGCCAGGATCGTCACCGACGACGACAGCAAGGCGCTGAAGTCGGGCGAGAGATTGTTCAAGGACGAACATGCCTGGCAGAGCCAGGCCAAGGGGATGCGCTACATCACCTCGACCCGGATCGGAATCCGCGATGAATCCGGCGAGCCGCGTTACCTGATCAACGTCGTCGAGGATGTCACCGAACGGCGGCGCGCCGACGAGAAGATCGCGCATATGGCGCATTACGATGCGCTCACCGACCTGCCCAACCGGACGCTGTTCCGCGAGCAGATCGAGCGCGAACTGGAGAAGATCGGCGGCGGCAATCAATTCGCGCTACTCTATATCGACGTCGACGAGTTCAAGGGCATCAACGATTCGCTCGGCCATCACGTCGGCGACGAGCTGTTGAAGGGGATCGCGGCCCGCATCCGCGGCTGCCTCGGACCGGGCGACTTGATCGCGCGGCTCGGCGGCGACGAATTCGCGGTGATCCAGACCGGGATCAAATCATCCGCCGACGTGGTGTCATTCGTGACACGGATCTTCGAGGCGATCCGCCGGCCCTATCACTGCTTCGGCCATCAGCTCTCCACCGACGCCAGCATCGGCATCGCCATGGCGCCGCAGGACGGCACCGATCTCGACCAGCTCATCAAGAATGCCGATCTCGCGATGTACGGCGCCAAGGCCGAGGGACGCCGCACCCACCGCTTCTTCGAGCCGGAGATGGATGCGAGCGCCAAGGCGCGCCTGAGCCTGGAGCAGGATTTGCGGCAGGCCCTCGTGAACGGCGGTTTCGAGATCCACTATCAGCCGCTGGTCGACCTGCGCACCAACGAGGTCTCGGGCTGCGAGGCGCTGCTGCGCTGGCGGCATCCCCAGCGCGGCATGGTGTCGCCGGCAGAGTTCATCCCGATTGCCGAAGACACCGGCCTGATCAACGAGCTCGGCGACTGGGTGCTGCGCATGGCCTGCAACGAGGCCGCGACCTGGCCGGCGCATGTGCGCGTCGCGGTCAACGTCTCGCCGGTACAGCTCAAATGCTCCACGCTGGCACTGCGGATCGCCGGCGCGCTCGCGGATTCCGGACTTGCCCCGTGCCGGCTCGAGCTCGAGATCACCGAGGCCGTGCTGATCCGCGACGACGAGGCGGCGCTCTCGATCCTGCACCAGCTCCGCGCCATCGGCGTGCGCATCGCGCTCGACGATTTCGGCACCGGCTACTCCTCGCTGAGCTATCTCAAGCGCTTCCCGTTCGACAAGATCAAGATCGACCGCTGCTTCGTCGCTGATATCGCCGAGGCGAGCGGCGCGCCCGTGATCGTGCAGGCGGTGGTGAACATCGCCGCCGCCAGCAACATGACCACGGTCGCGGAGGGCGTCGAGACCGAGGCGCAGCGCGAGATGCTGCGCGCGCTCGGCTGCACGGAGATGCAGGGTTATCTCTTCAGCAAGCCGAAGCCGGCCAGCGAAGTGCGAAAGCTGTTCGGCCCAAACCATGCCTTGCCGGTGGCGGCGGTGGCCTGAGATGGCGAAGCCGGGGAAAGCGCCAGCCAAGACGGTCGACGTTGCGGATTCCTATGCCGTGCGGCTGATGCAGCATCTGGTGGTGCCGACCTTCGTGATCGACCCCAAGCGCCGCGTCGTGATCTGGAACAGAGCCTGCGAGCGGCTGACCGGCGTCGCCGCCTCCGAGGTGATTGGCACCAATAAGCACTGGCAGGCCTTCTACGAGACCAGGCGCCCTTGCCTCGCCGACCTCGTTGCGCTCGACCGCCCGGAACAGCTGCCGGAGTTCTATTCGGAGTATGCCGCGCGCGGCCATAACGGGCTCGGCTTCAGCGCCGAGAACTGGTGCGTGATGCCGAAGCTCGGCAGCCAGCTCTATCTCGCCATCGACGCCGGCCCCATCCACGACGAGGCCGGCCATCTGATCGCGGTGGTGGAGACGTTGCGCGACCTTACCGACCAGAAGCGCGCCGAGATGGCCCTGAAGGAGCTTGCCACCAAGGACGGACTGACCGGCCTGTCGAATCGTCGCGCGTTCGACCAGATGCTGATGACCGAATGGGCCCGCGCCCAGCGGACGCAGAAGCCGATGGCGCTGCTGTTCGTCGACGTCGATCATTTCAAGCTGTTCAACGACCGCCACGGCCATCAGAGCGGCGACGAATGCCTGCGCGCGGTCGCGTCCGTCGTCAGCCGCTATGCCGTGCGCCCGCTCGATCTCGCCAGCCGTTATGGCGGGGAGGAATTCGCGCTGATCCTGCCGGACATGGATTGCGATACCGCTTGCGTCATCGCCGACGAGATCCGCTGCGCCGTGATGGCCTTGCGGATCGCGCATGGCGCCATCGGGGCCGGCGACCACGTCACCCTCAGCGTCGGCGTCGCCAGCCACGTTCCCGGCGAAACCGACGGCAGCCCCGACCGGCTGCTGGGCGCCGCCGACCAGGCGCTCTATGCGGCCAAACGGCTCGGCCGCAACCGCATCATCTGCGCCGAACGGCTGCTCGCCGAGTTCGCCAAGCTCGGGCGGGACGGCGTGCCGGTTCCTGGCCGCACGGCCCGTAAATCAGCCTAGCCCAAATCAGCCTGGCGGGAGACGGCGGAAGCGGTTGCCCGCCCCTCGCCAATCGGCTAAATGAACCTCGACTAGCACCCGTAGCTCAGCTGGATAGAGCGTTGCCCTCCGAAGGCAAAGGTCACACGTTCGAATCGTGTCGGGTGCGCCAGTCTCTTCCAGTGCGCGCTGGAGCTCCCCTCGCCCGAGCTGCCTTGTTACCGCTCGCGCTGGAGTCATCGCCTGCTCAGCCGAGCACTCGCTCAGGTCAGCATCGAGATAATCGCCTGGATCTGGTCGGAAGCCGACGTCACCAGTCCGTCATATGACGTCTGGCCGTGTGCGGCAGCCTTCAAAATGCATTCGGCGACGGCGGCCTTGAGACCGAACACCGACTGATGGGCCGGGACGTTTGCCATCACGGTCTCGAGTGCCTGACGCATCGTGTGAACGAGCTCGGAGCTGTATTGCATGTGCTGTCCTCCGCCAGCTCATATTAGGTCGCCCGCCGATGCTTGCCACTCACAAGCCTGAGATTGTTCTTTGATGAACTCTGGACTGAACGTCTCAATTCAAACGCCAGATGGCCGCATTGAGCACGCCGGCAAACGCGACCCAGGCTGCGTAGGGCACGAACAATGCGGCGGCCAGCCTGTCTCGTGATGCCTCCAGACGGATGTAGGTCACGATCGCGACGAACAGGCAGATGAGGATGACGAGCGCAGCTCCGATCCGATGCATCGTGAACATCACCGGCGACCAGGCTAAATTGAGGATCAGTTGCGCGGCCCAGGCCTGCATCGCTTTGCCCATCATCGCTTTGCCCATGGGTTCACGGCTGGGTTCACGGCGGAAGGTTCGCCAGCCCGCGACCGCGATCATGATATAAAGGATGGTCCACGCCACCGGAAACGCCCAGTTCGGCGGCACGAAACCCGGCTTGGCGAGAGCCGCATACCAGTCTCCGGGGAGATTGGTCGCGCCGATCAGCCAGCCGAGTCCGACCACTCCGACGACGAAGACCAACAGCTGAAACATCCATCACCTCGCGCTTCACCTCGCGCAATTGTATCATCTTTCCATGAGCGAATCCGACACGGCGACGGGCGAGGCCTCGCCCGTCCGCAAGATCATCCATATCGACATGGATGCCTTCTACGCGTCCGTGGAACAACGCGATAACCCGGAGCTGCGCGGAAAGCCGGTCGCGGTCGGAGGCTCGGCGGAACGTGGCGTTGTCGCGGCCGCCAGCTATGAGGCCCGCGAATTCGGCGTTCGCTCTGCCATGCCATCCGTGACGGCGAAGCGACAATGTCCCGATCTGATCTTCGTCAAGCCGCGCTTCGAGGTCTACAAAGCGATCTCCAGGCAGATCCGCGACATCTTCGCGGAGCATACCCCGATCATCGAGCCGCTGTCGCTCGACGAGGCCTATCTCGACGTGACCGAAAACCTGCAAGGCATCCCGCTGGCGCGCGACATTGCACTCAGGATCCGCGAGAGGATCAAGGCCGAGACGGGCCTCAACGCTTCGGCCGGCATCTCCTACAACAAGTTCCTGGCCAAGCTCGCCTCCGATCATCGCAAGCCCAACGGTCAGTTCGTGATCTCACCGGAGATGGGACCCGCCTTCGTCGAGACGCTGCCCGTCGGAAAATTCCATGGGATAGGCCCGGCCACGGGCGCGAAGATGAACGCGCTCGGCATGTTCACCGGTCTCGATATTCGTCGTCAGACGCTGGAGTTCATGAATGCGAATTTCGGCAAGTCGGGCGCCTATTACTACTGGATCTCGCGCGGTGTCGACGAACGGCCGGTCCGGGCCAACCGGGTCCGCAAGTCCATCGGCGCGGAGACCACGTTTTCAAGCGATCTCACCGAATTCGACACGCTGGTCCCCGAGCTCAAGCCGCTTGTCGATAAGGTGTGGCGCCATTGCGAGGCGACGGGCAGCCGTGGCCGCACCGTCACCTTGAAGATCAAGTTTGCCGACTTCGAGATCATCACGCGCAGCAGGTCGGCCCCTTCGCCGGTCGCAGGCCGGGACGATCTTGAGCGGCTGGCTTGCGGCCTGCTCGAAGGCGAGATTCCGCTGCCCAAGAGCGTCAGGCTGCTGGGAGTCTCGCTGTCTTCCCTCCAGGCCGGGGACGATGCGGAGCCGCCGCAGCTGACTCTCGGCATCTGAACCAATCTAACGGGCTTTCGGCGAACGCGGACAGCTGCGCAGAGCGCGCTCACTCCGTGAATGAACGGCGGCGGGCTTTCAGCCTCGCCACCGAAGGTCGATCCGCTGGGCTGGATCAATGCCTCACGTGCTCGAACACGACGATCACGCCCGTCGGCTCGGGCTCGTGCGCCATCAGGCGGGTCAGCTCGGAATCGCCCCAATCGGCGAGGCTGACGACTTCGCCGCTCTGGCGCTCGGTGCCGGGTGGCGCCGTGGGCTCGACGACCTTCAGCCCTGTCTCGTCGACGAAGAAAGTATGCTCGCCGAACATGCTGTTGAGCTGCGGCATGGCGGGATGCTCGTCGGGCAGCACCTGAGCGCCGAGCTGGTTGACGGTCTGCTTCACCTGTTCGGATGTGAGCTTCATGAGCTGCTCCGTTTCTGTCACGTCGGTTTCATTGAGCTGAGCCAAAGCGGGCGTTCCCTGCGCCGATGTTCGCCCGGCCCAATCTCCCGAACAGGTGCTACGCACAAATGTTCCGGAGAAATGCATTTCGTGATCGCGTGTCGCGTCTGCCGCGCTTGCGGCACGAGATCGCCACAGGACGCACATGATTCGACATCCCAAGAGCCAAATTCCAACAGCTGAATTCCAAGAGCCGAGTTCGCTACTCGCTTCTGTTCTCGCCGACGGACAGTGCGCAGATGCGTGACAGATATGTGTAGGACAGCCCGGTCTCCTCGGCCCAGGCGTTGAACTGCGCCTGCACTTTTGCCAGATCCCCCTTCGACTTGACCTCTTCGGCAATATCGAGACCGGCATCGCGCAGGCACGCCACGACGTCCCTGGACGTCACAAAGCCGTCCCAGCCGACGAACCGCAGCAGCATCTGGCCGGTGTTGCCACCCAACCGGCTGCCGCGCTTGCTCAGGAGATCGAGCAGGCCGATCTGGTCGGACGGCGGCCATTTCGCCAGAAACTTGCCGAAACTGCCGTGCTCTCTTGTGATCTCCTGGATGAAGGCGGCGTTGTCGCGCACCGACATGATCTTGGCACCGTTGCGCACGATGCGCGCGTCGCGCAGCAGGCCCTCCCAATAATCCTCCGGCTGGAAGGTGAGCTTGGCCGGCTGGAAACGCAGGAAGGCGTCTTCAAACCCGTCCCATTTCGTCTCGATCACGCTCCAGGCAAAGCCCGCGCAAAACACACGCTTCGTCATCTCTGCGAGGATGCGGTCGTCGCTGCGTTTGACGAGGCCCTTCAGGTCGGGCTTTTCGGGCATCAGCTTTTCGAGCGCCTTGGGCCCGCCCTTGCGTTTTTCGGCGCGAGCACGAATGGTCTTGAAGGAGGTCATGCGGACACGAGCTGTTGGGGATACGAGCTGTTGAGGGTACGCCACGACATCAGAATTCGATGATCCGGTCCAGCCCGGCGACGCTTCGATGCTTGCACCCGCGGATGGGCCGCAGCATACTGCCCGCATTGAATTGGCGAGAGATGCGGCTGGTCTGCTTCTTGCGTTCAGATATTTTGCAATCCCTGAGCATTTTTGACGTCTCACCCCTGGATTTCCAATGCGATGCCTGGTCGTGGCCGACCTGCACTATTCGCTGCCTCAGCTCGACTGGCTCGTCAGCGCCGCTCCGCAATTCGACCTCGTGATCTTCGCCGGCGATGCACTCGACATCGGCTCGATGGTGGATTTTCGCGCGCAGATCGTGGTGGTGAAGAAGTACCTTGCGCTGCTCGCCACGAAGACCCGGGTGATCCTGTGCTCCGGGAATCACGATCTCGACGAGCGCAATGCGGAAGGCGAAAAGATCTCGCGCTGGATCTCGGAGGTGCGCGAGTTGGGCATTGCCTGCGACGGTGACAGCCTCACCGTCGGCGACACGCTGTTCACGGTGTGCCCATGGTGGGATGGGCCGCTGGTCAAGCAACGTCTCGTCGCGCAGCTCGGCGCCGCCGCGGCCAACCGGCCGCAGCGCTGGATCTGGATCCATCATGCGCCGCCGGCGGATTCACCGACGAGCTGGGGCGGCAAGCGCTTCTTCGGTGACGTCGAGCTGGTGCAATGGATCATGCAGTACCAGCCCTCGATGGTGATCTCGGGCCATGTGCATCAGTCGCCGTTCATTACCGATGGCTCGTGGTTCGACCGGCTCGGCCAGACCTGGGTCTTCAACACCGGTCTGCAACCCGGCCGCCCGCCGACATATATCGTACTGGACCTCGATGCGGACAGGGCGTTCTGGCTTGCGGCCGGTGAGGCGCAATGGATCGATCTTGGCGCGCCGCTGCAGCGGCCCGCCGCTCCGATCGAGGCGGCGCCCGACTGGCTCACATTCTTGGATCGGATTGCCGATCCGAGCCTGGCGAGACCTCGAGCGGCGGCAGGTTGATCATGCTCTGGAGCACCTCGCCGACCATGGCCAGATGCGTGCCGTGGCCGGCATATTGCTGCTTGAGATCGGCGAGATAGGTGTTGGCCACATTGAGCCGCTGCGCCAGCATCTTGGCGATCAGAAGCGCCACGCCCGCCTCCTGCTTGAGGAACGAGGCGGCGTCCTCGAATTCGTAGACGACGGAATCAGAGCAGGCCCGTACGGTCGCGGTGTGCGGCTGCCCCAGCAGCACCGACATTTCGCCCAGCACGGCGCCGGGCTCGGCCACCGTGGCAACCACCATCTCGCCCTTGAGCACTTCGAGCTTGCCCCGCATCAGCACATAGAGATGACCGGTGGTGCCGCCCTCGGCGACGATAAGCGTGCCGGCCGCAACCTGCCGCTCCGTCCCACCGGTGCAATAATCCAGAACTGCGCGCATCCGACCAAGCTCCCGTCGTAGGGAGATACTAGGGCACGATCAGCGTCGCGCGCTTGCTCAAATTTGTGGCAAGACCCGCACCCGCGACAGACGCTTCGCGAGATGGACCGACTGCCAGTCTCCGAGACCGGTGTCCTCGAATCCTGCCTTCTTCGCAAGGCCGCGCATCTCGGCGTTCACGCGCGCGGTCTCGGCTGCAATCATCTCGTGACCGAGATCGCTCGCGTGCTTCTCCATAGCTGTCATCATGCGGAGGCCGACGCCCTTGCGCTGAAAGACATCGGCAACGGAGATGGCGAAATCACCATGCCGGGCAGCCGCATCGTAGGCGTATCTGGTTTCGCCGATGATCGTGCCTTGCCCTTCCTGCCTGATCTCGGCGAGCAGGGTGAAATGACCGGGATGGCTGGTCTTGGCGACGCACTCGGCCGCGACCACGCCAAGGTCCGCCCGCGCGCCCATGAAGCGCTTGTTGCGTGATGTCGTGGAGAGGCTCGTGAAATAAATCGAGAGGCCCTCGACATCGGACGCGCTGGCCGGCCTGATACGGACCGTGGCGCTGGCTTCGGCTGACTCGACAACGGCATCCAGCAATGACTGTGACATGCGCGAGGCTCTCGGCAGGTTGCATTGAATGCAGACCTAGCCGGGACCGCCCGCTTAGCGCTTGGACGGGGCTGCCAATCTTGCGGCCGAAAGCGAACTGTTTCGCGCCTCAGTGCCGGGCATCACACGCGAGAGAGTGAAGGCACCTCCTCCGGCACGATCGCCTGGAGCCCGCCGAAGCGGCGCTCGCGGCCGTGGAAGGAGACCAGGGCCGCAGCGAGATCGCCCGCGTCGAATTCGGGCCACATCCGTTCGGTGAAGTGCAGCTCGGCATAGGCACCTTCCCAGAGCAGGAAGTCCGACAGCCGTTTCTCACCCGAGGTGCGGATGATGAGGTCGACGTCGCGCAAACCGGCCTCGCCGGTGACGAGCTGCGAGAACGCCTCGCGGGTGAGACTCGTCAGCGCCGCCGCCTTCGCCGCCGCGTTGAGGATGGCGTCGCGGGCGGAATAGTCGACCGCGATACGCACATGAAGCGTGCTGCCTTGCGCGGTGGCGTCTTCCGCACGCGAAATCGCATTGGCAATGCCGTCGGGCAGACGGTCGCGGCGGCCGATCACGGTGAGGCGCACGCCGTTCTTGACCAGGCTTTGCACCTCGTTGGCGAGGTAGAATCGCAGAAGCGTCATCAGCGCGGCGACCTCGGCCTTCGGCCTTCGCCAATTGTCGGTGGAGAAGGCGTAGAGCGTCAGCGTCCCGATGCCCTGCTTGGGCGCGGCTTCGACGATGCGGCGGATCGCCTCGACGCCGGCCTCATGGCCGCGAACGCGCGACAGGCCGCGCCGCGTCGCCCATCTGCCGTTGCCGTCCATGATGATGCCGACGTGAAGCTTCTCGTTGAGGGACGCAAGGTCACTTTGCATTGCAAAGTCTCCGGTCAAAAAAGGGGGAGGATCAGGTCGAGACGATACCGAGACGGCCGAGCGGCGCCGCCTCGCGGCCGGCGGCCTTGGCGGCGTCGCGCACCAGGCGCTCGAGCACGGCGAGATAGTCGAGGAAGCGGCGGCGGCCGGCCTTGGTCAGGCGGCAGGTGGTGTGCGGGCGATTGCCCTCATAGCCCTTGGTCACCTCGACGAGGCCGGCTTCCTGGAGCACGGCGAGATGCCGGCTGAGATTGCCGTCGGTGAGGCCGCAGAGCTGCTTGAGATCGGCGAACGCCAGACCCTTCGGATGCGCCATCAGCGAGGTCAGAAGTCCGAGCCTCGCCTTCTCGTGGATCACGCGGTCCAGTCCTTCATAAGAGAAGGGTGCGCTGTCAATCTTCGACATCATGGTCTCCGGATGCGAAATGCAGAATGCCCGCCATCACCGACTGCCCGATCACAAAGGGCAGGCCCATGGTCCACGGCGACAGCGTGTGGGTCTGGCTCGCGAGCACGACGACTGCGAAGCCGGAGATGAAATACCAGGCGCCGGCGAGCGCCACGGTGCGCGGCAGCGAGCGGACGGAGGCGAAAATGCCGAGCGACACCAGGATCTGCCACAAGCCTGGCAGCAGCCACAGCGTTTCGCCCGCGAACTTCCACATCACCACCGCAAGCAGTACACCGGCAACGCCTGCCGGCAGGAACTGCTCGACGGCCTGGTGGATCATGGCATCGGCGAGGCCCGAATGATGGCGGCGCGAACGCGCGCGCATCTCGATGCCGATGATCAGGGCGGAGAGCCCGGCGGCGATGAACCAGCCGAAGAAGAAGCCGAGCGGTTCGCTGGTGGCATCACCAAGCAGCCAGAACTGCAGGATTGCGGTGAGAAGCGCGACCGCGCCGGTCGCCGCCATGGTGGCCGGGCCGTAGCCGCGGAACGCCGTGCCGGCCGCAATCTGGCTGCGGATCGCCACGATGTCAGCCAGTGCCTTGTCGAGATCGCGCATTGGCAACGCCAAAACCTCGCTCCGCCCATGCTTGCCAGGACTATCGGTCCGGTACACTTTGTACTGCAAAGTATATCGGATCGCAAAGCAAAGGCAAGCCCGAACGTCGCCTCTTGACACTAATCCCCCACCAGACAACTGCCGGTTGCGCGACACCTCCTCCCCCAGATAAGATGCGCGGGAATGCGCTCTGGGGGAAAAGTATGTGGCTTAAGTCATTCATCGTTGCGTCTTTATTGCAGCTGAGCGTCGTCATCGGAGCGCATGCGGCCGGGCCGTTCGGCAGCGTCAAAATCGGCAACTGGGTCGGCGGTGCGTTCAGCAATGACGAAACGGGAGCCTTCTCGCATTGTGCCGCGACGGCGCCTTATGCCAACGGCGTCATTCTCGTCGTCGGCCAGAATTCTGGGGGCTCGTGGATATTGAGCTTTGCGAGTCCCAGCTACCGCTTCACCAAGGGCGAGAACACCGCGATCGACGTCATCTTTGACGGACAGGAGCAGGCCAGACTGTTCGCCACGGCCAACCAGACGAACATGCTCAGCTCCGTCATGCCTGCCAACGTGGTACGAACGTTTCAGAAGGCGAGCCTGATGGTCGCGACGAGCGGCCGCACCGTGCTGAATTTCGACCTGACCTCGGCCGGGCCCGTGATTGCGGCATTGGCCAATTGCGTCACCAGGGTCAAAGCCGACGGGCTGAGCAAGGCGGGCGATTTCACAAAGGTTGCCGCCAAGCCGCAGGCCACGCCGGACAAGCAGGCACCGCCAGCGAACGGCAGCAAACCTGCCAGAGCCAAGAGCGGCACTGGCTTTGTCGTGAGCGCCGGCGGACACATCGTCACCAACAACCATGTCATCGATGGCTGCGTCGGCGACATCAAGGGCAACCTCACCGGCGACGCCTCGATGGTGCTGCGCGTCGTGTCGAGCGACGCCAACAACGATCTCGCTCTGTTGCAGGCGCCGTCGACGGCGACATTCAAGGCCTATGCGCGGATACGCGACCGCTCAATCCGGTCCGGCGATTCCGTCGTCGTGATCGGCTTTCCCTTTCACGGATTGCTGACCTCGGACTTCACCGTAACGACCGGGATCGTGAGCTCGCTCAGCGGCTTGCGCAACGATTCGCGTTTCCTGCAAATCAGCGCGCCGGTGCAGCCCGGCAACAGCGGCGGCCCGCTGTTCGACACCACCGGGCAGATCGTGGGCGTGGTCACCGCAAAGATCCCTGCACTGCGCATCGCCGCTGCGACCGGTAACATCCCCGAAAACATCAACTTTGCGATCAAGACCGGCGCGCTGCGCGACTTCCTCGACAACTCCGTGGTGCCCTACCAGACTGCCGAACCGAAGGGCGAGATCAAGACCACCGACATCGCCGGCAACGCGCGGCCCTATACGATGCTGATCTCGTGCAACGGCACGGAGCAGGCCGAGGCGAAGCGGTAGCGGCAACGCAGGCCGCGTCTGCGCGGCCGCGGATGGCGCGAATGCGATCCGGGCTACCAGTCAAACCGCGAGTTCCTCAATACGGCGCGACGGGCCGCGTGCGACGCGGCTGCCGCGGTTGCGGCAGGGATGATTGACCGTAGGCGACGAGCGGGTTGGCCCCGCAGGCCATGAGCCGGCCCGACACACTGGCCTGACATTGTCCATAGGTGCTGTAGGTGCAATCGCCTGGATAATCGTAGCCGCCACCCTGGGCACACCAGGGATAGTCGTGCGCCGCTGCGGGCGTGACGGCGGCGAGGCCGGCAAGGACCGTCGCGCCGAGGCCCAGCAGTGCCAATTGCGTCTTGCGCATGATCCCAACTCCTATCCTCACGGCGCGAGATACGCGCCATACAACATCAGGTTTCGCCACGCCGTTTTATTCCAGATCGACGGACGCTGACACGCAAGAAACCTTGATACGCAAGAAAAAAGCCCTGCCGAACGGGCAGGGCTCCAGTCACGGACGTCACAAGATCGCTACTCGACCTTCAGGCCGGCGAACTCGACGACCTTCTTCCATTTCTCGGTCTCCGCCTTGATCTCCTCGCCGAACGCCTCGGGCGTCTGCGCCCGCGGCTCGCCGCCGAGCTCGACCAGGCGCTTGGCCATGTCCGGCTCCTTTATCAGCGTGTTGATCTCGCTGTTGAGCTTGGCGATGATCTCCTTGGGCGTATTCTTCGGCGCACCCATGCCGAACAGCGCGCTCGCCTCGTAGCCCTTCACGGTCTCGCCGATCGCCGGCACGTCGGGCAGCTGCGGCGAGCGCTCCGCCGTGGTGACGCCGATGGCGCGGAGCGAGCCGGACCGGATGTGCTGGATGATCGAGGGCATGTTGTCGAAGATCACCTGCACCTGGCCGCCGAGCATGTCGGTGATCGCGGGCGCGGCGCCGCGATAGGGCACGTGCTGCATCTTGCAGCCCGTGAGCGCCATGAACATTTCGCCGGACAGATGCACCGAGGTGCCGTTGCCGGAGGAGGCCATGTTGACCTTGCCGGGATTGGCCTTCACGTAGTCGATGAATTCGGCGACGGTCTTGGCCGGCACGTCCTTGTTGACGGTCATCACGTTCGGCACGCGCTGGAACGAGGCGACCGGCGCGATGTCGCGCACGAAGTTGAACTTCAGGTTGCTGTAGAGCGAGGCGTTGATGTAGTTGGCCGGATTGACCAGCTGCAGCGTGTAGCCGTCGGGTTCGGCGTTGACGACCGATTCGGTGGCGATATTGTTGCCGGCACCCGGCTTGTTTTCGATCACGAATTGCTGGCCGAACTTCTCCGACAGCCGCTGACCGATCAGCCGCGCCAGGATGTCGGTGGCCCCGCCCGGCGGATAGCCCACCACCCATTTCACCGGGTGGGTCGGGTAATCGGCGGCAAGCGCCTTCGACAGCGGGCTGGCTGCAAGCGGACTGGCGGCGAGCAGGCTCAGCGCGGTACGGCGAGTGATCATTTCAAGGGTTCTCCCAACGTGTTGTTCTTGAAGCCAGATAGCTTGAAAGTGGCGTCGGCGCGGTTGTAACAAAGCTTGCCGCAGGCGGAAAGTGCACGAGGCGCATCACGACGAAAGGATAAGGCATGGCGGTCAAGGTCGAAGCCCTCGATCATCTCGTGATCAACGTCGCGGACGTGGCAGTGACCGCCGAGTGGTACGGCAAGATTCTCGGCATGGAAGTCAAGGTGTTCGACCCCGGCGGCGGCAAAGCGCCGCGGACTTCGCTTCAATTCGGTAACCAGAAGATCAACGTCCGGCCGCGCGATGCCGACAAGGTGGAGTGGTTCACCGCGGACCACCAGACCGCGGGCAGCGAGGATCTGTGCTTCCTCACCTCCGCCAGCCCCGACGAGGTGGTGGCGCATTTGAAGGCACATGGCGTCGCGATCGAACAAGGCCCGGTTCTCAAGCAGGGCGCCCGCGGCACCCTGCGCTCGGTGTATTGCAGAGATCCGGATGGCAGCCTGATCGAGATTTCGTCGTATGAGGACGGCGGCCGGTAAGGCGCTTCGAGCCACGCACTCCGTCGTCATGCCCCGGGCTTGTCCCGGGCATCCACGTTCTTCGTACCATGCGTCAACGCGTGGATGGCCGGGACAAGCCCGGCCATGACGGCAGAGAGAGCACGGCATTTGCGCCCCGCGCCGTCCGATGGCAGGAAGACGCAATAAAGAAAACGCAGCCGCCGGCAAGATGCAGGCTGCACGGGAGGAGCCATGCCAATTCAACAAACCGCCGCCGGAATCGTAGGCCCGTTCGACGGGCTCGACGTGCCCCGGCTGCTGAAGATGCGGGCCGAGGTGCGCAGCTCGCATCCGTTCCTGATCTGGGCGCCGTTCGACGCGCCCGCGCGGGGCTGGAGCTATGGCGAGTTTCACGAGCGGGTCGGCGCGCTCGCGGCGGGACTGGCGAAGCGCGGCGTGAAGCCGGGCGAATATGTGCTCATTCACCTCGACAATTGCATCGAGGCGCTGCTGGCCTGGTTCGCCTGTGTCGAACTCGGCGCCATCGCGGTGACCACCAACACCCGATCGGCGCCGGCCGAGCTCGACTATTTTGCCGATCATTGCGGCGCGGTCGGCGCGATCACGCAGCCCGCCTATGCCGAGATCGTCGCGCAGAACTGCCGCAACATCCGCTGGATAGCGGTGACCTCGCATGATGCGGGTGCGGCTCCAGAGCAAGCGAGCTCGCGCGGCGATGGTTTCGAATCGCTGTTCGCCGACAGTGCCGACCGTCCCAGGCGCGCGACCGATCCGCGCGCGCCGTGCAGCGTGCAATACACCTCGGGCACGACATCGCGCCCCAAGGCGGTGCTGTGGACCCACGCCAACGCGCTGTGGGGTGCCAAGATCAACGCCGCGCATGAGGACCTGCACGCAAGCGACGTGCACCAGGCCTATCTGCCGCTGTTCCACACCAACGCGCTGGCCTATTCGATGCTGGCGACGCTATGGGTCGGTGCCACCTGCGTGATCCAGCCGCGCTTTTCCGCCAGCCGGTTCTGGCGCGCCGCGCGCGAGCACGGCTCGACCTGGACCTCGACGATCCCGTTCTGCATGAAGGCGCTGCTCGAGCAGGACATCCCGCGCGATCACAAATTCCGTCTGTGGGGCACCGCGATCAACGAGCCGCCGGCCTTCGCCGCCTTCGGCGTCAAGATCATCGGCTGGTGGGGCATGACCGAGACCATCACCCACGGCATCCTCGGCGAAATCGACCAGCCCAACATCCCGATGTCGATCGGCCGCGCCGCGCCGGAATATCAAATCCGCATCACCGACGACGACGGAAGGCCGACGCGGGTCGGCGGCACCGGAAATCTCTCGATCAAGGGCATTGTTGGCCTGTCGCTGTTCGCCGAATATCTGCACAACGAGAAAGCGACACGCGAGAGCTTCGACGAGCACGGCTTCTTTCTCACCGGCGACCGCGTCGTGCGGCTGGAAAACGGCTATATCCGCTTCGCAGACCGCAGCAAGGACATGCTCAAGGTCGGCGGCGAGAACGTCGCCGCGTCCGAGATCGAGCAGGTGGTCGCACTGGTGCCCGGCGTGCGCGAGGCCGCCGTGGTGGCGAAGACGCATCCGATGCTGGACGAGGTGCCGGTCGTCTTCGTCATCCCGCAGGGCGGCGTCGCCGCTGCGCGGCCCGATCTGCACGAGGCGGTGATGGCCGCCTGCCGCGCCGGCCTCGCCGACTTCAAGGTGCCGCGCGAGATCCGTTTCGTCGACGACATGCCGCGCTCGACGCTGGAGAAGGTCGCGAAGGCGGAGCTGAGGAAGATGGTGGGATAGGTAGCACGGGCGATTACCACGACGTCGTCCTGGCGAAAGCCAGGACCCATACCGCGTGATCTATGCACTGGCCCGGATGGTCGTTGCTACAGTCTTCGCCAAACGAGCGCTCGGGGTAATGGGTCCTGGCTTTCGCCAGGACGACATCGAGAGATCAGAACGACCCCAGCGCCACCGGTCGGAACGCTTGCAGCAGCTGCTGGTCCAGCTTGCCGCCCATGCCTTCCATCATCGCAAACGCGCGCGCGTGGGTGAAGGGCATGCGATAGGCGCGCTTCTCCACAAGGGCCGCGTAGATGTCAACGATGGTCGTGACCCGCACGATATCGCTGATCTGGTTCGATGAGAGATTGTTGGGATAGCCGGAGCCATCGAGGAATTCGTGGTGATGCAGCACGACGTCCAGCATCTCCGGCGGGAAGCCGCCTTGAGCCGCGAGCGCGTCATAGCCGCGGCGCGGATGCTGGCGGACTTCGGCCATCTCCTCGTCGGTGAGCTTGCCGGGCTTGTCGAGCAGCGCGGAAGGAACGAACGCCTTGCCGACGTCGTGCAGCAGCGCGGCACGGGTCAGCCGGCGCTGGTCGTCCTCGCGCATGCCGAGATGCTGGGCGAAGGAGACCGCAAATCCGGTCACGAACAAGCAGTGCCGATAGCTGCCGACATGGTGGCAGCCCACCGTGGTGAGCCACTCGCGCAGCGAGGAGTGCTTGATCGCCTTCAGGATCTTGCTCTCGGCGGCGATGACGTCGTCGAAGGTCAGGGGCACGCCGAGCGGCAGCTTCTCGAACATCTTCTTCAGCACCGCATGCGCGGCCTCGACGCCGCGATTGAGCGTCTTGCCGCGATCGGTCGCATCATAGACGGCGGTGTCGGGGAAGGCCGCGCGGATGCGCTGCAGGATGTCCTCGGGCTGAAGCGGCCGCGAGATGGTGTCGGTGGCGCCCAGCGCCCAAGCCTGCATGGTGCCGTGATGCAGGGCGTCCGCAAGCACGAACAGCCGAGGCATCGAACGATAGGCATCGCCGCGTAGCTTGTTGCGCACCCGTTGCACGCTCTCGGGCGAACGCAGATTGATGTCGACCACGAGGCCGGAGAGATCGCGCGAGGGCTGCTCGGGGAGCTCCTGCGTCGTCACCGTCGCGACGTCGCCGACCGCCTTGAGGATGCTGGCGAGCTCGCTGCTCTCGTCGCTCCGGTCGGAGGCGAGCAGAAGCCGGCGTTTGGCGGCGGGTTTGGCTGAGGCGTTCATGGCTTCCCCAAGAGCACGGGCGTGTTTCGGGCCAAAGCCTATGCCGGATCAGGTTCTCCGGCCCTTAAGAGGCGTGCTCAAAGGAACCCTGCGGAATCAGGGACAATTTTACGGAGTTCGGCTCCTCCCGGTTCCAATCAGAAAAACGTCGAAAACAACCCCATGCACAGTAGAGATGTGCTTGCAAACACAAAGCTTTTTTAACGACAAATCCGCCGGGGGACTGCCCCCCGGCGGATCATGTCAGGTCAACAATCGCAACCAGCCTTACGCCTTCATCGCGCCCTTCACGGCTTCGGCCGTGATCGGCAGGGCACGGACGCGGGCGCCGGAGGCGTTGAAGATGGCGTTGCCGATCGCGGGTGCGATCACCGTCACCGCGGGTTCGCCGACGCCGGTGGCCTTCTCGCCATTGGCGATCACGGCGATCGCGACCTCGGGCACCTGGCTCATGCGCAAGGGCGTGTAGCTGTCGAAATTGGTCTGTTCGATGCCACCATCCTTGAGCGTCGCCTTTTCGTACATCGCCAGCGACAGGCCCCACAGCGCCGCACCCTCGACCTGGGCGCGGATGTTGTCGGGATGCACCTGCGTGCCGACGTCGGTGGCGACCGTGAGCTTCTTCACGGTGACCTCGCCCGACGGTGCGACGGCGACGTGGGCGACGCAGGCCGTCCAGCTGGCGGTCGCGCGCTCCTGCGACGAGACGCAGGCCACGCCCATGCCCTCACCTTTCGGCAGCTTCCTGGTGCCGTAGCCAGCAAGGCCCATCGCGGCGAGCAACGCGTTGCGCAGCCGCTGCGCGCCGCCGTCGTTCTTGCCGGCGCCGTCGAGCAGCGAGATGCGGAACTGCGCGGGGTCCTTGCCCGCCGCCGCCGCGATCTCGTCGATCATGCTCTCGACCGCCCAGAAGGTCCAACCCGGCGCGACCGAGCGGAGCTGGCCGGACGGCGTCGCGTTGTGCGCCATCTCGTTCTTGATCGCGCGCACATGATGGTTGGGCACGGTGTAGAAGAAGTCGGCCCCGTTCACCGTGAAGGAGTCCAGCGGACCCTTCTTGTCGACCGAGGGCGTCAGGAAATCGGGAATGCCCCAGCGCTGAGTCGGCCAGGCCGAAACCACGTCGTGGCTGAGCGCGACGAGCTTGCCGTCGCCGTCCACGCCCGCCTTTACTTTTTGATAGGTGAGCGGACGCGAGAAATCCATCGTCATGTCGTTCTCGCGCGTGTAGATCACCTTCACCGGCCTGCCGATCGCCTTCGCCGCCTGCACCGCCGGAATCATCATGTCGGCATCGAGCCTGCGGCCAAAGCCACCGCCAAGCCACATCTGATGCATGACCACGAACTTCGGATCGATCCCGGCCGCACCCGCCGCGATCGCGCCGGAGCGCGTTGCGAACTGGTTGCCGGAATAGATATGCAGGATCTCGCCCTTGAACTCCGCCGTGGCGTTCATCGGCTCCATCGGCGCGTGGATGTTGATGCTGGTACTGTACTCTGCCTCCAGCACCTTGGCCGCCGTGCCGAACGCCGCCGCAGGATCGCCGTCCTTGACGAAGAACTGCCCGGAATCCTCCTGCTTCTGAAGCCGCTTGGCCTCGTCGAGCAGCGACTGGCTCGACACTTTCGCGTTCGGACCGCCGTCATAGGCGATCTTGAGCGCCTGCGCCGCCTTCTTGGCGTTGGCGTAGGTGCTGGCGACTGCGACGACCCAGCCCGAGGTCGTTCCGGTCTTGTCGTCGAGGGTGACGGCCTTGATGAAGCCCGGCACTTTCTTGGCGGCGCTGTCGTCGATTGATTTCACCGTCGCCCCGAAGCGTACCGGAGGCGTCACCACCGCGCCATAGGCCATGCCCGGCAGCATCACGTCGATGCCGTATTTGGCCGTGCCGTTGGTCTTGGAGGGGATGTCGAGCTGCGGCACCGACACGCCGATCATGGTGTATTGATCCGGCGTCTTCAGCACGATCGCCTTGAGCTCGTCCGGCGTGAAGGTTTTTGTCGCCTTGCCGCTCTTGACGACATCGGCGAACGACATCGTTTTCTTCGACTTCGGGTGCGAGATGATGGAATCGCGCACAACGAGCTCGGATGCCGGCACGCCCATCGCGGCGGCGGCGCCTTCGGTCAGGGCCATCCGTCCGGCGGCGCCGGCGCGGCTCATGGCCTCGAAGTTCATCATGGTCGACCAGCTGCCGCCGGTGATCTGCGCGCCGAGCACGGGATCGTTGAACTTCGGATCATTGGAGGCAAGCTGAACCCGCATGTCGCTCCATTTGGCGCCCAGCTCTTCGGCCACGATCTGCGCCATGGTGGAGGCGATGTGCTGGCCCATGTCGGCCTTGCCGCAGGTGACGGTGACGAGACCATCGGGCGCGATCGCGTACCAGACGCTCGGCTCGAAGTTCTGGGGCGCAGCGAGCGCCTCACCGATGCCGGGCACGCCGGCATAACCGAGCACGAGGCCGGCTGCTGCAGTGCCGACCAGGAAGGAGCGGCGGCTGAGATCTGATGTCTCAGGTGAGACGCTCTTGATGTGCTTATTCATGTGGGCCTCCGCTCGTTGCCGGTGGCGGACGCGGTGCGCATCTCGGTTGCGGCGCGCATGATTGCCTTCTGGATCCGTGAATAGGTCATGCAACGGCAGAGATTGCCGTCCATATGCGCCACGACCTCTTCCTTGGTCGGGTTGGGATTCTTCGCCAGCAGCGAGGCCGCCTGCATGATCTGCCCGGACTGGCAGTAGCCGCATTGCGGCACCTGCTCGGCGATCCACGCCTTCTGCAAGGGATGGTCGCCCTTGGCGGCGAGGCCTTCGATGGTGGTGATCTTCTTGCCGGCGACATCGCCGACCATGGTCTGGCACGAGCGCACGGCTTCGCCGTTGACGTGCACGGTGCAAGCCCCGCACAGCCCGGCACCGCAGCCGAACTTGGTGCCGGTCATCTGCAATTGCTCGCGGATCGCCCAAAGGAGCGGCGTGTCGTTCGCCGCATCCACGGACAGACTCCGCCCGTTGATGGTGAGAGTTGGCATAGGCGTCTTCCCCTGCCGGTGCATGAAGCCGCTTACGACGGCAACTTGTATTGGCGGACGCCCACCGGGCCGGCGCCAGCCTTGATCGCAAGAATGATCGCGTTCGAGCGCGGAGGCAAATGCAATTTGGAATCGGTCGAACAAACGCGACGTCTGCTCGTTGTGCGTCGCGAGAGCGGCGGTGATGCAGCGACTGAACGCAATAGAGTGCACGCCAAGCATGCAGGCCATCGCGGCACGGCAGTTTCCTCCGAGTAACCGACCGCGTTAGGATGAGCGAAGAAACGAGTTAACAGGGTGGATGCAATGCCTCGGATCGATCGGGACGGCGTCAAAATCTACTACGAGGTTCATGGCGAAGGTCCGCCGCTGCTGCTGACCCACGGCTACTCATCGACGTCGGCGATGTGGCATGGGCAGGTCGAGGCGCTTGCCAGGGATCACAAGCTCATCTTGTGGGACATGCGCGGTCACGGCCAGTCCGACTATCCCGACGATCCCGCCGCCTACAGCGAAGGGCTCACGGTCGGCGACATGGCGGCGATCCTCAATGCGGTCGGCACGGAGCGCGCCATCATCGGCGGACTGTCGCTCGGCGGCTACATGTCGCTTGCCTTTGCTCGCGCGCATCCAAAGCGCGTTCGCGCGCTGCTGATCATCGACACCGGCCCGGGCTTCAAGAAGGACGATGCACGCGAGGCCTGGAACGCGCGGGCGCTCGCCACTGCCGACAAGCTCGATCGCGAAGGGCTCGACGTGCTGAAGGCGGCGACGCGCGAGCGCGCCACCGCGAGCCATCGCAATGCCAGGGGATTGGCGCTCGCCGCACGCGGCATGCTGACCCAGCGCGACGCGCAGGTGATCGAGCTGCTGCCGGAGATCAAGGTGCCCAGCCTGATCGTGGTCGGTGCCGACGACACACCGTTCCTCGCAGCGTCGGACTACATGGCCGCGAAAATTCCCGGCGCACAAAAAATCGTGATTCCCGCCGCCGGACATGCCGTCAACATCGACCAGCCGCAGGCTTTTGTTGACGCGGTGCTGCCTTTCCTGAAGAACTTGCCGGAATAGGTCGGAAGGGAACAGTGGCGATGAAGCGAACGATGTTGGCTGCGGGCGCGGTGTTGCTGTCGGTATCCGCGCAGGCCGAGCAATTCGGCGGGACACCGCCCCGCCTGCCCTTCGTCGCGACCTTGTCGAACAACACGCCGCTCGCCTTCGGCATGGATGCCGGGCAAACCGCGCGCGCCCTCGGCCAGCCGCTGCAATACGTGCGCGGACGCCCCGGCAACGAGATCTATCTCGCGCTTCGCAACATCGGCGGCGGCGGACTGATCTCCAACCGTCACCGTCTGTTCCTGCAATTCCGTCATGGCCGGTTGGCGGGATGGAAGGAGGATTACGGCGAGAACTGGATGTGGGAGTGAGAGTGGCTTTTCATGACGCAGAGCAATCCTGTCTGCGCCATCATGCATTGAAGCTGCCACATGGCCGGGCTTGTCCCGGCCATCCACGGTCTTGCCTGCCTCACCAAGAACGTGGATGCCCGGGACGAGCCCGGGCATGACGAGTTTGTGGAACGAGCGGAACCCGCAATCGAAGACTAACTAAAAAGGACAACCCGCGTGGGACAAGACATCAAGCTGACGGCTTCCGACAATTTCCAGCTCAGTGCCTATCGCGCTGACCCCGCGGGCACGGCGAAGGGCGCGGTGGTGGTGATCCAGGAAATTTTCGGGGTCAACCATCACATCCGCTCGGTCTGCGATCGCCTCGCCGGGGAAGGCTATGTCGCGATCGCGCCTTCGATCTTCGACCGGACGTCGCCGGGCTTCCAGTCGGGCTACTCGCCTGACGAGATCGCGGAAGCGCGCAAGTTCGTCGCCAGTCCGGATTGGGACGCGATGCTGCGCGACACGCGGGCGGCGATCGATGCGGTGAAAAGCGTCGGCCCCGTCGGCATCATCGGCTTTTGCCTGGGCGGCAGCGTCGCCTTCGTCGCTGCGACCCGGCTGTCGGGCCTGAAGGCCGCGATCGGCTATTACGGCGGCGCCGTCGTGCGCTTTGCCGACGAGACACCCAAAGCGCCGACGCAGCTGCAGTTTGGCGAGAAGGATGCCGGCATTCCCCTGACCGACGTCGAGACCATCAAGACCAAGCGGCCGGACGTGGAGGTCTTCGTCTATCCGGGGGCGCAGCACGGCTTTCACTGCGACGAGCGGGCGAGCTACGACAAGGCCAGCGCCGACATCGCCTGGCCGCGCAGCATGGAATTTTTCGCGAGGCATTTGAAATAGAAGCGCGCGCGGCTGTCTTCGCTGTCATTTCGGGCTCGTGCTTCGCGCACCCGGAATGACGAGCAGGAATCGGGTGGCTGCATCCTGCCGCACGGCGATAGAGCTGGCTGATCAAGCCAACCCACGCCGGGAGATCGTGATGCAGCAAGCCAATACGAACATCGTCATCCGCAATCCGTTCGGCACCATGGACGTGCCCGCGCCGGATGATCGCGACGTCATGGATTACGCCGCAATCGCCACGCTTGCCGGCGATGTCGCCGACCTCAACGCGGCGGCTTGGGCAAAAATCGCGGCACAGTCAGACCCGCTCGACGGCATCTGGGCCAGCCGCTGGAATGGCGGCGCAGATCCGACCATTGCCGGCGATACGGCGCAAGCCTGGAAAGAGGGACGCGCGGAAGTGCGGGTCACAGGCGAGCGCATCTTCTTGCGCTTCGACTGGGACCATGGCCGCCGGCACGGGCTGATCGATGCGGCGCGCGATTGCGCGGGTCGCCTGGTCGGGAAATATATCAACCTGACCAATCCGGCGATCACACGGCCATGGGTTGGGCTGGTGGTCGATGCCACCAGGATCGACGGATGTTTTCCGAACGGGCGGCTGGATTTCAGGCGGTGAGCTAGAGCTTCGCTCGAAAGCGCTCTAGAACCAGCGCTCGCCGACGAACACGGTGTCGCCGGGACTCAAGGGAGTGCCAAGCGGCACCACGGCGCGCATGGCGCCGCCGGCTTCAGTGTGGGTGACGGTGACCACGTCGCGCTTGGCGCGGGGCGAGAAGCCGCCGGCAATCGCGACGGCGCTTTCGACCGTCATGTTCGGCACATACGGATACTGGCCGGGCGCGGAGACTTCGCCGAGAATGAAGAACGGGCGATAGGCCTCGATCTCGACGGCGACCGAAGGCTCGCGGATGTAGCCGTTGCGCAGCCGCGCGGCGATCTCGCCGGCAAGGCCCGCCGGGGTGCGGCCGCGTGCCGGCACGCCGCCGATCAGCGGCATCGTGATGGAGCCGCCGGCGTCGATCGCGTAGCTGTTGGTGAGACCTTCCTGGCCATAGACCACGACGCGCAGCCTGTCGCCGGCATCGAGATGGTAGGAGGAATCGTAGCGAACCGGCGCCGCCATCGGCGCGGCATAACCGACCGGCATGGGTGCAGGCGAAGAGGCAAAGGAATTGCTGAGTGCTGCGATGGCACCCCCGCCACTGCCGACGACGACCGGCTGCGGCGCGTTGTACGGCTGGCCATAGGCCATCGAATCGAGATCGGCGCGCGGCTGCACATAGGCGACGGGACCAGCGGTTTGCATGCAGCCGCCAAGGGTCAGCGCGGCGGACGCTGCCAGGGACGCTGCCGAGATCGACCATCGAAACGCGCGTGCAACCGGCACCGGACTTATCCCTCGAAACGAGACAGCTTCAGTGATGCACCGGTTATGGTTAATAAAGCGTTGAGGGGTGGGTGGCGCGACAGCAGCGTGCGCAACGGGACCTGGTGCGCTCCCTCTCCCGCTTGCGGGAGAGGGTTGGGGAGAGGGTCTCTCCAAGACGGGACAATCCCCCAGAGGATACAGCCCTCACCCGCCGCGCTCTTCGAGCGCGCCGACCTCTCCCGCAAGCGGGAGAGGTGCAGCGCACTCGTGGGTTGACCTACGCGCTCACGCCCACTCCGATCGGGCAGGACACGCCGGTGCCGCCCAGGCCGCAATAGCCGGCGGGATTCTTGGCCAGATATTGCTGATGATAATCCTCGGCAAAGTAGAATTCGCCGGCGGGTGCGATCTCGGTGGTGATGGTGCCGAGACCTTTTGCGGCAAGCGCCTTCTGATAGAGCGCCTTGGATTGATCGGCCGCTTTCTTCTGCGCGTCTGAAGTGGTGTAGATCGCGCTTCGGTACTGCGTGCCGACATCGTTGCCCTGGCGCATGCCCTGCGTCGGGTTATGGCTCTCCCAGAACGTCTTCAACAGCTTCTCGTACGACACCTTGTTCGGATCGAACACGACCAGCACCACTTCAGTGTGACCGGTGCGGCCCGAGCAGGTCTCTTCATAAGTCGGGTTCGTCGTGTGGCCGCCGGCATAGCCGACGGCGGTTGTGTAAACGCCATCGCCAAGCTCCCAGAACTTGCGCTCGGCGCCCCAGAAGCAGCCGAGCCCGAACACGGCCTGCTCGAGACCTGCGGGATAAGGCGGCTGCAACTTCGCGCCGTTGACGAAATGGGTGGTCGCGGTCGGAATGGCTTGTGCACGGCCCGGCAGCGCTTCCGTGGCGCTCGGCAATGCGGTGGTCTTGCGCATGAACAGCATGGACGGATCTCCAAGAACGAGCTGTCCGTCGCCTGGGGGCAAGGCGATGAGCCAAGCGCTCAGGCGGCGTGCTCGCGATCAGTTGGGAATATAGGTCTTTACGCGCGAAGGGGCAGCCCTGTTACGTGGCGCACGGGCCGGCTCTGTCGCGCGAAGCGAAAGCTCAATCTCGGGAATAGCCGATCAACGGCTTGCGCGGGCGGAACAGAATCATCAGGAGGATGCCGAGAATGCCGAGGACGGCGAAAACCGGCTGATCCAGCACCAGGCGGATCACCGAGGTCCAGAGCCAGGGCGCCTTGGCCTCGACCCAGGTCCGGAATGCCGTCTGGCTGGCCTGATTGATGTCGTTCCAGAACTGGCCGAAGCGGGTGAACCGCAGGGTCTGGTCGGCGACCCAGCGGGCGCCGTCGTAGACCATGAAGATGAACCCGCCGGCGAGCAGCAGCAGCCCAATCAGTCGGAAAAAGCCGCGGATCATGCCTCACCCTCTATAGTCGTCCGATCGGACGACCCTCGGAACGCCGCCAGCCAATACAAGGGAAACGGCAGAAATTCAACCTCTTCAGGGCGTTACGACATTCATCCCCACCCCGAGAGGCTGCTTGT
This sequence comes from Bradyrhizobium sp. WSM4872, assembly GCF_055811715.1. Taxonomy (NCBI): domain Bacteria; kingdom Pseudomonadati; phylum Pseudomonadota; class Alphaproteobacteria; order Hyphomicrobiales; family Nitrobacteraceae; genus Bradyrhizobium; species Bradyrhizobium sp. WSM4872. Next base: position 151,519 of record NZ_JBVVPT010000007.1, on the reverse strand, counting down.
CCAGCCCGGGAAAGCGTTGACGGTGCCAAAGACCCTCTCTATAAGGGCGCCAACTGGCGGCGGGCGCAATCCTGCCGCCGCTGTTCTTTGAGCAGTTGCAGGCTCCTTGGGCTTAGAGGCTCCTTGAGCTGAGAGGCTCTTTGGGCCTCAGAGACAGCCGCAAGGCCGTCGCTCTTGTTCCAGGAACAGCCTAGCAACCGAACACCCTAATTCCGAGCGTCGATTACGCGGTCAAGCAAGCCGGCGCTACCCGACCAAGACGCGACCGGTACCCGCAAAGGACATTGAGACCATGGCCAATACCACTTCCGCCAAGAAAGCGACGCGCAAGATCGCCCGCCGCACCGCCGTCAACAAGTCGCGCCGCACCCAGATGCGCGGTGCCGTGCGTAACGTCGAAGAAGCGATCAAGACCGGCGACCGCGCCGCAGCCGTGACGGCGCTGGCGAACGCCGAGCCCGCCTTGATGCGCGCCGCGCAGCGAAACATCATTCACAAGAACAATGCCAGCCGCAAAGTCTCGCGGCTCACCGCGCAGATCGCCAAGCTCGCCAAGTAAGCCGGCGAGTGATCTAGCAGCATTCGTTCGATCGGACGATCCGGTCGCACATCACATGCGTCAAACAGCCCGGCATCGCGCCGGGCTTTTTTGTTGCCGTCATACTCACGCAAGCAGTCACGCGTCGAGCGACCTCCGATCGGAGGATTGCGACGTTTGCAGCATGATGCGTCCGTAGTTTTACCTGCGAATGGTTTTGCAACAGCGGAAACTTCCACCGCGGTGCAAAAAGTCCTTGCGGGGCGGGCTCAAGTTGAATTCGCGGCGCCTGCGAGTTCTGCACACCGTAGTTTCCCCGGATCGCGAGACGCAATGGAGTTACCCTGTCAAACGAGACTCAAAAAACGATGTCTCGCTAATCACTTATCGACATAGTGAGGCCAAGCATTTGGAAAATTCGCCAGCGCGTCGTGCGCGTGACGCTTTTGTAAAAAATTTTTGGCGGTGGCGGAGAATTGTCACATGAAACGTGGCGTCTTCGATTCTGAGCACGATTCCAAAAACTTGCTCTGAAGCCTGTGCACAAGTCCGCGTGGCGTTAACGCAGATCAAGATTTTTGATGCCTCAAGTGTGAATCAATTCCGTTGCGAGTCTTCCCGCATAGTGTATTCCTTAAGAGGTCAGCGGCGCCCACGATCTTGAGACCAGCGCGGTATCGGAAACGGGGCGAGCGTGCAAATCGGCGGCGATGTGCACGTAGGCGGCGCTTCAACAAGCGATTGTCGGATCAAAACCCACAGCAATGTGGGAACGGTAGCTTTTTGTCTGAGTGTCTCCAAGCGGGATCTTTCTCTCGCGCTTAAGAGACATCTTGAAAGCTGCCCCGACAGGCATGATGGCGAGGCCGAGCGGACTAGTACACGGGCAGGCATCCGATGACGACGCGGGTGTCGTTTGGACACGCAGGACCTTGTCGTGAGCAATCACGGCAGGACGGGGAGGTATCATGTCTTACGAACTCAACGCGGTATTGAAACACATTTCGACTTCCAGAATTTCGACTTCCAGCGATGCCGTTTTAGATTCGTCGGACACCAAGCCTCCCGCGTGTCACGGAGCGCCGAGTACGCGCTGACCTCGCGACCCCTCCATCTCTAGACATTGCTGATCGGACGCGGCGTTTCCGCCGAACGGTCGAACCATGCCTGCAGATGAAATCGCTTGAGGTCCCGCCATTGCAAACATCCCTGGGCAGGTATCCCTGGCAGGAACTCTGCATGGCGCTCACCACGCAACCTTATCTCTCAAGAAAAGTTCTCAAATGATGACAACCCCGGAACAGGATCGCTGGTCACGCGTGAAGAGTCGGCTGCGCTCGAACGTTGGCGAGGACGTCTATACGAGCTGGTTTGCGCGCATGGATCTGGAAGGCGTCCAGGACGAGAGCGTGCGTCTGTCGGTGCCGACCCGCTTCCTGAAGAGCTGGATCCAGGCCCATTATGCCGAGCGCGTGCTGTCGTGCTGGCAGGCCGAGATGCCGGAAGTGCATCGCATCGATCTCACCGTGCGCTCGGCCGTGCGCCCCGTGGTTCAGCAGAAAGAAGCGCCCGCGCCGGTCGAAACGCGCCGCTCGCCTGCGCCGGAGCTGCGCTCCACCGCGACCGCGCCGGTCTCGGCCAATCATGATGCGCTCGGCGGCTCGCCGCTCGATCCGCGCCTGACCTTCGCAAGCTTCGTCGTCGGTCGCTCCAACACGCTGGCGCATGCGGCTGCGCGTCAGGTCGCCGAGGGGCGTCGCGGCGATCCCGTGATGTTCAATCCGCTCTACATCCATGCGGGTGTCGGTCTCGGCAAGACGCATCTCTTGCAGGCGGTGACCTGGGCCGGCAATTCCGGCAACGAGCGCAAGGTGCTTTATCTCACCGCCGAGAAATTCATGTACGGCTTCGTCGCCGCGCTGAAGACGCAGACGGCGCTCGCCTTCAAGGAAGCGCTGCGCGGCATCGACGTGCTCGTGATCGACGATCTCCAGTTCCTGCAGGGCAAGTCGACCCAGGCTGAGTTCTGCCACACGCTGAACGCGCTGATCGATGCCGGCCGCCAGGTCGTGATCGCGGCCGACCGTCCGCCGTCCGACCTCGAAAGCCTCGACGACCGCGTGCGCTCGCGGCTGGCCGGCGGCCTCGTGGTCGAGATGGCCTCGCTCGGCGAGGAGCTGCGACACGGCATTCTCAAGTCGCGCGTCGCCGCGGCCCGCGCCCATCATGCCACCTTCGAGGTGCCGGAGGAGGTGCTGACCTATCTGGCCCGCGCCATCACCCATAACGGCCGCGATCTCGAAGGCGCGATCAACCGCCTGCTCGCACACTCGAAGCTCAACAACCGGCCGGTGACGCTGGAGATGGCCGAGCACGAGGTGCGCGACCTGATCCGGCCGCAGGAGCCGAAGCGGATCAAGATCGAGGACATCCAGCGCGTGGTGGCACGGCAGTATAATGTCAGCCGCTCCGACCTCTTGTCCTCGCGCCGGACCGCCAACGTGGTCCGTCCGCGCCAAGTGGCGATGTATCTCGCAAAGACGCTGACCCTGCGATCGCTGCCGGAAATCGGCCGCCGTTTCGGCGGGCGCGACCACACCACCGTGCTGCACGCCGTTCGCAAGATCGAGGCCCTGGTTTCCAAGGACACGGCGCTGTCGGACGAGGTCGAATCGCTCAAGCGCCAGCTTCAGGAATAAACGCCTAGCCCTTATCCTTCCTTCCCGCCGCCCCGGCCCTGCCTGGGCGGCGGCCTTCTTCTGCCTGGGCGGCGGGCCCCGTCTTTGCGGGTAAATCGTGGGGAACTGTCGCGCAATCCCTTGAAACGGATGACTTTCCGCGCCACCTTGCGCGACCCTGACGGCTTTGGTCATATCGGCTGGATGATCCGGCCTTCCGGGGTCTTCGGTGCCGTGGCGCGCGTCCCGCCGCCCGGCTTTTCCAAATGTGTGTTTCCTTGGGGATCGGGCGAGTAGTGCAATGAAGGTTACGGTCGAACGCGCGCAACTCCTGAAGTCGCTGGGCCACGTCCACCGCGTGGTCGAGCGCCGCAACACGATTCCGATCCTCGGCAACGTGCTTGTTAGGGCCGAGAACGCGAAATTGTCGCTGAAGGCGACCGACCTCGACCTCGAGGTCACGGAAACGCTCGCGGCGGAAACCGCGACCGCGGGCTCCACCACCGTGCCGGCGCACATGTTCTATGACATCGTGCGCAAGCTGCCGGACGGTTCGCAGATCGTGCTCGAGGCCGACGGCGACCGCGCCGTGCTGGCGATCCGCGCCGGCCGCTCCCGCTTCACGCTGCAGACCCTGCCGGAGAATGATTTTCCGGATCTCGCCGCCGGCGACATGTCGCACTCGTTCAATCTCGCCGCCAAGGACGTCAAGCGGCTGATCGACCGCACCCAGTTCGCGATCTCCACGGAGGAGACCCGCTATTATCTCAACGGCATCTATCTGCACGCCGCAGGCTCCGCCAAAGCCGCCACCCTGCGCGGCGTCGCCACCGACGGCCACCGCCTCGCCCAGCTCGACCTGGTCCAGCCCAAGGGCGCCGAGGGCATGCCCGGCGTGATCGTGCCGCGCAAGACCGTCGGCGAAGTGCAGCGCCTGATCGAGGACAACGAGGCCGAGGTCACGATCGAGCTGTCGCAGGCCAAGATCCGCTTCACCATCGGCAATGTGGTGCTGACCTCGAAGCTGATCGACGGCACCTTTCCCGATTACGGCCGCGTCATCCCGCAGGGCAACGACAAGGAGCTCGTCGTCGACAAGAAGGATTTCGAGAACGCGGTCGACCGCGTCTCGACGATTTCCAGCGAGCGCGGGCGCGCCGTGAAACTCTCGCTCTCGCCGGGCAAGCTGGTGCTGTCGGTGACCAATCCGGATTCCGGCAGCGCGACCGAAGAGCTCGAAGTCGAATACGCGTCCGACGCCCTCGATATCGGCTTCAACTCCCGCTATCTGCTCGACATCGCCGCCCAGATCGAAGGCGCCGTCGCAACGCTCCGGCTCGCCGACCCGGGCTCGCCAACCCTGGTGCAAGACCGCGACGACAAGAGCGCGCTGTACGTGCTGATGCCGATGCGGGTGTGAGGGACGTGCTCCCTCGCGGACGCCAAATATTCCCTCATCAACCAAGCGCGATGCGCATTATCGCGCCCTCTCCCCTTGCGGGAGAGGGCAGCTCCGCTATCGGCCAAGGCCTCACTTGGGTGAGGGGTCCTCTCGCGGCACTTTCTATGTGGAGACAACCCCTCACCCGCCGTCGCTGCGCGACGGCACCCTCTCCCGCAAGGGGAGAGGGGAAGGGCAGCGCGCCCCAGCAACATTCAGAATGAGCGCCGATGCCGCGCGACCCACACCATCGGCCGACTGCCAGGCATCTTCGCCAGTTCGCCAAGAACATGCGGCACGAGCCGACGGATGCGGAAGCAGCGATGTGGCGCTTACTGAGGCATCGCCGGCTATCGGCGTACAAATTTCGCCGACAGGTTCCGATCGAGAACTACATTCTCGACTTCGCCTGCTTCGAGAAACGCCTCGTGATCGAGATCGACGGCAGTCAGCATGCGGAATCGCAACGCGACGCAGCGCGTGACGCAGCTCTCTCCACAGAAGGCTTTGTCATCGTGCGCTATTGGAACAATGACGTGTTGCAGCAGCCCGCTTCTGTATTGGAGGACATCCTTGCAAAGCTCGCCCTGCGGTAACATACCCCTCATCCGTCGCCTCACTTCGTGAGGCGCCACCCTCTCCCACAAGGGGAGGGGAAGAATCGCGGCCACGACGAAGATCTGATGACCCCCTCCCGCATTCATCGCCTGACGCTGACGCATTTTCGTAATTACCGGGCGGCGGGGCTCGAGGTGAAGGCTGACATGGTGGCGCTGGTCGGGCCGAACGGAGCGGGCAAGACCAATTGCATTGAGGCGATCTCGTTCCTGTCGCCGGGACGCGGCCTGCGGCGCGCGACGCTGGACGACGTCGCCGACAACCAGGGCGACGGCTCCTGGGCGGTGTCGGCACAGGTCGAGGGCGCGCTGGGCCTTGCCACGCTCGGCACCGGCATCGATCCGCCGCACGCAGATAGCCCGGTCAGCCGGCGCTGCCGCATCGACCGCGAACCGGTCAATTCGGCGGCGTCGTTCGGCGACCACATCCGCATGGTGTGGCTGACGCCGGCGATGGACGGGCTGTTCATGGGCGCGGCGTCCGAGCGGCGGCGCTTCTTCGACCGCCTGGTGCTTGCCATCGACAGCGACCATTCCAGCCGCATCTCCGCGCTCGAACGTTCGCTGCGTTCGCGCAACCGCCTGCTCGAGACCCGCAATTACGACGACCATTGGTGTGACGCGATCGAGCGCGAGACCGCGGAGCTTGCGGTCGCGGTCGCCGCGACCCGGGGCCAGACCGCGGCGCGGCTGACCGGCATGCTGAATGCCCGTGCGCAGGCCTCCGCCTTCCCCTCGGCGCAGATCGCGCTCGACGGCTGGATGGAGAACGCGCTGCTCAACGAGACCGCGACGTCGGTCGAGGACCGCTACCGCCAGATCCTGCGCGACAACCGTCCGCGTGACGCCATCGCCGGCCGCACCACGGACGGTCCGCATCTCACCGATCTCCAGGTGATCTACGCGCCGAAAAGCATGCCGGCGCGCGATGCCTCGACCGGCGAGCAGAAGGCGTTGCTGATCGGTCTGGTGCTGGCGCATGCAAGCCTGGTCGCCGAGATGACCGGCATCGTGCCGCTGCTGCTGCTCGACGAGGTCGTCGCGCATCTCGATCCTAATAGGCGCGCGGCGCTGTTCGCCGAGTTGCGCAAGCTCGGCGCGCAGGTGTGGCTGACCGGCGCTGACCCCGCCGCCTTCGCCGACATCGGCGCCGGGGGCGAGATCTTTGACGTCGAAAGCGGACAGTTATCGGCCCGGCGGTAGTCCCGCCGTTGAACCAGCCCCATTTCCGCCGCGACTAGTTGCGGGATGCGGCGCCGACGCTGTCGCAGCCGGTTTGCAATCGCGCAATGACATCACGCGCGAACCCCTGGAGAGTGAGATGCGGACGGTAGGGTCCGGGGCGCAGGCTCCGGCACGATGGTGGGCGTTTGCATGCGGCCTCGTCTTGCTCGCGACGTGCATGCTCGCGGCAAGCGCCGGCGCCTGGATGCCGCATCTCGCGCCGATGTTTTCGGCCGAACTCACGCCGGATTCCGATACCAGGCTGCCCGCGCCGACCCGCTACAGCTTTCGAGGAATCCACACCACCCTGATGCAGGGCGTCGAAGCGCCGCTTCGGGTCAAGCTAGAAGCCACCGTGCCCGCCGAGCTCGGCGACGTTCTCGCCTTCTACCGCAGGGAGCTCGGAAAGCTCGGCTGGCAGGAGCAGCACGATGGCGCCGTCCTCTCCGCTGATCACGTCCGGCTCGCGTTCGTCTCTCCGCTCGGGCCGGCCATGCTGGAGCTCGGCCGCAAGGACAGCAACACCTCGGTTCATCTCGCGCAGAAGAACTCGGATACAGCAACCCTGGCGAACGTCATGCCCGAACCGGGTCAGGCGAAGCTGGTGTTCAGCAATATCGGCGAGACGGAAGCCGTGCTCGGGATCAACGCGCGGATCATCAAGCGCGCCGCCGGCGCCAACGCCGTCTCGCTGGATCTGGCGCCCGGCCAATATTCCTACGAACTGGGCGTGCCCGGCCGTCCGGCCCACACTGACATCCTTAACCTCGCGGCCGGCGACGCCTGGGAGCTTACCGTCGGGCGCGACGGCGAGGCATGGTCGCCGCTCCAGCTGTATTGACCGGTCCGGAATCTTTGAACCTGCCCGGTTCCTGCCGCGACTTCTGGTCTGAGGCCCCCCCGACGGCGTCGCAGCCGTTGCAATCGCGCGCGCCCAAGCGCCCCGCGGCATCCTGGAGACGTAACAATGGCGATGGTCCCGCGCGGGATGCAAGTCCCGGCACGATGGCGGCTGCTTGCATGCGGTCTCTTCCTGATGGCGAGCTGCTCGATCGCGGCCGGCGCCGACGAGGGAATCGTCGACGTCCACGCGCTGCCGCAGCTCGAAGGTGCGGTGGAAGACACCTCGCGCCCCGATCCCTATCGCGTCGAATATCGCGTACCGACGCGGCAGGCCGTGACACTGCCCGCGGTCCAAAAGCTTCTGAGCGACAACGGCTGGGTGCCCTATGTGATGCCGCTGGAGGAGAAAAGCACGCTGCTGAAGTTCAGGAAGGGACGACAGGGTCTCTCCGTTCATTTCACGCAGGCGCTCGGACGGCCAGACCAGTCCGTGGTTTATTACACGACCGACCGGATCTACGGGAACGTGCCGTTTCCGGAAGGCGCCAGCGATATCGTGTTCGACGGGACCCGGCCCTACCTCGGCTGCATCGCGCCGACGCCGCTCGATGCAACGTCGGATTTCTATGCCAGCCAGATGACTGCGATCGGCTGGCAGAAGCTCACGCCGGAAACCGCTGCGCGCTGGACCACCAGCCTGGATGAGACCGTTCCCAACGGCCTGCGCGCGTTCTACGCGCATGCCGATAGCAAGGAGACCGGCTTCTATCAGCAGAAGCCCGTGATGCTGACGCTGACGCGCCGCGACGATGGCCGCACCCATGTCGATATCCGGGTCGCGCCCTTCGCGCTGCCCAGCGAGCTCAAGGCCGATAGCGATCTGGCCGGCCTGCCGCGGCCAAGCCCGACCAAGACGGCCAGGGGTCTCGGCGGCGCGAGCGACAACAAGCGCGAAATGTCGGCCGCCGCGATGGCCGAGTTGCCGCCCGTACTCGCCTTCTATCACCGCGAGTTCGCCGCGCGCGGCTGGCGGGAGGACGGAAGCGCGCCGCTCGCACCCGGTGATGAGGTCGCGATCAAGATCTCTTCGGCGGAGGAAACCGGCGTGCTGCGGCTCGGCCGCAAATATGATTTCACCATGGTCAGCCTGACCGCGCAGGTGAAGGACTCCGCGCTTGCCGCCCGCGCGAAGGCGAAGGAGGCCGACGAGAAGTTCCTTGGGGATGCTTTAGGTGCGGCCAAGCAGCTCATCACCGCCGACGAAGCCAGACGCAAGGTGCAGGCGGCCGCATTGTCCGACGCGCCGCTGAATGCGCTCCCCGACAGCAAGACTCCGGTGCCGCTGCCCGAAACCGCCGAAGGCGTGACATTTGAGGGCGACGACGGCAGGCTTGAATTCTCCTCGACTTCGAGCGTGAAGGCGCTTGCCGCGTTCTATCGCGCATCGCTCAAGCCAGCGGGCTGGAAGGAGCAACCTTCCGTCATCAACCAGCCCAACATGGCGGTGATGGAATTCTCCAAGAGCGGCAAGTCGATCTCGATGACCGTGATGCAGATGGGGCCGAAGGTGAACGTTAGCGCCAACGGCTCCGGTCTTGTTATCGTCGCGGCCAAGCCCGTCGAGGCCAAATCGACCCAAGCCAAGGCGGTCCAGGCCAAATCGAAGGAGCCGCTCACGCCCGATCCCGATTCGGCCCTGCCGGTGCCGACGCAGCACAGCTCGACCGGCATCAGCTCCACGAAATTTCCCGGCAGCGACCAGTCCTTCCGGACCGAGCTCGAAGCCAGCATCCCCGCCGAGCTTGGCGAGGTCCTCGCCTTCTATCGCGCGGAGCTGGCCAAGCGGGGCTGGCAGGAAAAGACCGACGGCGCGACCGTCACTGCCGAGCGGGCGGAGCTCGCGTTCACCTCGCCGCAGGGACCAGCCGTGCTGAAGCTCGGCCGCGCCAGGGATGAGACGACGGTCAGCCTGGTGCAGCGGAATCCGCAGGCCGCGGCCAAGGCCGACATCATGCCGAGGGCGGGACAGGCGAGGCTGATGCTCGGCAATATGGGGCCGAAGGAAGCATCGCTGACGATCAACAATCAGACCGTGAAGATCGCGGCCGGCGCCGGCGGTCCGCAATCGCCGAAAGGCCCGATGCTCGATCTACCGCCCGGCAAGTACCAGTACGCGCTGCGTCTGCCGGGACGCCCTGCTCGCACCGAGACCCTCACCGTTGCCGCCGGCGATGCCTGGGGCCTCCTGGTAGGGCCAAACGGAGACGTGCTGCCGCTTCAGATGTATTGAGCTGCAAGGCCGTTCCGGGGCGTTCCAGGCGCTTCGGAACGCCCCTCCTCCCCGCAAAATCCACGCCTTCCAGAGCCCGAAACGGCGCCTCGAATCGCGCTTTTCCCAAGCCGCCGAATCGGCCTTCGAAGGCCTTGAAAATCGGCCGAAAAATCCCATCTAATCAAAGGCTTGCCGGGAGATACTTTGCGCTAGGCGCAATCCGTCTTTCGTGGCACAAATAGCCCGCATATCAGCGCCTTTTGCGCCGCTGATTCGGGCGACATCTCGAAGGCCTCTCATGACAGAACCTGCTCGGCAGACGCCTGCCGAAAACGAACCCTCAAATCCGAGCGATTACGGGGCGGAATCGATCCGCGTGCTCAAGGGTCTCGACGCCGTTCGCAAGCGCCCCGGCATGTATATCGGCGACACCGATGACGGCTCGGGCCTGCATCATATGGTCTACGAGGTCGTGGACAACGCGATCGACGAGGCGCTCGCGGGCCACGCCACGCGCGTCGACGTGATCCTCAATGCCGACAATTCCGTCACCGTGCGCGACGACGGCCGCGGCATTCCGGTCGACATCCACAAGGGCGAAGGCATCTCGGCAGCCGAGGTCATCATGACCCAGCTCCATGCCGGCGGTAAGTTCGACCAGAATTCCTACAAGGTTTCCGGCGGCCTGCACGGCGTCGGCGTCTCTGTCGTCAACGCGCTGTCGAGCAAGCTCGGCTTGCGCATCTGGCGCGACAACAAGGAACACTATATCGAATTCGCCCATGGCGATGCGGTCGCGCCGCTCAAGGTGGTCGGCGATGCGCCCGGCAGGCGCGGCACCGAGGTGACGTTCCAGGCCTCGACGGAAACCTTCAAGAACATCGAGTATGACTTCGCCACGCTGGAGCACCGGCTGCGCGAGCTCGCCTTCCTCAACTCCGGCGTCAACATCGCCCTCTCCGACATGCGTCACGCGGTCGAGAAGCGCGAGGAGATGCATTATTCGGGCGGCGTCGAGGAATTCGTCAAATATCTCGACCGCAACAAGAAGGCGATCGTGCCGGCGCCGATCATGGTGCGCGCGGAAGCCAACGGCATCGGTGTCGAGGCCGCATTGTGGTGGAACGACAGCTACCACGAGAACGTGCTGTGCTTCACCAACAACATCCCGCAGCGCGACGGCGGCACCCATCTCGCCGGTTTCCGCGGCGCGCTGACGCGCCAGGTCAACGGCTATGCCGAGGCCAACGCGAAAAAGGAAAAGATCGCGCTCACCGGCGACGATTGCCGTGAAGGCCTCACCGCCGTGCTGTCGGTGAAGGTGCCCGATCCAAAATTCTCGTCGCAGACCAAGGACAAGCTGGTGTCCTCGGAAGTGCGGCCCGTGGTCGAGAACGTGCTGAACGAGGCGCTGCAGGCCTGGTTCGAGGAGCATCCCTCCGAAGCCAAGATGATCGTCGGCAAGGTGATCCAGGCGGCCGCGGCCCGCGAAGCTGCGCGCAAAGCGCGCGAGCTGACGCGCAAGAGCCCGCTCTCGGTCTCTTCGCTGCCCGGCAAGCTCGCCGACTGCCAGGAGAAGGACCCGGCGAAATCCGAGCTCTTCATCGTCGAGGGTGACTCGGCAGGCGGCAGCGCCAAGCAGGGCCGCAACCGCGAATTCCAGGCCGTGCTGCCGCTGCGCGGCAAGATCCTCAATGTCGAACGCGTCCGCCCCGACAAGATGCTGGGCAGCGAGCAGATCGGCACGCTGATCACCGCGCTCGGCACCGGCATCAGCGACGAGTTCTCGATCGAGAAGCTGCGCTATCACAAGATCATCGTGATGACGGACGCCGACGTCGACGGCGCCCACATCCGCACGCTGCTGCTCACTTTCTTCTACCGGCAGATGCGCGAGATCATCGACGGCGGTTATCTCTATATCGCCCAGCCCCCGCTCTATAAGGTCAACCGCGGCAAGTCCGAGCAATATCTGAAGGACGAGCGGGCGCTGGAAGACTATCTGATCGATACCGGTCTCGACGACTGCGTCTATATTCCCGGCAGCGGCGGCGATCGTACCGGCCGCGACCTGCGCTCGCTGGTCGACGACGCCCGCGCCGTCCGCGGCATCCTGCGCAGCCTGCACACCCGCTACAATCGCAAGGTGATCGAGCAGGCCGCCATCACCGGCGTGCTCAACAAGGCGATCTACGGCGATCCGGAGAAAGCTGCCGCGGCCGCGCAATACATCGCCGCCCGCCTCGACACTCTCGCCGACGAGGTCGAGCGCGGCTGGGTCGGTCAATATGTGGAAGGCCAGGGCTTCCAGTTCGAGCGCACGGTGCGCGGCGTCAAGGAAGTCGCTCTCATCGACGACGCCTTCCTGGGCTCGGTCGAAGCCCGCAAGCTCGACGAGTACACGGTGAAGCTCCAGGACGTTTATGCCCGCCCCGGCAAGCTGCGGCGCAAGGACGTCGAGCACATGGTCTACGGGCCGGTCGATCTGTTCGAGGCCGTCACCGACGCCGGCCGCAAGGGCGTCACGCTGCAGCGCTACAAAGGGCTGGGTGAGATGAACCCGGAACAGCTCTGGGAGACGACGCTGGATATCAATGCGCGATCGCTGCTCCAGGTGAAGGTCAAGGAGGTCGACGAGGCCGACGACATCTTCACCAAGCTGATGGGCGACGTGGTCGAGCCGCGCCGCGACTTCATCCAGGAACATTCGCTGAGCGCGACGATCGATATCTGAGATCGAGCGGCTCTAGGTCAAAGCTACCTGCCACGCGTTCGGTGCAACCTCTCCCGCTTGCGGGGGAGGTCGGCGCGAAGCGCCGGGTGGGGGCTTTCTCCTCGCCGGGATACGCTCCGTAAACTTCGACAATCCCATCGCGGGAGCACCCCCTCCCCAGCCCTCCCCCCCGCAAGCGGGAGAGGGAGCGCACCTGTGTCGGGGCTGCGAAGCGAGATCGAGCCGCGACAAGTGCAGAATTGCTCCCGCGCTCAATTCTCGGTAGTTTCCGCCTCCAAACCAGCCGCCCCACCCAACACGACAGCGAGAGACCCCGTGGCGCCCATCCAGTACATCGTCGAGGGCGGTCACCGGCTCTCGGGCTCGATCGAGCCGTCCGGCAACAAGAATGCGGCCCTGCCGATCATCGCGGCAGCCCTGCTCACCGAGCATCCGGTGACGCTGGAAAACGTGCCGCGGATCCGCGACACCGAGACGCTGGTCGAACTGATCCGCTCGGTCGGCGCTGCCGCGGAATGGACCGCCCGCAACACGCTTCATATTCACGCCAAGAGCATCCGCGCCGCCGATCTCGATCCTGAGCTATGCGTGCGCATCCGCGCCTCTATCCTGCTCGCGGGTCCCCTCCTCGCCCGCTGCGGCGAAGTGATGCTGCCGCCGCCTGGCGGCGACGTCATCGGCCGCCGAAGGCTCGACACGCATGTGCTCGCGCTCGAGCAATTAGGAGCCAAGGTCACCGCGACCGACCGGCTCGAATTCCGCGCTTCGAAGCTGACCGGCGCCGACGTGTTCCTGGACGAGCCCAGCGTGACCGCGACCGAAAACGCGCTGGTCGCGGCCGTGGCCGCCGAAGGCACCACCTATTTGCGCAACGCCGCGTCCGAGCCGCATGTGCAGGACCTCGCCAACTTCCTGGTCGCGCTCGGCGCTGAGATCGAGGGTATCGGCACCAACACCATGATCGTGCACGGTCCGGCGACGCTGGGCGGTGCGACCTACCGGATCCAGCCTGACCACATCGAGGTCGGCTCGCTGATCGGGCTTGCCGCCGTGACGCGTTCGCCGCTTCGCATCGTGCGCGCGGGCGTCGAGCATCTGCGCTCGATCCGCATGGGGTTCGAGCGGCTCGGCATCGTCTGCCGCATCGAGGGCGACGATCTCATCGTGCCCTCGAACCAGACGCTGAAGATCCAGGACGACTTTGGCGGCCACGTGCCGAAGCTGGAAGACCAGCCCTGGCCGGCGTTCCCGGCCGATCTGATGTCGATCGCGATCGTCACCGCCACGCAATGCGAGGGCGTGATCCTGATGTTCGAGAAGATGTTCGAATCGCGGATGTTCTTCGTCGACAAGCTGATCGCGATGGGCGCGCGCATCGTGCTGTGCGATCCGCATCGCGCCATCATCGCCGGTCCAAGCCGGCTGCACGGCGCGACAATGACCTCACCCGACATTCGCGCCGGAATGGCCATGCTGCTCGCGGCCGTCTGTGCCGAGGGCACCTCTACGATCAACAACGCCGACCAGATCGAGCGCGGCTACGAGCGCATCGACGAACGGCTGAATGCGCTCGGCGCGAAGATCAGGCGCGTGCCCGAGCGGAAGGGGTGAGGCGCTTCGGCTCCCAATCCGAAAATGGTCTCGTGCCCCGGACGCAGCGCAGCACGTCAGTGATGCGCTGCTGAGCCGGGGTCCACGCGGCCAGAAGCCGTGCCCGCAACTTCTGGATCCCGGCTCGCGCTTCGCGCGTCCGGGACACGAGGGCCATGTTTTCGTCGCTCGGTGGTGCTATTGGGTGATCATGCTCGACACCGTCCAGCCTCGTTCGCAGCCGCAAGCCGGCGTGCCGCCAAATCTTCTCGCCGGCGAATTCGTCGAGACGCTGCGGCTGGCCGTGCCGATGATGCTGACGCAGCTCGGGCAGATCGCGATGATCACGACCGATCTCGCGCTGATCGGGCGGCTCGGCGAGAGCGCGGTCGCGGCAGCAGCACTCGCGCATACAGTCTATTTCGTCAGCTTCACTTTCGGGCTCGGATTAATGGCGGCGGTGTCGCCGCTGGTCGCGCAAGCCTTTGGCGCCGGCGATATCAGGCGCATCCGCCGCTCCTTGCGCGTCGGCTTGTGGGTCGCGTTGCTGATCTCGCTGCCGATGATGGCCTCGCCGCTGTATGGCGAGCACATCCTGGTCGCACTCGGCCAGGCGCCGCATTCGGCCGCGCTCGCCCAGCGCTATCTGAATGGCCTCGCCTGGGGCATCGCGCCGGCGCTCGGCTTCATCGCGCTGCGCAGCATGATGAGTGCGGTGAACCGTCCGCAGGCCCCGCTGTGGATCACGCTCGCGGCGATCCCCGTCAATGCCGCGCTGGTCTACGCCCTGATCCACGGCCTGTTCGGCCTGCCGGAGCTCGGCCTGTTCGGCGCGGGGCTTGCGACCACCATCGTCAATCTCGGCACGTTCGTCGCCACGCTCGCCATTGCGGGGCTGCGCAGGCCGTTCGCGGATTATCGTCCGCTTGCCCATCTCTGGCGGATCGACTGGCCCCTGATGCGCAAACTGATCGCGATCGGCGCCCCGATCTCGTTCTCGCTGCTGCTGGAATATGGCCTGTTCTCTTCGGCCGCGCTGCTGATGGGATTGATCTCGACCACGGCGCTCGCGGCGCATCAGATCGCGCTCCAGGTCACCGCCGTGCTGTTCATGGTCCCGCTCGGCATCGGCATGGCGGCCACTGTGCGGGTCGGCCATGCCTTCGGCCGCGGCGACCCGGCCGGGGTGAAGCGCGCAGGTCTCGTCGCAGCTGTGATCGGGATCGCGTTCGTCTCGGCCCTGACTGTCGCGATCATCTTCGGCCGCTATCAGCTCGGACGGCTGTTCTTCGGCAGTGGCGAGGTGAGCATGCCGACCGTCGAGCTGACCGCGAAGCTGCTGCTGGTCGGCGCGACCTTCTTCATCGCCGATGCCATCCAGACCATCATGGGCGGCGCGCTGCGCGGCATCAATGACACCAGGATGACGTTGGTATTCGCCGCGATCGGCTATTGGTGCGTGGGCTTTCCCATCGCCTGGTACCTCGCTTTTCACGCCGATCTCGGCGCGGTCGGTGTCTGGATCGGACTGTCGATCGGATCGTTCGTCTATGCCGGACTTCTGATCTTGCGCTTCCGTATGCTGACGCGCAAACTGGCGGGATGAACGGAACCGTCCGCGAAGTTACCCCCGATGTCGACGCCGGCACGCTGCTGGCCGGTGCGCAGTTCATCGACTCCTTTCGCGTGGAGATCGGCCCAGCACCGGTGAATGCCCGCGAGGTCTGCACCAGGATGGTGTTGCACGGACCGCGCTGGATCGCTGCACTGACACGCCTGCGCAACATTTTGGTGACGCCCTTTGGATTGAAGACATCGGGCGAGGGCGCACCGGCGCCCGGAGGTTTGATCGGCCTGTTTCCGGTGCTGAGTGAAACGCCCGAGCAGCTGGTCGCCGGCTTCAATGATTATCATCTCGATTTCCGCATCGTGGTCGATGTGGCCGGCGAAGCGGTGCCGCGCCACGTCACCCTGACCACGCTGGTGCGGACCAACAATCGGCTGGGCCGCGCCTACCTCGCGCTCATCACGCCCTTTCACAAGCTCGTCGCCCGCAGCATGATGGGGCGGCTCGCGGAGCCGGCGCGATGACGCTCTCCCTCGACCTCTTTTACTCCTTTCGCAGCCCGTTCAGCTATCTGGCGCTGCCGAAAACGCTGAAGCTGGTCGAAACCTACGATCTGGCGGTGAATTTACGGCCGGTCTATCCGCTCGCAGTCCGTGTGCCCGGGTTTTTCAAGAAGGCCAGCCCGAACTTCATTCGCTATGTGGTGCTCGACAGCACGCGCGTGGCGCAGCACGAAGGCATTCCGTTCCGCTTTCCGAGGCCCGATCCGATCGTGCAGGACAAGGTCACGTTCGACGTCGCGGCGGAGCAGCCCTACATCCACCGCCTGACCCGGCTTGGTGCCATGGCGCAGCTCGAGGGACGCTCGCTCGCATTCACCGATGCGATCGCCCGCGTGCTGTGGGACGGCTCGGTGGCGGGCTGGAACGAAGGCGATCATCTCGCGCGCGCCGCCGACAAGGCCGGCTTCGATCTCGCCGCGATGGATGCCGCGATCACCGCCGACCCGGATCGCTACGAGCAGGTGATCACGGAGAACGAGAAGGACCACGCCGCCTCCGGCCATTGGGGTGTGCCGACCTTCGTGTTCGACAACGAGCCGTTCTTCGGCCAGGACCGCATCGATTTGCTGGTCTGGCGCATGGAGAGCAAGGGGCTGGCGAAGCGACAAGCCGCGGCCGTGAACCAACCTCTGCGTGCGTGCGACTGAGACGTTGCGCCCCAATCCCGGCGGCGCCTTCGGAGCTCGCATGCACCTGGCAAAATTCTTCCACCGTCCGCCCGGCGACGACGATCGCGAGTTGATGCTGATCCCGGGTAGAGATCCCATGGTGATCGGTATCAACATGAACTGGAGCGGCGATCCCGATGCGGATGAATTTCTGCGCGAGAAATTCTCCAACATGGCGGACGCTGCCGCGGCCTTTCGCCGCCATATGGCCGACCTCGTCGCTGCCGGCTACGTCGAGACTTGCCACACCCAATATACGCTGCGCGAGCTACCGCCCGATCCGCAGGTCAAGCCGGACTGGCAGAAGGGCCTGGACGAACTCATGGTGCTGGCGCTGAGCGCGCCAATGGAACAGCAGGCAAGGCAGCTCGAGACGCTGAGGGGTACACCCGCCGTACATGAGCCGCTATATCTCTGGCATGACGCGCGTCGCGGCTACGCTGCCGGAGACGATGCGGCACAGGCAGTGCGCCTCGCCGAGCAGGCGCGCGACGCTCTGGTTGCACGGCGCGCCGCCGAAAAGCCGCACTATGCGTGGTCAATCTACGAAGGAGATCTCGAAGGAAGCATCCTGGAATTGCTGAGCGATGCCTATATCGAGGCCGGCAATCCCGAGGCCGCGCTAGAGACGATCGAGCATCTCTGCAAGGTCGCCCCGAGCCAGACCCGCATCGTCAAGCGCGCCGAGTTGCTCTGCAGCCACTTTCCCGAGCGGCGCGAGGAAGCCTTCGACGATGCTTATCAATGGTCCGAGTTCGGCGGCTTCGAGGAGATCATGGCGCTGCCCGGCTATGCCGAACATGTGGCGCAGCGCAAGGCACGCAAATCTGTAAGAGGCTGGCGCTGGAAACGCGGCACGCCGGCGAGCGAAGCTGACGTCAGCGCGGCGGAGCAGGCGCTCGGCGCCCCGTTGCCGCGCGATTATCGCAAATTCCTGCTGAGGCGCGGCGAGACCGAGTTGCTGGTACGGCTGCCGGAATCCTCGTCCGAACTCCGCTTCTATTCGCCGGGCGAGCTCACCACACAGCGGCGCAATGTCCTGAACTTCATTGCCCATTCCGAGGACGAGCTCGAAGAAGCCTGCGCCTATTTCCGCAAGACATATGGCGTCTCGCTCAAGCATCTGATCCCGGTTGCCGAACCGTCGCAGCTCAGCCGCTGTCTGCTGCTCCATATCGAGCCCGGCGAGCGCTCTGGCCAGTGTTTCCAGTGGGATCACGACGGCGGATGGGAGCTGGAACAAAGCCAACCGAGTTTCGACGTTGCATTGAAGACGTTGACGGACGGCATCACGCGGCGCGATGCGACGGCGCTCGCGTTCTTCGAGCTCTGAACTCTATGCCGACGCGTTTTTCTTACGCGACACGATAGCCACTTCGCTCGAAAACGCTCCGCTCACTCCACCACGCGCGCGGGCTTGTCGGCCGCGGCCTCGGACCATTCGCCGACGACGCGGTCGAGATCGCAGAGATTCTGGTGCATCTGCTCGAGCGAAAAGCCGAGTGCGAAGAAGCGCTCCGCGGTGTCGCTCGGCTGGCCGCGGATCAGGCCGTCCTGGCGCACGGCGGCAACCGCCTCGGCGTAATGCTGGAGCGCGACATGGACGGGATGGATCGGCGGCGCGCCGGCGCCTTCGCGCAGGGCGGCGGCGGCCGAACGCAGGAAGCGCGCGATCACGGTCGAGACCTCCGTCAGCGGCGCGGCAAGCCGCGTCTGCACCTCGGCCGGCAGCGGCACAACGGTCGAGCGACCGATCATCACGACGTCATGGCGCAGCCGCAAGATCGTGCGCAACAACGGGCCGGTGTCCGGGCCGCTCGATAATCGCGCAGAGCGCTCGCGCTCAGCCTCGGCGCCAATGGTGTTCATGCCGACCATTGCGGTACCGATACCGTCCTGAATCCGATGCAGCGCGTCATTGTCCCGGCCGCGCGTCAGGCCCGCGAGCAATTCGGTGAAGGCCTCTGCGATCAATTCCAGCAGCTTCGCCGCGCTGGCGCGGATTTGCCGGACCGCGCGCGATGGCAGCACCAGGAACGAGACCAGCAGCCCCGTCACCGCGCCGACCGAAACTTCGCTGACGCGATCAATCGCCGAGGCCATGGGATCGGCATGATGCATCGAGGGAAGCACGAGCACGATCACGGCCGTCACCGTTGCAGAGCTCAGATTCGGATAGATCGATGCGACGAAGGCAAGCGGCGCCACGGCCAGCACCAGCAGGCCCAGCAGGCCCAGTTCGCCGGAATAGGGGATCAGGATCGCGATGGCGCCGCCATAGATCGCGCCGCCGATGGTGCCGAGCATGTAATCGCGTGTCGCCTTCAGCGATCGCCCGACGCTCATCTGGGTCACGATGATGGAGGTGAGGACAGCCCAGAGCGGCAACAACAGATTCAGCGCGGTGGCGAGCGCGTAGGCGCCGGTGGCCGCAACCGTGACCCGGACCGCCAGCCCCAATTGGGTCTTTCGCGACCAGACCCGGTCGAACAGCTCTCCTGCGAATGCCATGGTCGCGTATCCCGGTCCGATCCTCGTAAAGCCAGCCAAAAGCATAGCTGATGCCCGCGGCCCCGAGCCCGCTTGAAAGGCCAAATCAGCCCGCCTAACTTGCGCGCCAAAACGAGGAAACACGATGGCTCACGAAACCGCAACGCTCGCCGCCTATGTCGCCAACCTGAAATTCCAGGATATTCCGGCGGAAGTGCTGGATCGCGCGAAAGTGCTGACGCTGGACTTCCTCGGCAGCGCGATCCGGGCCCGCAGCGAAGCGGAATCGACCCCCTCGATCCTGAAGATGCTGGAGGCGCTCGCGCTCGACACCAGGGGCGAATCCACCGTTTTCGGCGACAGCAAGACCTGGACGCCGGCGGTCGCGGCGCTGCTCAACGGCGCGCTCGGCCATTCGCTCGACTTCGACGACACCCATGCAGACTCTTCGCTGCATCCGAGCGCGCCGGTGGTTCCGGCGGCCTTCGCCATCGGCGAGATGGTCGGCGCGTCGGGCCGCGACGTGCTGACCGCGATCGTTGCGGGCTACGAGGTCTGCTGCCGGCTCGGCAACGCGCTCGACCCGACCTCGCATTATGCCCGCGGCTTCCATCCGACCGCCACCGCCGGCACCTATGGCGCAGCCGCGGCCGCCGGCAAGCTGTTCGGCCTGTCCGAGCAACAGCTCATCGCCGCCTTCGGCGTCGCCGGCAGCCAGGCCGCGGGCTCGCTGCAATTCCTGGTCAACGGCGCCTGGAACAAGCGCTACCAGGTCGGCGCCGCCGCGATGAACGGCGTGATCGCCGCGACGCTCGCGCGCAACGATTTCGTCGGCGCGACGGAATCGGTCGAGGGCAAGCACGGCCTGCTCGCCGGCTACACCGACGATGCGCATCCCGACAAGGCGGTCGCCGAGCTCGGCAAAACCTACGAGACCATGAAGATCGGCGTTAAACCGTATCCGAGCTGCCGCTATACCCACGCCGCGATCGACGCGCTGATCGCGATGCGGCGCGAGCACAATCTGACGCCCGATCAGATCAAGCGCGTCGAAATCGGCCTGCATCGCAACGGCATCACGCTCACCGGCGACGCCGCGACCAAGCGGCACCCGACCTCGATCGTCGGCGGCCAGTTCTCGATGTTCTTCACCGGCGCGCTCGCGCTTGACCAGGGCTCATTCGGCTGGGACGACTACGCCCGCCTCGGGGACGCAGCCATCGACGCGCTCGCCGACAAGTTCGACGTGGTGCAGGACGACCGTCTCGAGATCGGCCGCACCCACCCCTTTGGCGCACGCGTGAGCATCACGACGGACGACGGCGTGCACGAGCGGCTCTTTGCCGACCCTTCCGGCGAGCCGACCTCGTTCCCGGATGCGCAAGCGATGCAGCAGAAATTCTTGACGCTGGCCCGCCCGGTGCTGAACGCGCGTGCGGAGAAATTCGCGGACGCGATCATGACACTGGAGCGGTTCGACCGCGTGGCGAAGGCGACGGAACTGGGGAGGTAAAGCTCCTAGTCCTCCCCCGCCAGCTTTCCCTTCTCGCGCGTTGCCGCGACCACGTCGCGCACGAGATCGAACACGCCGTCCGCTTCCGGCGGCCAGTTCGGCGAGCGACCCATCCGCACGATCACCAGCTTCTCCGAAGGAATAATGATCATGTACTGCCCGATCGTGCCCTTGGCGAAGAAGGCATCGCGCGGCCAGCCGTGGTCGACGCGGAAATTCGCGCCAAAACTGTCGCCCTGGTTGGTCCAGAAGCCGGCGCCGATTCCGACCCAGGCATTGGGCGTCGCCGACGCCGAGTAATTCACCCATCCTTCGGGCAGGATGCGGTTGCCGCCGGCGACGCCGTCGTTGAGATAGAGCTGGCCGAACCGCGCCCAGTCGCGCGCGGATGCGAGCATCTCGCTCGACCCCTTGATCGTACCGGCGCCGTCGAGCTGGAGCGTGACATGTCGCATGCCGAGCGGCGCGAACAATTCGCGACGCGCGAAGGCAAGTGCATCGGCTGGATTGCCGCCGGCCGCGTTGCCGATCAGATGCGCGAGCATGATGGTGTTGCCATCGTGATAGTTCCACACGGTGCCCGGCGCGGTCGCAAGCGGCATGCTCGC
Organism: Bradyrhizobium sp. WSM4872; assembly: GCF_055811715.1. Lineage (NCBI taxonomy): Bacteria > Pseudomonadati > Pseudomonadota > Alphaproteobacteria > Hyphomicrobiales > Nitrobacteraceae > Bradyrhizobium > Bradyrhizobium sp. WSM4872. The sequence continues at coordinate 130,173 of NZ_JBVVPT010000007.1, read as the reverse complement.
GGCATAGGCGGCCATGTCGTCTTCGATGAATTTCATGCGATTGACCGGTTCGAACGCCGAGCCGAGCGAGGCCTGAAGCGAGCTGCCGAGCGCCAGGCCCGCGGTGTGGCGCAGCAATTGATCGACAGTGATGGCGTGACGGGGATCGTCCGGTTTTGTCCAGGCGGCGACCGGTGCTGGCCCGTCGAGCTTCAGTCGGCCCTGGCGCACGAGGACCCCGGTGAGAGCCGAGATCACCGACTTGGTCATGGAGAAACCAAGCAGCGGCGTCTCCAGTCCGATGCCGTCCGCATAGCGCTCCGCGATGATGCGGCCCGACTTCATGACGACGATCGCGCGGGTGCGGCGGTATGGCGGCGATGTGGGCTCGGCGAAGGCGCGATCGAGCGCGGCTGACAGCTCCGGGCTTTGCGGCGACACGATTGCGGGGCCGGCAATCTCGGGCAGCAATGCCGGCTGCCTGTCATCTGGCGGGAGCCTGACGTCGGCGATGTCAGTGCCGTGCTCGAGCGTGCAGCCGAGGCCCTCGCGGTAGACGGCATGGCTGCGGCCAATGCCCAACAGCGTCACCGTGACGTCCTTGCGTGCGCGATCGACCTGATAGTCCATCGCCCAGGTCAGCAGACCGGCGCCCGGCATCGCATCAACGGTCTCGGTCAGATTGCGCCTGACATCGAGGCCTGAGACAAACGTCTCGGAACAGAGCACGTCGGCGATGAAGCCGGTGGCGACCTTGGGCACGTCATGAGCGCGAACCGCGCCGAGCGCGAGGCCGGCAAGGGCGATGGCGGTGGCGAGAAGGACGATCTTGCGGCGGGTCACGGGCTTGCTCCGGCTTGAGGCGCGTGCCGGAGACGAAGCAGCATCCACGCGGTGCCCGCTCGCCGGATTTGGAAAACGGCGTAGTCGAAAACCGCAGGACGCTCGCCGATTCTGAAATAACCGCTATATTTCAGTGCATTAAAGCCTAGACAGCATTCACCTTGAGCCGCCGGTATTCCGTCGGCGTCACGCCGGTCACGGCCTTGAAGGCGCGGTTGAAAGGGCCGAGCGACTGGAAGCCGGAATCCATCGCGATGGTGATGACGGGGACCTCGGCCTGGGCGGGATCGGCCAGCGCGGCCTTGGCCTCCTCGATCCGGTGATTGTTCAGGAACACATTGAAATTGCGGTAGCCGAGCCCCTGGTTGATCAGCCGGCGCAGCCGGTATTCGGGAATTTGCAGCCGGCCCGCCAGCACGCCGATGCTGATGTTCTCCTGGCGATAGATCCGTTCGTCCGCCATCAGCCGCATCAGGGCGTCGATGAGCTTTTGGTCGGCGGCGCCCTCGCCCACAGGCGGGCTCGCCGCGATCGCCGGCGCAACCTCCGTGGCGGCCGGAAACAGATCGGCGCCATCGACGCGCATCATCGCATAAGCGATGACCGCGACAATACTGGCGAGCACGCCGGTATTGATGGTGTTGGCGACGTCGCCGATGTCACTGCCGACGACGAGGATCTGGAGCAGCGCGTTCAATCCGCCATAGAGCGCGGCAGCACAGACGATGAAGACGCGAACACGGCGGCGGCGCTCGACCAGATCGGCCGACCATGAGCCGATCGTCTGCATGATCGCGAGCGCAATGAAGCCGAGCACGATCAGGTTCACCGAGGTGACGACGAGCCGGACATGTCCGCCGGGTGCGATCCAGAGACAGCTGACGAAGCTGAACGCTGTCACCAACCCCCAGGTCAATCCGTGCCACCGGCGCAGGCGGAACTCATCGTCGAACAGCGCGCGCGTGAACAGCCAGAACACAACGATATTGCCGGTCGAGAGTGCAATCAGCGGCGCATGCCATGCCGGGACCAGCGACGATATTCCGACGGAATAGCTCGCGGCATGCGCGGCCGAGCCGAGCGCAAAGGCCGCGCCGAGCCGGGCTGCCAGCACATTGCGGAAATCGCTGACAAGCGATGCCGCCAGCACTAATAGCAACGCCACAGAAGCGGCGCGGAATGCGAGTTCAAGGGCGGCTGACGTCATCAGATGCTGTGGCCATTGGTATGGGCGAGCCGAACATCGTCCGTCGGATTGATTTTTTCAAGCACCATCCGCACCACGGCTGTCATCGTCCGGCTTGACCGGACGATCCAGTACGCCGAGACGGCCATGATTGAACCGAGTGGCCGCGGCGTACTAGATCGTCCGCTTTCGCGGGCGATGACGGCGGAGTATGTGGCCCGGGCTTAGCCGCGACGGCCGCACGAAATCCTGCTACGATTTAGCTCGAAAAAGCCAAAAGGAGTCCACCATGAGCTGGCAACCCTCGAACGATCCCGTGCTCGGCGATCCCATGTCCTGCGATGCGCTCGATCTTGTCATCGTGCCGCGCACGCGCGATCTCGGCGACGGCTTCGCGGTGCGGCGCGCATTGCCGCATGGCAAGCGGCAGATGGTCGGACCCTTCATCTTCTTCGACCATTTCGGGCCGGTGCAATTCGTCTCCGGCAAGGGCATGGACGTGCGGCCGCACCCGCATATCGGGCTTGCCACCGTCACCTATCTGTTTGACGGCGCGATCATGCATCGCGACAGCGAGGGCAACATCCAGGAGATCCAGCCCGGCGCGATGAATTTGATGACAGCCGGCCGCGGCATCGCGCATTCCGAGCGCACGCCGGATGTGCAGCGCGCCTCGGGGCAGAAGATGCTGGGCTTGCAAAGCTGGATCGCGCTGCCGGCAGGGTCGGAAGAGATCGCGCCGTCGTTCCAGCACTACGGCGCGGGTGACTTGCCGATGGTCACCGAGCGCGACTTCACGGCGAAGGTAATCGCGGGCTCGTCCTTCGGCGTCACCTCGCCTGTTTCGATGGTCTCGCCCTGGTTCTACACCGAGGTCACGGCGGTCGCGGGCGCCACCGTGCCGCTCGATCCCGATCACGAGGAGCGCGCGATCTACGTCGTCGACGGCGAGGTAGAGATCGCGAACGAGCGCTACGAGGGGCCACGGCTGCTGATCTTCCGCCCGGGCGACCGCATCACGGTGAAGGCGCTCAAGGCCACGCGGATGATGTTTCTGGGCGGCGACGCCCTGGAAGGCCCGCGCCACATCTGGTGGAATTTCGTCTCCTCCAGCAAGGAGCGGATCGAGCAGGCCAAGCAGGACTGGAAAACCGGCCGCTTCGCCGCAGTTCCGCAGGAACATGAGTTCATTCCGCTGCCGGAATAGGCTATCCCGGTTTCCGGTCGCGCGATCAGGCGCGGCCGGATGTCCTGTCGCAAGGCCTTGCTCCGAAAGTTCTGCCGATGACCGCCATGCTCTCCAGCGACCTGCCGCTGCCCAAGATCGGGCGCGGCAAGGTGCGCGATATCTACGCCATCGACGACGACCGCCTGCTGCTCGTCACCACCGACCGCATCAGCGCCTTCGACGTCGTGATGGGCGAGACCATTCCGATGAAGGGCGCGGTGCTGACGCAAATCAGCGCGTTCTGGTTCAACGAACTCGAAGGCGTGGTGCCGCATCACATGATCAGCGCCGACACCGACGAGATCATCGCCGCCGTGCCGGCCTTGAAGCCGCATCGCGCCGAAATTCTCGGCCGCGCCATGCTCTGCCGCCGCACCACGGTGTTTCCGATCGAATGCGTGATCCGCGGTTACCTCTCGGGCTCGGCCTGGAAGGAATATGCAGCCAGCGGCACGCTGGCCGGCGAGAAGCTGAAGGCGGGCCTCGTCGAGAGCGAGAAGCTGGAGCCTTCGATCTTCAGCCCGGCGACCAAGGCCGAGACCGGCCATGACGAGAACATCACCATCGCGAAGATGCGCGAGGTCGTCGGCGACGAGACGGCCTACACGCTCGAGAGCATGACGCGCGCGATCTACACGCTCGGCGAGGAGCTCGCCCGCGAGCAGGGCATCATCATCGCCGACACCAAGTTCGAATTCGGCCGCGACAAGGACGGCCGCATCATCCTGATCGACGAAGTCATGACGCCGGATAGTTCGCGCTTCTGGGCCGTCGACGCCTACAAGCCGGGCCAGCCGCAAGCGAGCTTCGACAAGCAGCCCTTGCGCGACTATCTCGACGTCGAACGCCGCGCCGGTCGCTGGAACGGCGACGCCCCGCCGCCGCCGTTGCCGGCAAGCGTGGTGGACGCGACCAGCAAGCGGTATTTTGAAGCGTATCGACGCGTGACGGGGCAGGATTTGAAGATCTAGCCCCAGTCGGCGCCTCTCGCTCCGTCATTGCCAACCGGCTCGATGCCTCCGCGGTGTCGTCCTGGCGAAAGCCAGGACCCATAGCGCGAGGTCTATCGATCGGTGCAAGTCCCGAATGCACAGCCTTCGCCAAACTGCCCCCTCGGGAAATGGGTCCTGGCTTTCGCCAGGACGACACCGAATGGCAGGCGCTTCGGTTTTCCTCCCTCCCCGGGCATGATTGGCCATTCACACGCCGTGGATGGAACTGTCGGATACCTCATAATCGCAAGAATCCTGTTGCGCTAGGCTCGCAGTCGTCTACGTCTCGAACAGGAATTTTCATGAGCGAGTGTCACGGCGTGACCGATCCCGCAATTGGCTTCACTCCGTCGACCGGGCTCAATCCGGCCCTGAAGCGCGCGCTGAATGATATATTGGGCGGGAGCGCCGCCAGCGTCCTGACCGTCACGTTCGGACTGTCCTACTCGCTGCTGATCTTCGCGGGGCCGTTGTCGCCCTATCTGTCCTACGGCATCACGGCCACTTTCGTCAGCTCCGCCGTGCTTGCGGCCGTCGTCGGCCTCGGCAGCTCCCTGCCCTTCGCGATTGCAGCCCCCGACAGCTCGACCGCCGCGGTGACGGGTATCCTGGCGGCCTCGGTGGTCGAACGCATCGAGACGGCGCACCTGTCAGCGCCGTTGCTGTCACCGATCCTGATCACGCTCGGCCTGTCGACGATGCTGACAGGCTTGGTGCTGTGTGGGCTGGGCCTGACGCGGCTTGGCCGCGCCATCCGCTACGTGCCTTATCCGGTGGTCGGCGGCTTCCTCGGTGCAACCGGACTTCTCATCGTCATGGGTTCGGTCCGGGTGATCACCGATCACCCGCTGCAATTCGCGACGCTGCCGCACTTCGCCGACCGCACCATCCTGCTGGAGCTGGGTGCCGCCTGCGCGATGGCGCTGGTGCTGTATCTCACCTGGCACCGCTCGCGCAGCCCGTTCGGACTGCCGATCATCCTGGTCGGCGGCGTGCTCACCGCGCATCTGGCGTTCTGGATCACCGGCGTTTCCTTCGATGAGGCGCACACATTGGGCTGGACCTTTCAGTCCCCACCGCAGGCGGTCTTCGTGCTGCCCTGGCATACCGACGATCTCGCCCGCTATCCCTGGTTTGCCATCCCGGACCTGCTCGGCAACGTCGTCGCGGTCATCTTCGTCACGGCCTCCAGTACGCTGTTCAACACCACCGGCATCGAAGTGGCCACGCATCGCGAAGCCAATCTGGAGTGTGAGCTGAACGTCACCGGCGCCGCCAATATCCTGACCGGCCTGCTGGGCGGCTACGCCGGCTGCAGCTCGACCAGCCGCTCGATGCTCAATTTCTCCAGCGGCGGGCGCGGGCGCCTGTCAGGCCTCACGGCCTCGGCGCTGTCGCTGCTGGTGCTCGCCGTCGCACCCGAGCTGCTCGGCTTCATCCCCAAATTCGTGCTCGGCGGCCTGTTGCTCTATCTCGGCGCCGACCAGCTGCACAAATGGATCATCGAGTCGCGCAAGCGGCTGTCGAAGCTGGAATATCTGTCGCTGATCGCCATCATCGCGATCATCGTGGCCTGGGGTTTCGTGCCGGGCATCCTGATCGGCGTCATCATCGGCTGCGCGACGTTTGCGTTCAGCGCCGCGCGGGTGGAGTCGATCAAGTACAGTTTCGATGGCTCGGAGTACCGCTCCTCGCTCGATCGCTCGCGCGACGACCAGGAGGTGCTGCTGGCCCATGGCGGCAAGATCCGCGGCCTCAATCTCCAGAGCTATCTGTTCTTCGGCTCCGCCAACCGGCTCTATCAGCACGTCAAGCAGCTGCTGCAGGAACGCCCCGAATGCCGCTATCTGCTGTTTGACTTCAAGCTCGTCACCGGCGTCGATTCATCGGCTGCCTATAGCTTTGCCCAGATCAAGCGCAGTGCTGGCGAACTCGGCGTCGAGCTGATCCTGGTTCATCTGTCGGTCGCTGCCGAGAAGGTGCTGCGCTCCAGCGACTTCGTCGGCGAGGGCGTCACCATCATCCCCGAGCTCGATCACGCGCTGGAATGGTGCGAGAACAAGCTCATCTCGCAGCATCAGGAGCTGGCGCAGGAAGAAGCCAGCCTCCGCGACTGGTTCACGCGAATGCTCGGCAGCGAGGATGGTGCCGACGAGCTGATCCGCCGCTGCCAGCGCATCGAGGTCGAAGCCGGCGAGGTCATCGTGCAGGCCGGCGATCCCGCCGATTCCATGCATTTCATCCTCGACGGCCGGGTCGGCATCATGATTCCGGCCGATGACGACCGCAGCACGCGCGTGCGCAGCCTCGGCCGTTACACCACGATCGGCGAGATGGGGCTGGTGTCACAGACACCGCGCAGCGCCACCATCCAGGCCGAAGTCGACAGCGTGCTCTATGTGCTGAATACGCACCAGTTCGACGCCATCAAGACCGAGGATCCGGAGCTCAGCCACAAGCTGCTGACCTATTTCGTGTCGGTCATGGCGGAGCGGCTGACCTTTGCGAACCGAACGATCGCGGTGCTGAGGCGGTGATTGGCGCGTAGCCCGGATGGAGCGAAGCGCAATCCGGGATCGTGCCACAAACGACAGAGGCCCCGGATTGCGCTTCGCTCCATCCGGGCTACGCCGCTAGCCTGCCACATACTCCGATGTCGTCCTGGCGAAAGCCAGGACCCATAGCCACCGGCCATAGTTCTCGCGACGACTCGTGGTTACCAGCTTCGCGCCGCAACCCCGCCCTGGGGTAATGGGTCCTGGCTTTCGCCAGGACGACCAGGAAATAGCGCGGCTTAAACCCCCGCCATCATCACGTATTTGATCTCGACATATTCTTCCATGCCGTGATGCGAGCCTTCGCGGCCGAGGCCGCTTTCCTTGACCCCGCCGAAGGGCGCGACTTCGGTGGTGATCAGGCCGGTGTTGACGCCGACCATGCCCGACTCCAGCGCTTCGGCGACGCGCCAGACGCGGCCGAGATCGCGGGAGTAGAAGTAGGAGGCGAGCCCGAACGGCGAGGCGTTGCACATCGCGATCACGTCGGCCTCGTCCTTGAAGCGGATCACCGGTGCGAGCGGGCCGAAGGTTTCCTCCTGCGCCACCAGCGAGTCCGGCTTGACGTCGGAGAGCACGGTCGGCTCGAAGAACGAGCGCCCGAGCTCGCTGCGCTTGCCGCCGGTGACGACCTTGGCGCCGCGCTTGACGGCGTCCGCAATGTGGCGTTCGACCTTGTCGACCGCTTTCAAATTGATCAGCGGGCCCTGCGTGACGCCGCTCTCGGTGCCGTCGCCGATCTTCATCGCCGCGACCTTCTTCGACAGCTTCTGCACGAATTCGTCGTAGATCTTGTCCTGGGCGTAGATGCGGTTGGCGCAGACGCAGGTCTGGCCCATGTTGCGGTATTTCGAGACGATCGCGCCTTCGACCGCGGCATCGATGTCGGCGTCGTCGAACACCACGAACGGCGCGTTGCCGCCGAGCTCGAGGCCGAGCCGCTTCACGCCGACGGAGGCCTGCTGGTAGAGGATCTTGCCGACGGCAGTGGAGCCGGTGAAGCCGACGAAACGCACGGCCGGATGCTCGCACAGCACCTTGCCGATCGGCGCGGCATCGCCGGTGATGATGTTGAACACACCATTGGGCACGCCGGCCTTCTCCGCGAGCGCGGCAAGCGCCAGCGCCGACAGCGGCGTTTCATTGGCGGGCTTCAGCACCACGGTGCACCCGGCCGCAAGCGCCGGCGAAACCTTTCGTGTGATCATCGAGTTCGGGAAATTCCACGGCGTAATCGCGCCGCAGACGCCGATCGGCTGCTTGATCGCGAGCAAGCGCGCGTCGGGCCGCTGGGTCGGGATGGTCTCGCCATAGACGCGGCGGGCTTCCTCGGCGAAGAACTCGACATAGGCGCCGCCGATGTCGACCTCGCCGAGCGCTTCGGCGAGCGGCTTGCCCTGCTCGGAGGTGAGGATCAGCGCGAGGTCCTCGCGATTGGCAATGATCAGATCGAACCATTTGCGCAAGATATTGGAGCGCTGCTTGGCGGTGTGCTTGGCCCAGGCAGGGAACGCGCGCTCGGCGGCCTCGACCGCCCTGGTGGCGTCATCGGCCGAAAGCTGCGGAACCTTTGCCAGCTCGACGCCGGTCGCGGGATTGTTGACGGCGAAGACCGGCGAGCCGACCCAGGCGCCGTCGATGTAGCAGGCCTCCTTCAGAAGCGACGGGTCCTTCAGCCGGTCGCGCAGATTGGAGGTGGCGTGCTGAGCACGTGCGGCGGCGGTCGGGGTCATGGGGTCACTCCTGCGGGGTCTTGCGGGCTGTTCCGGTTCGGCCGGAATATAGGGAGAGGCGGCGCGCAATGCACCGTCCCGCAACGCACATCTGCTGGGAGCCAGGCTCGGAGCGGCGGACTTACGCCGCGCCGCTCAGATAGGTCTCGCGCCGCCCGATCATGCGCTCGGCGGCGGCCTTGGCGTCGGCCTTCGAGGAGGTCGCGCAGGTCCGATATTCGAGATCGGGGACGTCCGACGCGTTGCGGCGGCCGAACCAGGACTTTGAACCGACCGGCAATAGCGCCAGCGCCTGCGCCAGATTGTCGACCGCGCCAAACGAATAGAGCGCGCCGGTGCCGGCGATGCGAACCTCATAGATGCCGGGCGAGATCGGCGCCTCGAGATTCTCGCCCCGTCCGGGACGGGGATAGCGCTTCCATTCGCTCCAGGTCGAAATCATTTGAGGTCCCCCTCGCGGCCGGTGGGCGGCCACGAAATTTGCATCAAGTCTTAACGTTGGCCGTGGATCGGCCGAGAGCTGAACGCCGCAGCTCACAAAATGTTTCAAGTGCTTCAAACAGTCGAAACATATCGCCAGGAGCCATCCACGGTCACCGCTGGCTGCGGCCATCCACCGCAGATTGTGACGGAGTGTTGCAGTTCAGCGCATTGTCGTCGTGCGCGGGGAGCCGACCGTCAAGTCACGACATCGCGACCGCGGCAGGTATGCGGATGTGCTTGCCGCGCGGCGCACGCGGGAGGACAATCGATCGCTTCCAACAATAATCAAACCGGAGGAAACGCGTATGCAAGGCAAAGCTGAGATCGACCAGATTCTGCGCCAGAAGAGCGAGGCCAAGGAGATTCCCGGTGTCGTCGCCATCGCCTCCAACGGTACCGACGTGCTGTATCAGGGCGCGTTCGGCAAACGCGACCTGTCCAAGCCGGATGCTATGACTGCCGATAGCGTGTTCTGGATCGCATCGATGACGAAAGCGGTGACATCAGCCGGCGCGATGCAGCTCGTCGAGCAAGGCAAGCTGTCGCTGGATGCGCCGATCGGCGAGGTGTTGCCCGATCTCGCCAAGCCGCAGGTGCTCGAAGGTTTCGATGCCAAGGGCGAGGCCAAGCTGCGGCCGGCCAAGGGGCCGATCACGCTGCGTCAGCTCATGACCCACACCGCAGGCTTCTGCTACAACATGTGGAATGGCGATCTCGCGGTCTATCTGGACAAGAACGGCATCCCCGCCATCACCACATGTCAGAACGCGGCGTTGAAGACGCCCATTATGACCGACCCCGGCACGCGCTGGGAATACGGCACCAATATCGATTTCGTCGGCAAGGCCGTGGAAGCCGTCAGCGGCAAGCGTCTCGATGCCTATCTGCGCGACAATCTGTTCGCACCGCTCGGCATGAGCGATACCGCTTTCAAGATCACTGCCGACATGCGCAAGCGCCTGGTCGGCATGCATGCGCGCGGCGAGGATGGCCAGCTCGCTGCGATCCCGTTCGAGCTCGAGCAGGAGCCCGAATTCCACATGGGTGGGGGCGGCCTTTATTCGACCGCGGCCGACTACATCAAGTTTACCCAGATGATCCTGAACAAGGGCCGCGGCAACGGCAATCAGGTTCTGAAGGCCGAGACCATCGCGACGATGGGGCAGAACCACATCGGCGATCTCGCCATGGGCAAGATGACCACGGCGGCGCCGATGTACACCAATGACGTCGATCTCTATCCGGAGCAGGTGAAGAAGTGGGGCCTCAGCTTCATGATCAACACCGCCAAGACCGCCGAGGGCCGCAGCGCGGGCAGCCTCGCCTGGGCGGGCCTCGCCAACACCTACTACTGGATCGACCCGGCGCGCGACGTCACCGGCGTGATCCTGATGCAGCTGCTGCCGTTCGCCGACGCAAAGTGTCTCGAGGCTTTTGCCGGCTTCGAGCGCGGCGTCTATGCCGGGCTCGATGCCGGCAGCGGGCAGAAAGCGGCCTGACGCGCGCCTAGCTCTCACGACGCGTGACGGCCGGGCTTGTTGTCCCGGCCGCCCACGCACCTGACTGGAGGACACGATCTTGGCAGACAAAGCCGACAGTTACGTTTGCGGCATCTCCGACACGCCGCTGCTCGGCGACACCATCGGGCGCAGCCTCGATCAGGCCGCGCGCCGCTGGGGCGATCGCGAGGCGCTGGTCTCGCCCAGCCACGGCGTGAGATGGACATGGACGGAGTTTGCCGCGCGGGTCGACGCGCTCGCCGCCGGCTTTGTTGCGCTCGGTATCGAACGCGGCGCACGGATCGGCATCTGGTCGCTGAACCGGCCGGAATGGACGCTGACCCAGTTCGCTGCCGCCAAGGCCGGTCTCATCCTGGTGACGATCAATCCGGCCTACCGGCTGAGCGAGTTGGAATTCGCGCTGCACAAGGTCGGATGCAGCGCCATCGTCACCGCGACGGCGTTCAAGACCAGCAACTACATGGACATGCTCAACACGCTGTTGCCGGAGCTTGCGAGCGCCAGGCCCGGGCAATTGCGCGCCGCGCGGCTGCCGGCCTTGCGCATCGTGATCCAGATCGGCGGCCCCGCCTGCCCGGGCACGATCCCGTTCGAGGAGGTCGCCGGCATGGGTGGAACCCCGCATCGCGAACAGCTCGCCGCGCTCGGTGCCTCCCTGCAATTCGACGATGCCGTCAACATCCAGTTCACCAGCGGAACGACGGGATCGCCCAAGGGCGTGACGCTGACCCATCACAACATTCTCAACAATGGCTATTTCGTCGGCCGCGCCATGCGCCTGACCGAAGCGGACCGCATCTGCATTCCGGTGCCGCTCTATCATTGCTTCGGCATGGTCATGGGCAACCTCGCCTCCGTCACGCTCGGCGCGACGATGGTCTATCCCGGCGAGGGGTTCGATCCGCTCGCGACGCTGCGGACGATCGAGCAGGAAAAATGCACCGCGCTGTACGGTGTGCCGACGATGTTCATCGCCGAACTCGACCACGGCGAATTCTCAAACTTCGATCTGACATCGCTGCGCACCGGCATCATGGCCGGCGCACCCTGCCCGATCGAGGTGATGAAGCGCGTCAATAGCGAGATGAACATGGGCGAGGTCACGATCGCCTATGGCATGACCGAGACGAGCCCGGTCAGCTTTCAGAGCGCCGTCGACGATCCGCTCGACCGCCGCGTCTCGACGGTCGGACGAATCCATCCGCATGTCGAGGTCAAGGTCGTCGATCTCGACGGCAAGATCGTCAAGCGCGGCGAACGGGGCGAGCTCTGCACTCGCGGCTACAGCGTGATGCTGGGCTATTGGGAGGAGCCGGAGAAGACCGCGGATGTGCTCGACGCCAACGGCTGGATGCATACCGGCGACATCGCCATCATCGACGACCAGGGCTATTGCAACATCGTCGGCCGCATCAAGGACATGGTGATCCGCGGTGGCGAGAACCTCTATCCCCGCGAGATCGAGGAATTTCTCTATCGGCACCCCAAGATTCAGGACGTGCAGATCTTTGGCGTTGCGGATACCCGCTACGGCGAGGAACTCTGCGCCTGGATCCGCGTCAGGTCCGGCGAGACGCTGACGCCGGAGGAGGTGCGCGCCTTCTGCGACGGCCAGATCGCCCACAACAAGATTCCGCGTTACGTGGAATTCGTCGACGAGTTTCCGATGACCGTGACCGGAAAGATCCAGAAATTCCTGATGCGCGACGAGGTGGAGCAACGGCTTGGGTTGAAAGCCGCGAAGACTGCGTGAGCCGCATCTGTCATTCCCCGCGAAGGCGGGGAATCCAGTACGCCGGAGCCTCTCGATTGAACCACACCCGTCTCGGAGTACTGGATCGCCCGGTCAAGCCGGGCGACGACATCGAGAGGGCGGCTATTACACCGTAAAACGTACGGCCGCGCTGCCCCGCGCGCTCCAGGAGCGCCCCCCGGGGGCGCGGGCCGATGTGCTGGATTACTTCGGCGGCTGCGAGCGCGCCGAGTTCGCCGCACTGCTTGAACGGCAGGTTGCGCGCCAGGCCGAACAGGAAGCCGGCGGCGAAGAGGTCGCCGGCGCCGGTAGTGTCCACGAGTTTCGCGATCGGAGACGCCGGCGCTGCGACTGCGTCAGTTGGCGTCACCACCACGCAGCCTTTCTCGCTGCGGGTGACCACGCCGAGATTGACGTCGTTGCGCAGCTGCTTGAGTGCGGTGTCGAAATCCGAGGTTTGGTAGAGCGAATGCAGCTCGGACTCGTTGGCGAACACGATATCGACGGTGCCGTTGCGCATCAGCCCCAGGAATTCGTCGCGATAACGATCGACGCAGAAGGAATCCGACAATGTCAGCGCCACCTTGCGCTTGGCATCATGGGCGATCTTGGCCGCCTTGACGAAGGCGTCCTTGGCGTTCTTGGGATCCCAGAGATAGCCCTCGAGGTAGACGATGCCGGCCGCGGCGATCTCGGCCGGGTCGATGTCGGCGGGCGACAAATCCTGCGCGGCGCCGAGATAGGTGTTCATGGTGCGCTCGCCGTCGTCGGTCACCAGGATGTAGGAGCAGCCGGTCGCAGGGCCGTCCTTCGCCGCGGGCGTATTGAAGGCGACGCCGGCCGCGCGGATGTCGTGGACGTAGAGCTTCCCAATCTGGTCGTCCTTGACCTTGCCGACGTAGGCGGCGCGCGCCCCGAGGCTGCCGATGCCGACGATGGTATTGGCGGCCGAACCGCCGGAAACTTCCGTCGCCGGGCCCATGTCCTTGTAGATGGCGGCGGCCCGCGCCTCGTCGATCAGGGACATGCTGCCCTTGGTCATGCCGTGCTTGCCCAGAAAGGCTTCATCGGTCTTGACCAGCACGTCGAACAGCGCGTTGCCGATGCCGAGAACGTCATATTTCACGTCAGCCATTCACCTTGATCCTGTTTGGCGGATTGCGATACCCGCGGAAATCCGCTTCCTGTCGGTCTGAAATCTGGCTCGCGGCCTATCACGGCCGGCCCTTCGCGGGCAAGCAACGGTATTATGCAGTTCCGATGATCCGCTCCTTCCTGACCGTCTCGACGGGGACACTGGCTTCACGGCTGCTGGGCTTTGCACGCGATTCCCTGATCGCGGCGCTGCTCGGCACCGGTGCCGTGGCGGACGCGTTTCTGGCGGCATTTCAGCTCGTCAACGTGGTGCGGCGCCTGCTCAGCGAGGGGGCCCTGAATGCGGCGCTGATCCCGGCCTGGCTGCGCGTTCGAGACCGCGATGGCGAGGCGGCTGCGGCGGCGTTCGCGGGACGCGTGCTGGGTACGGTCAGCGCGGGCCTAATCGCGATCTCGATCGTGATTGCACTGCTGATGCCGCTGATCATCATGATCATCGCGCCGGGCTTCGTCGGCAGCGCATCGCTCGATCTCGCCATCCAGAATGCGCGCCTGATGCTGCCTTATCTGGCCTTCGCGGGACCCGTCACGGTATTGATGGGCCTGCTCAACGCGCAGGGACACTTTGCACTCACCGCGTTCTCGCCGCTGCTGTTCAACATCGCCCTGATCGCCGCGATAGCGGCACTCCTGCTGGGGCACGCCGATGCAACCTTCGCCGCGCGGATGCTGGCGGCCACCGTCGGCATCGCCGGCCTGTTGCAGCTCCTGATGCTGCTGTCGCAGCGAAGTGCGCGTCTGGCGACACCGCTGCGCGTGAGCTTCGACAAGGATATGCGCGGCTTCTTCGCCAAGGCGATCCCGGGCATGATCGCGAGCTCCGGCCCGCAATGGCTGATGGTGGCCGGCGCGATCATCGCCTCCGCAACGCCCGCCGCGGTCTCCTGGCTCTATTTCGCCAACCGCCTGATCGAGCTGCCGCTCGGCATTGTCGGCGTCGCCATGGGTACGGTGCTGGTGCCGGAGCTGACGCGCGCGGTGAGGAGCGGCGACCGTGATGCGGTTGCGCATGCGGAATCGCGCGCGCTGGAACTCGCGACCGGGTTGGCGTTGCCGGCGACGCTCGGCTTGATCGTGCTGGCGGAGCAGATCGTGCGGCTGCTGTTCGAACACGGCGCCTTTGGCGCGGAGGACAGCGGGGCCACGGCGCATGCACTGATGTGGCTGGCGCTGGGCCTGCCGGCGCATGTGCTGATCAAGGCGCTGTCCCCGGCCTATTTTGCCCGCGGCGACACGATGACGCCGCTGCTTGCGACCGCGAAAGGGTTCGTGGTCGCGGTCGCGCTCGCGGTCCTGCTCGGTCATTTCTTCGGCGCGAGCGGGATCGCCGCCAGCATTGCCGCCGGCGCCTGGAGCAGTGCGATCTCGCTCCTCAGGAAAGGCACGCGTGAATTCGGCTTCTCGGTCGATGCCGGCGCCCGCAACCGGCTGCCGCGAATCGTGCTCGCCGCGCTGTTCATGGGTGGCCTGCTGTGGCTGACCGCAGCCCTCTTGCCTTCACAGGCCCACGGGCTGATCCGCTTCATTGCGCTGGGCTCACAGATCGCCGCCGGAATCGTCGTCTATGGCTTGCTCCTGCAAATCCTCCGCGTCGCGTCCTGGCGCGAGGCGGCCGGTGCCTTGAAGCGCCCCGCCCAGCCCGATCCCGGCGCCTGAGGTTAGCGAAATACCCTTGACGGGGCAGCGCCGCTGTTGGAAACGACGCCCCGTATCTTGCAGGAAAGCTGCCATGGCATTCGTTGAACGGGTTTTTTCGGGCGTCCAGCCGACGGGCAATCTGCACCTCGGCAATTACCTCGGCGCGATCGTCAACTTCGTGAAGATGCAGGAAACCCACAACTGCATCTATTGCGTCGTCGACATGCACGCGATCACGCAGGGGGTGGACGTCTGGGGTGGACCGGTCGAGCTCGCGCGCAACACCCGCGAGGTCACCGCGGCGTTCATCGCCAGCGGTATCGATCCGAGCAAGCACATCGTGTTCAACCAGAGCCAGGTCTCGGGCCACGCCGAGCTCGCCTGGATCTTCAACTGCGTCGCGCGCATGGGCTGGCTGGGCCGCATGACCCAGTTCAAGGAGAAGGCCGGCAAGGACCGCGAGAACGCGTCCGTCGGTCTGTTCGACTATCCCGTGCTGATGGCGGCCGACATTCTACTCTACCGCGCCACCCACGTGCCGGTCGGCGAGGACCAGAAGCAGCATCTCGAGCTCTCGCGCGACATTGCGCAAAAGTTCAACAATGACTTCGCTGACTCGATCCGCAGCCAGGGCGCCAATGACGGCCTGTTCTTCCCGCTGCCGGAACCGTTGATCACGGGCCCGGCCACGCGCGTGATGAGCTTGCGCGACGGCACCAAGAAGATGTCGAAGTCGGACGCGTCCGACAATTCGCGCATCAATCTGACCGACGACGCCGATACCATCGCGCAGAAGGTGCGCAAGGCCAAGACCGATCCCGAGCCGCTGCCGACCGAGGAGAAGGGTCTGGAAGCGCGCCCCGAGGCCGACAATCTCGTCGGTATCTTCGCCGCGCTCTCCGGCCGCTCCAAGGCCGACGTGCTCAGGGATTTCGGCGGCGGCCAGTTCTCCAGCTTCAAGAACGCGCTGGTGGACTTGTGCGTCACCAAACTCGCGCCGATCGCCGGCGAGATGAAGCGCCTCGTCGCCGACCCCGGCCATATCGATGCGATCCTGAACGACGGCGCCGACCGGGCGCGTGCGATCGCCGACGAGACCATGAAGCTCTCGAAGGACATCGTGGGCTTCATCCGCCGGCGCTGAGGTGCGTTCGCGAAAACGCGGCCGACGCCACCGCGCCGGCCGCTTCTGCTCTCCCCAAGCACGATGGAGTGTGGCAGCATGTCAGCCGCGCACACGCCGGGACATGCATGACCAGCAAGCGACTTTGCTTCGAGCCGGGTCACAAGCCCAAATGCCTCGTCATCGTCGACGACACCGCCGGATGGGATCGCGCGGTCTATTACGCCAGCCGCTGGGCGATCCGCGCCGGCGGCGGCGTGGTGATGCTCCGCATCATCGAGCCCGAGCAGCCGAGCCAGGAATGGCTTGGAGTTGCCGACATCATGCGCGCCGAAGCGCAGGAGGCGGCAGAAGCCGCGCTCGACCGTGCCGCCGGCCGCGCCAACGGCATCGCCGCGATCACGCCGGAACGGGTGATCCGCGAAGGTGCTGCGATGGAACAGCTGCTGGCGGTGATCGACGAGGACCCCGATATCGCCATGCTGGTGCTCGCCGCGAACCCGGGCGCGGAAGGCCCGGGCCCATTGGTCTCGCTGCTCGCGCACGCGCTGGGCACGTTCCCGGTGCCGGTGACGGTCATTTCCGGCGCGCTGAGCGACCAGAGCGTGGATTCGCTATCCTAGACTGCCGCTCTTTCGCCTCGCCTCGTTGGCCGGGAGAGGGAGAAGCGGGCACCTTAACCCGCTGATATAACAGGTGAACGGCCAACTTACCCCTTGACCGTGCGTTCGCCGTCGCCATCTGCTAATGGATAGAGCACGCGCCGGCCTTGAACCGGCGACGTCTGGAGAAAACCATGTTCATTCAAACCGAAGCCACTCCCAATCCCGCCACGCTGAAGTTCATTCCCGGCCGCGTCGTGGTCGACGGCGGACCGATGGAATTTGCCAACCGCGAATCGGCCGCACGCTCGCCGCTCGCCGAAAAGCTGTTCGAGGTCCCCGGTGTCACCGGCGTGTTCTACGGATCGGACTTCATCACCGTGACCAAGGCGAGCGGTGAATGGCAACAGCTCAAGCCCGCGATCCTCGGCGCCATCATGGAGCACTATATGTCCGGCGCGCCGCTGCTCGCCGACGGTGCCGCCGCGAGCGATGTCGATCTCGACGACGAGGACGAATTCTTCGACGAGACCGATGCCGAGACGGTCGACATGATCAAGGATCTGATCGAGACCCGCGTGCGCCCGGCGGTTGCCAATGACGGCGGCGACATCACCTTCCGCGGCTTCAAGGACGGTATCGTCTATCTCAACATGAAGGGCTCGTGCGCCGGCTGCCCGTCGTCGACCGCGACGCTCCAGCACGGCATCCAGAACCTGCTCAAGCACTTCGTGCCCGACGTGGTCGAAGTCCGGCCGATGTAAATTGCACGCGCGACCCATCAATTGGACTCCGTCATGCCCGGGCTTGTCCCGCCTGCGCGGCCGAAGCCGCTTCGGCGAGGCGAAGGCCCGGGCATCCACGTTCTTGGGCGCAAAGTCGTGGATGGCCGGGTCAGGCCCGGCCATGACGACCGGGATGATGCTATGATCGCTCCATGCTGATCCTTGCCATCGATACCGCGCTGGAAGCGTGCGCGGTTGCTGTTCTCGACACCGATTCCGGCCAGCTCCTCGCACAGGAGCAGCTTCTGATGAAGCGCGGCCACGCCGAAGCGCTGATGCCGATGATCGCGCGCGTGATGCAGTCAGCCGATCTCGCCTTCACTGTGCTCGACCGCATCGCGGTCACCATGGGCCCCGGAAGTTTCACCGGCCTGCGTGTCGGCATTTCGGCGGCTCGCGGCCTTGCACTTGCTGCGAAGCGGCCCGCCGTCGGCCTGACCACCTTGTCGGCCTATGCCGCCGCCGTCGTCGGCCTGAGCGGAACGGCACCGGTGATCTCGGCGATCGACGCGCGGCACGACCACATTTATTTCCAGATCGTGGCCGGTGACGGCAGCCAGCTGGTGCCGCCGGGCGTCGTTCCCGTCGACGAGGCGATCGCGGCTTCGCAATTCGGCGCACCGCATCTGGTCGGCAATGCCGCGAAGATCCTCGCCGAGCGCTGGCCGAAAGACATGCCGCAGCCGGTCGCGGTGGACGCGCAGCCCGCGCCCGACATCGGCTGGGTCGCATGGCTTGGCGCGGCCGCCGATCCCGCGACAAATCCGGCGCGGCCGTTCTATCTGCGGGCGCCCGACGCAAAGCCGTCCGCACAACTGCCGCTTGCAGCACAAGCCGCAAGCTCATGATGAAATGGTTCTCGGAATGGTGGCGCGGCGGCACGGCCGTCGTCGAGCCGGCTGTCGCGCGCGACGTCGCACGGCTCGCGCTACTCCACGGCGCCTCCTTCGCGCGCGGTTGGGGCGAAGGCGAGTTCGAAAGCATGCTCAGCGAGCGCAACACGCTGGTGCACCGGTTGCGCCTCGGCCGCAAGATCGTCGGCTTCGCGGTGTCGCGGATCGGTGCGGACGAAGCGGAGATCCTCTCGATCGCGGTCGACCAGGCCCATCGCGGCCGCGGCCTCTCTCGCACGCTGCTGATGACCCATCTCGGCCACCTGGCAGGCCGCGGCGTGCGCACAATATTTCTCGAAGTCGAGGAAAATAACCAGCCGGCGCGACGGCTCTACGATCGAACCGGATTCATGGTGGTCGGACGCCGCGAACGCTACTATAAGCAGCCGAACGGGGAACAATTGAACGCACTTCTGATGCGACGTGACTTGTCGTAACATCGATGGCAGAAAGCGCCCCGTCAGGCGGACATCACATGACTGGTCTTAAACCTTCCCCCGCTTCCAAGGCGTCCGGCATCGAGGCGCGCTGTGCCGCCACAGGCATGCGCATGACCGAGCAGCGCCGTGTCATCGCCCGCGTGCTCGCGGAGGCGGTCGATCATCCCGATGTCGAGGAACTGTACCGCCGCTGTGTCGCCGTCGACGACAAGATATCGATCTCGACGGTGTATCGTACCGTCAAACTGTTCGAGGATGCAGGCATCATCGAGCGCCACGATTTCCGCGAAGGCCGCGCGCGCTACGAGCAGATGCGCGACAGCCATCACGACCACCTCATCAACCTGCGCGACGGCAAGGTGATCGAGTTCACCTCCGAGGAGATCGAGAAGCTCCAGGCGGAGATCGCGCGCAAGCTAGGTTACAAGCTGGTCGATCATCGGCTCGAACTCTATTGCGTCCCGCTCGACGACGACAAACCCACAAGTTAAGTGGCGATCGATCTCGTCATCTTCGATTGCGACGGCGTGCTCGTGGACAGCGAGGTGATCTCCTGTCGCGCGCATGCTGATGTGCTGTCCAGACACGGCTATCCGATCACGTCGGAGCAGGTGCTGGTCCGCTTTCTCGGCGTATCCGAGAAAGACGCACGGCGAATGGTCGAACAGGAGATCGGCCGCAATCTTCCCGACGATCTCGAGAGCCAAGTGAATGCGGCGACGCTGCAATTCTATGCCAGCGATTTGCAGCCGATCACCCATGTGGCCGCAGCGATTGGCGCAATCGATTTGCCCAAATGCGTTGCGTCGAGCGGCACGCCGGAGAAGATCCACCACGGCCTGACCTGCGCCGGTCTCTACGAGCTGCTCGCTCCGAACATCTTTTCCGCGAGCCAGGTCGCACGCGGCAAGCCCGCGCCCGATCTTTTTCTGTTCGCCGCCGTGCAGATGAAAGTCGCGCCGGAGCGGTGCCTCGTCATCGAGGACAGCGTCCCCGGGGTGACCGGCGCGCAGGCCGCCGGGATGACCGTGGTGGGGTTTCACGGTGGCAGCCATTGCCCGCCGGGCCACGCTGAAAGACTACGGGCCGCCGGGGCCGGATTGACGTTCGACGATATGCGGCAATTACCGGAGCTGGTCCGGCGGGTCGCGGCGGAGACCCTGACGGGCTGAATCCCTCCTCCCGGCGTCATTCCGGGGCGATGCGCCGGCAGCGAACCCGGAATCTCGTGCCAAAACCTCTGGATTCCGGATTCGCGACTGCGTCGCGTCCCGGAATGACGACCGAAAAGACCCCAATCGCTGGATTTCCGCAGCCCCAGCCTATATCTGAGGGCAGTCTTCCCATCTCAATTCCGGGTTCCATGACGCCGCCGCGCAAGCTGCACATCAAATCATATGGCTGCCAGATGAACGTCTACGATGCCCAGCGCATGGTGGACACGCTGGCCCCGGAAGGATTCGTGGAGACGGCCAGCGCTGATGACGCCGATCTCGTCATCCTCAATACCTGCCATATCCGCGAGAAGGCCTCGGAAAAGGTCTATTCGGAGCTCGGCCGCCTGCGCGTCGCCAAGGACGCCGCCGCGCGTGATGGGCGCACCATGCAGATCGCGGTCGCGGGCTGCGTGGCACAGGCCGAAGGCGAGGAGATCGTGCGCCGTGCACCCGCGGTCGACGTCGTGGTGGGACCGCAGAGCTATCATCATTTGCCGCAACTGTTGAAGCGCGCCGGCAATGAAGGTCGCGCCATCGAGACCGAATTCCCAGCCCAGGACAAGTTCGGCTTCCTCGCCCAGCCCAAGCCCGGCGCGATCCGCGCCCGCGGCATTTCCGCTTTCGTCACGGTGCAGGAAGGCTGCGACAAGTTCTGCACCTTCTGCGTCGTGCCTTACACGCGTGGCTCGGAAGTCTCCCGGCCGGTGGCAAAGATCGTCGACGACGTGAAGCGGCTCGCTGAGAACGGCGTCCGCGAGCTCACGCTGATCGGACAGAACGTCAACGCCTATCACGGCGAGGGGCCGGACGGAAAAAGCTGGCCGCTCGGCAGGCTGCTGGAGCACCTCGCGGCGCTCCCGGGCATCGCGCGGCTGCGCTATTCGACCAGCCATCCCAGCGATGTCGACGACAGTCTGATTGCAGCCCATCGCGATCTCGGCGCGCTGATGCCGTTCGTGCACCTGCCGGTGCAGTCGGGCTCGGACCGGATTCTGGCCGCCATGAACCGGAAACATACCGCCGATGATTATCGGCGTGTCGTCGACCGTTTCCGGTCGGCACGCCAAGACATTGCTTTTTCATCAGATTTTATCGTCGGCTTCCCGGGCGAAAGCGAGCAAGATTTTCTCGCGACCCTCGCGCTTGTCACGCAAATCGGCTACGCTGCGGCGTATTCGTTCAAATACTCCGCCCGGCCGGGAACGCCGGCCGCGGACATGCAGGAGACGGTGTCCCCCTCCGAGATGGACCAGCGATTGGAGCGGCTCCAGGAACTGATCGACAGCCAGCAATCGGCCTTCAACAAGGCCGCGATTGGCTCAACGGTCGATGTGCTGTTCGAGCGTCCGGCCCGCAAGGACGGCCAGATCGTCGGCCGCACCGCCTTCCTCCAGCCCGCGCATGTGATGGCCTCGCCCGACATCATCGGACAAATCCTGCCGGTCCGGATCGACAGCCTTGAACGCTACAGCTTCCTCGGTGAGCTCGCCATGGCGCACGAGCCCGCTTTATCGCCCATCGCCACTGGAGCCTGAACCCTTGCCCAAAAGCGCATCGGATTCGTCTTCTTCCATCGCTCCCAGCCGCAAATTTGACCGCGACATGCAGGTTCCGCCCGAGACCCAGGTCGTCATCGACTTCGACGACAACCGTGCCGCGTCGGCGCTGGTCGGCCCTTACGGCCAGCATCTGGCACAGATCGAACGGCGGCTCGGCGTCGTCGTCGATTCCAAGGGCAACCACATCACGATTGGCGGCTCGCGCGACGGCTGCGATGCCGCGCGCCGCGTGCTGGAGACGCTCTACGCCCAGGCCGTGAAAGGGCAGGATCTCGACCAAGGCGAGGTCGAGGGCGCGATCCGTGCCGTGATCGCGCAGGGCTCGCTGTTCGAGTTCGACGCCAAGTCGGCCAAATCCACCTTCGACAGCATCAATCTGCGCAAGCGCCCGGTGCGTGCGCGCACGGCGGCGCAGGATTCCTACATCCGCGCGCTGAAGCGCCACGAGCTGGTGTTCGGCATTGGCCCCGCCGGCACCGGCAAGACCTGGCTCGCGGTCGCGCATGCCGCGCAACTGTTCGAGCGCAAGGAGGTCGACAAGATCATCCTGTCCCGACCGGCGGTAGAAGCCGGCGAGCGGCTCGGCTTTTTGCCCGGCGATCTCCGCGAGAAGGTCGATCCTTATCTTCGCCCGATCTACGACGCGCTCTATGACCTGATGGACGCGCGCATCGTCGAGCGCGCGCTGCAGACCGGCGAGATCGAGATCGCGCCGCTCGCCTTCATGCGCGGCCGCACGCTGACCAACGCGGCCATCATCCTGGACGAGGCGCAGAACACCACGTCGATGCAGATGAAGATGTTTTTGACCCGCCTTGGCGAGAACAGCCGCATGATCGTCACGGGCGATCCCTCGCAGATCGACTTGCCGAACGGCCAGACCTCGGGCCTCGCCGAGGCGACGCGCCTGCTGAGCGGCGTCGAAGGTATTGCGCAAGTTCATTTCAAGGCCGAAGACGTAATCCGCCACGAACTCGTGGCGCGGATCGTCTCCGCCTACGAAGGGGCGCCGCAGCGGCCGGCCGCCGGTAAATCCTGACGAGGCAGCAACCGGACCATATGGGCGCGGACACGACGCCCCTTCGTTCGGAACAAGGACAATGTCACACCCCAACCTTCCCATCACCGAGGTCCTCGTCGTCGCCGATTGCTGGCAGCGGGAGCCCGAATCCGAAGCCGTGATCCAGCGCGCCGTGGCGGCCGCCGCCGAGAATGTCGACGAAGACGTTGCGGAGGCGGAAGTGGCGGTAATGCTGACCGATGATGCCGGCATCCGTACGCTGAACAGCAACTGGCGCGGCATCGACAAGCCGACCAACGTGCTGTCGTTTCCCGCGCTACAGCCGGAAGGCGAATGGAAACAGGGCGATGCCCCGCGCATGCTCGGCGACATCGCGATCGCCTACGAGACCATGCGACGTGAGGCGGACGAGGAACAAAAGCCTTTCGATCATCATTTGAGCCATCTCGCCGTGCACGGTTTCCTGCATCTGGTCGGCTACGACCACGAAAACGAAGACGACGCCGAGGAAATGGAAGCGCTCGAACGAGAGATCCTGGCTCATCTCGGCATTCCCGACCCCTATGCCGACCGCCCAGGGACGCATTGAGATGCCGGATTCCGACCCGATTCAAGACAATCCGCGCACCACGGCCAATTTGCCCGTCGTGGTAACGCCCGGCGAGGTGATGCGCCCGACCGCGGAAGGCTGGCTGCTGCGTGCCATTCGCAGCCTGTTCGGCTGGAAGGCGGGTTCGGTACGCGACGACCTCCAGGTCGTGCTCGACGCCACGACGCCGGACGACACCGGCTTCTCGACGGTCGAGCGCACCATGCTACGCAACATCCTCGGCCTGCACGAGCGCCGCATCGCCGACGTCATGGTGCATCGCGCCGACATCATCGCGGTGAAGCGCGACATCCCGCTCGGCGAGTTGATGGACCGCTTCGAGAGCGCCGGCCATTCGCGCCTTGTGGTCTACAACGAGACGCTCGACGATCCCGTCGGCATCGTCCATATCCGCGATCTGCTCGCCTTCATGACCGCGCGTGCGCGCGTGTCGGGGGTCACGAAAACCAAGCGCAAGAAGCCGCTGCCGGCCGGGCTCGATCTGCGCACGGTCGATCTCGCGCTGCCGCTCGAAGAAGCTCGCATCATCCGCAAGCTGCTCTACGTGCCGCCCTCGATGCGGGCGATCGACCTGCTCGCGCAGATGCAGGCCACCCGCATCCATCTGGCGCTGGTGGTCGACGAATATGGCGGCAGCGACGGGCTGGTCTCGCTCGAGGACATCGTCGAGCAGATCGTTGGCGAGATCGACGACGAGCATGACAGCGACGAGCCGCCCTCGATCGTGCGGCTGCCCGACAACGCCTTCATCGCCGACGCCCGCGCCAGCCTCGACGACGTCCGCACCGTGATCGGCGAGGACTTCGTCACCGGCGAGGCCGGCGAGGAAGTGGAGACGCTGGGCGGCTATCTCGTCAGCTTCGTCGGGCGCCTGCCGGTGCGCGGCGAGGTGATCTCGGGCCCGGGCCATTACGAGATCGAGGTGCTCGATGCCGATCCGCGCCGGGTCAAGCGACTGCGGATCTCGACGCGAAAGGAGCGTCCTGCACCGCGCACCCAGCGCGAGAGCCGGCGCCGCGAGGCTGCGCCGGACGGCAGCCAGCAGACAGCCAGCGACACGCCCACCCCGCCGCCAAGCGACGGGACCGGTCCGCAGTGAGCCCTTTCCAGCGATTTCGCCAGATCGCGCTTGCCATCATCCTGACCTGGGGATGGAAGCGCGCGCTCGTCGCGATGGCTGCCGGCGCGCTCTCGGTGCTGGCGCTGGCGCCCTTCAACGCCTTCCCGGTGCTGTTCATCACCTTCCCGGTGCTGGTCTGGCTGATCGACGGCGCCGGCGCCGGACGATATGGCGGCGTCCCCGCCGCGGCGCTGACCGGCTACTGGTTCGGCCTCGGCTATTTCGTGCCCGGCCTCTACTGGATCGGCTACGCCTTCTTCGTCGACGCCGATGTATTCGCCTGGCTGACGCCGTTCGCCGTGCTGGGCCTGCCGGCCTATCTGTCCATCTTCACGGCAATGGGCTTTGCGCTCGCCCGCCTGCTCTGGACCAAGAGCGCGACACGCGTGCTTGCGCTCGCGGCAAGCCTCACCATCACGGAATGGCTGCGCGGTCATGCGCTGACCGGCTTTCCCTGGAACGCGTTCGGTTATGCGCTGTCCGAGCCGCTGCCGCTGGCACAAACGGCGTCGCTGATCGGCCTGTGGGGCATGACGTTCCTGACGGTTGCGATCTTCGCGAGCCCCGCGGCGCTGATCGACCGCACGCCCGATCGCCGCCTGGCGTGGCGCGCACCGGCCGCGGCCCTGGCGCTCCTGCTTGTCATGGGTATCTTCGGCGCGATCCGCCTGTCGCTGCATCCGACCACGATGGTCGCCGGCACCAAATTGCGCCTGATGCAGCCGGATCTCCAGCAGGACGCGAAATTCAACTACGCCGCCAAGGCGGAGGTGATGAAGAAATATCTGGCCTTGTCGGACCGCGCCTCCGGACCGCAATCGACCGGCGTGCGCGATGCCACCATCCTGATCTGGCCGGAATCCGCCTTTCCGTTCTTCCTGACGCGCGAAGCCGATGCGATGGCGCAAATCGCGGAGCTTCTGCCCAAGGGCACGGTGCTGATCACGGGCTCGGTCCGCGCGCCCGACCTGCCGCGAGGCACGCCGATCACCCGCGCCTATAACTCGATCTACGTGATCGACCACGACGGCAGCGTGCTCTCTGTGTACGACAAGCTGCATTTGGTGCCGTTCGGCGAATTTCTTCCCTACCAGGGCCTGATGGAAAAGCTCGGGTTCGAGCAACTCACGCGTGTGCGCGGCGGCTTCATTCCCGGCACCGTGCGGCATGCGCTGCCGGTCCCCGGCGCGCCGTCCGCGCTGCCGCTGATCTGCTACGAAGCAATCTTTCCGGGCGAGGTGGCTGGACGCAACGAACGTCCGGGCTGGATCGTGAATCTCACCAATGACGGCTGGTTCGGAATCTCGACCGGCCCCTACCAACACCTCGAACAGGCGCGGATGCGCGCGATCGAGCTCGGATTGCCGCTGGTTCGCTCCGCCAATACCGGCGTTTCCGCAGTGATCGATCCGGTGGGGCGCATCGTCGCCAGTCTCGGTCTCGGGATCGAAGGCGTTTTGGACGCAAATCTGCCCGCCGCGATCCCGCCGACCATCTATGCGCGCGTGGGCGATGTACCCGCGGCCATGCTTGTCGCGCTCGCCGTGTTTCTGGCGGTCCGCCGACGTGTTGCCAAACGGCACCCCTGATCACGCAGCCGCGGCCGATAACTTTTGACAACCGTAGTCCCACGGTTGACAGACTGCACGCGGCCTCCTCATTCTGCACCGGCTGCAAAAGACAGTGGGCATTGCTAAATTTCTCCGCAATGTTTTCCAATAACAGGGTCTGATTTTGACGTTGCTTACACCTGAGGCATTCCTGATTGCGCCGAAGGTGATGTTTGGAGGGCTGAGGAAATGTCGAAAGCGCCCAACCCTGTTGACAAATATGTCGGCAGTCGCGTGCGGATGCGCCGCATCATGTTGGGCATGAGCCAGGAAAAGCTCGGTGAAGCTTTGGGCCTGACTTTCCAACAAGTTCAGAAATACGAGAAGGGCACAAACCGGGTCGGCGCGAGCCGCATCCAGCAAATTGCCGAAATTCTGCAGGTGCCGGTGTCGTTCCTGTTCGAGGGCGGTCCGAGCGGCGTGGCGGGGCCGGACGGCTTCGCAGAAGGCGCATCGCCCTCCTATGTTTCGGACTTTCTCGCGACTTCCGAAGGACTCGCCCTGACCAAGGCGTTCACCCGAATCAGCGATTCCAAGATGCGCCGCTCGATCGTCGATCTCGTCGAGCAGATCGCGGCCCGCGAAGGCCCCGACAAGCGCTGAGGCGCCGTCTCAATCCGATTTGAGACTGCGTCAAATCTGGCCTATGTCGTCATTTGTGGCCGCGCTTTGATGCGCGTCTTCCTCGATGATGCGATTCAAAGGCACAGATGCGCTCATGACGGACTCCAATTGGTTCGATTCTCAAACTATTCTCGATGGCATCCGCCGCTGGGTGGAGGTCGAGACGCCAACGGACGCACCTGAACAGGTCAACAAGCTGGTCTCAATGGTCGCGGAGCAATACCGCGATCTCCCTGTTGCGCTCGAGCGCATCGCCGGCGTCGACGGCTGCGGCGATCATCTCGTAGCGCGCTCGACCTGGGGCCAGGACCGGCCCGGCATCCTGGTGCTGAGCCACCTCGATACCGTTCATCCCATGGGATTCATCGAGCGCCTGCCGTTCAAGGTCGAAGGCGACAGCGCGTTCGGTCCCGGCATCTACGACATGAAGGGCGGCGCCTACATCGCCCATCACGCCTTTCGCGCGCTTTGTGCCACGGCCGATCGCCCGCCGCTCGGCATCACCCATCTGTTCACCTCCGACGAGGAGATCGGCAGCCCCACCTCTCGCGCACTCATCGAGACCGAAGGGCGCAAGGCGAAGTACGTGCTGGTGACGGAGCCGGCCCGCGATGGCGGCAAGATCGTCACCGGCCGCAAGGGCGTCGGGCGATTCGAAGTGTTCATCAAGGGGGTGCCCGCGCATGCCGGCACGCGGCCCCAGGATGGCCGCAGCGCGATCCGCGAGCTCGCCAACGTCATCCTGGCGCTGGAAGCGATGAACGATCTGGCGCGCGGCGTCACCGTCAATGTCGGCGTGGTGCGCGGCGGCACGCGGCCCAACGTGACACCGGAAGAAGCCCATGCCGAAATCGATCTGCGCGTGCTGAGCCTCAAGGACGCGGATGAATTCGTCGGCAAGATCCTCGCCCTGACATCGAAGACGGATGGCGTCACCGTCAAGGTCACCGGCGGGCTCAATCGTCCGCCCTACGAGAAGAGCAATGCAGGCGCCTCGTTGTACGAACATGCAAAGACCGTGGCCACGGAGATCGGCTTCGAGCTGGTCGACGTTCACACCGGCGGTGGCTCGGACGGCAATTTCACCGCCGCCCACACCGCGACGCTCGACGGGCTCGGCGTCGACGGCAAGGGCGCGCACACCCATTATGAGCAGCTCTATGTCTCGTCGCTCGAACCGCGCGCGCGGCTGCTCCATCGCCTGTACCAGACGCTACGATGAGTGAGCGCAAATCAGATCCCGATCGCGAGGACAGCGAGCGCGCTTTCTTCGGACGCCGCAAGGGCCACAAGCTCAGGCAGCACCAGGCCGAGCTGATCGATCATTTGCTGCCGCGTCTTGCGCTCGCCATCGACCGCGAAGCACCGGCGGATGCCCGCGAGATCTTCGGCCCCGCAGTCGACGATTTGCGGCTCGAGATCGGCTTCGGCGGCGGCGAGCATCTCGCGGCGGAAGCACAGCACTTCGCCACGATCGGCTTCATCGGCTGCGAGCCTTACGTCAACGGCATGGCGAAGATCCTCGCGCAGATCGAGGCTGCCGAGATCGGCAACATCCGCCTATTCGCGGGCGATGCCGCCGAGCTCCTGGCCTGGCTGCCGAAGGCTTCGCTCTCGCGGATCGACCTGATCCACCCCGATCCCTGGCCGAAACGGCGGCACTGGAAGCGGCGCTTCGTCCAGGACCGGACCATCGCAGCGATGGCGCGCGTGTTGAAAGCCGGCGGCGAATTTCGCTTCGTCTGCGACATCGACGATTACTGCGCCTGGACGCTGTCGCATCTGGCGCGCTCGCAGGACTTTGTCTGGCTCGCGGAGCGAGCCGATGATTTTCGCCTGCCGTGGGACGGATACACGATGACGCGCTACGGCCGAAAGGCAACGCGCGAAGGCCGCAAGGCCGCGTATCTGCGATTCAGGCGGGTCTAGATCGTCTGCCGGTTGCGCCAGAAATTCACGACGCGCTCGGCGGTCGTCGGCATCAGCCGCGTGAAGTTCGCGCGCGCCTGCTCAAGATCCGCGTCGGCTGGCGTGCGATTCGGGCCGTACCACATCAGGATCAGCGCCCGCACTGTCGGCCAGCCGAGATTCAGCACACGCCCCAGAACCAGAATTGGATCGTAGCGGTCACCCGTGATCAGGCGGTCGAGGACCGAGAGGCGGACGCCGGACATCGCCGAAAGCGAGGCGATCGCCTCCTCGTATTTGTGGGCCTTCGCGAAGCCAAGCAGTGCGCTCTCGCCAAGATGACCCTCGCGATGCAAGGCCAGGACGGTGCGCTGCGCCCCCGAGAAATCGCGGCGCGGACCCGGCGGCAGCGTGGCTTCCTCGATGGCCGTCATGGCCCGCTTGATCTCGACCTGGCGCGCGGGATTGACCACGCTCGAGAGACGGCGGCGGATGACGTCGAGCGTGCCGTCGAGAAGCTGTTTCAGGTTCTCACCCGAAAGATCGCTACGCTGGCCGATCCTGAGCGTCAGCACGCCATCCTGCGCGGCACGCTTGATCAGCTCGGAATAGCTGCCCGGCGAGAACACCGCGCCGGAATTGCCCGCGGCGCGGCGTACCACGTCGCGATCGCCGCGCTCGACCAGCACGTCGGTGATGACAGCCGACAGCGTGGGGCGCTCGCTCATCGCCAGCAGATGGCCCTGGCCCTTCTGTCGCGCGATCTCGACGAGAGCGGCGTCGTCGAGCACGGGCGAATGGCGCAGCACGGGGCCCGCCACCGCGATTTCGTTTTCGCGCGCGAGCTGGCTCACCAGGTGCCGCGGCGCGTTGTTCAGGCGCGAGAAGCGTTCGGCGAGATCGACGCGCGAGGCGAGCTCGGCATGCGGGACAAGATCGATCAGCAAATTGTCGAAGAGATCGATGACATCGGGACGAAGCTTCTCGGCGTCCTGAAAGAACAATTGGGAGATAGCGTGCGCGATCTCGCCGCGACGCCGCGGGTCGCCGCGTTTGACGATATCGTCCAGTCCGGGAATGAGCGACGTGGCAACGGTCATGAAAACGCAAACTCGTACGGGGCACGCCGCGGGTGCGCCCTTGGTCCAAGCCGCCCCACAATCAGGGAATTTAGGCCTCGGAGGTGAAGGAAGCGTTGCGCGGGGCCGCAGGCCCGGCGCAAAAAGCCCGGCCTGCCCTGCATGGGCCTTGTCCGGGAAGGCGGAAAGGGCTATATCAGCGCCAATTCATCTTCTCATACGATCCGCGTAGTGAGAGTGGGCCCGAAAGGACCCGCTCTTTTTTATTACCTGAACGCGGCTTGGTGGAAGATATGCGGCCCGGCGATCTGTCGGGAGATTTCCGAAGCGAGCTTTGAGATCTTAAACCAAGCCTTAACCATATCGAGCGCCTTGACCTCTGACATGACCGAACCGAACCCTGGTTCCACGGATGCCGAATTGCTGGCCGAGCCGAGACTCGTAGTCGAGCCGGGCGTCGCGGCACGGGTGTCCGCGGTCGCCGGGCCGGTGCTCGAAGGCATGGGCTACCGCCTGGTGCGGATCCGCATTTCCGGGGAATCCGGCTGCACCGTGCAGGTTATGGCCGAGCGGCCGGACGGCTCGATGCAGATCGAGGATTGCGAGGCGATCTCGCGGGCGCTGTCGCCCGTGCTCGACGTCGCCGATCCCGTCGATCGCGCCTACCGGCTGGAAATCTCCTCACCGGGGATCGACCGCCCGCTAGTGCGCCGCTCCGATTTCGAACGTTATGCCGGCCATCTGGTGAAGGTCGAGATGGCGGTCGCCCATGAGGGCCGGAAGCGGTTCCGCGGCACGATCGGCCCCGTCGAAGGCGACCGCGTGCATCTGCATCGCGACGACGTCAAGGCGGGCGAGGCTGCCGACGTTCTCCTGACGATGGAAGACATCGCCGAGGCGCGGCTGGTGCTGACCGACGAGCTGATCGCGGAATCCATGCGCCGCGGCAAGGCCCAGGCACGCGAAATGCGCCGCAATCTCGGCCTTGAGCCGCCGGCGGCGCCGCACGCCAGCATCAGCGAAAAAACGACCAAGAACACCAAGCCGGCTAAGAAGCCAGCGCCGGCCACTACGAAGAAGCCGGCTCCGACCAATACCAAGAAACATCGCCTGGCCGCCGAACGCGCGCGTCGGGGTGAGATCGATCCTGACGAAGGAGACTAGCCATGGCAGTCAGCGCCAATCGACTTGAATTGCTTCAGATCGCCGACGCCGTTGCGCGCGAGAAATCGATCGACCGCGGCATCGTCATCGCGGCGATGGAGGATGCCATCGCCAAGGCGGCGCGGGCCCGTTACGGCAGTGAGACCGACGTTCACGCCGAGATCGACCCGAAGAAGGGCGAGCTGCGGCTGTCGCGCCACATGCTGGTGGTCGATACGGTCGAAAACCATTCCAACCAAATCTCGCTGGTGGATGCGCAGCGCGCCAATCCCGGTGCCCAGGTCGGCGACACCATCGCCGACACCCTGCCGCCGCTTGAATATGGCCGCATCGCCGCGCAATCCGCCAAGCAGGTGATCGTGCAGAAGGTGCGCGAAGCCGAGCGCGACCGGCAATATATGGAATTCAAGGACCGCATCGGCGACATCGTCAACGGCGTCGTCAAGCGCGTCGAATATGGCAGCGTGATCGTCGATCTCGGGCGCGGCGAGGCCATCATCCGCCGCGACGAGATGCTGCCGCGCGAAGTGTTCCGCAACGGCGACCGCGTCCGCGCCTACATTTTCGATGTCCGCCGCGAGACCCGCGGGCCGCAGATCTTCCTCTCCCGCACCCATCCGCAGTTCATGGCAAAGCTGTTTGCGCAGGAAGTGCCCGAGATCTATGACGGCATCGTCGAGATCAAGGCGGTCGCCCGCGATCCCGGCTCGCGCGCAAAAATCGGCGTGATTTCCCGTGATTCCTCGGTCGATCCGGTCGGCGCCTGCGTCGGTATGCGCGGTTCGCGCGTGCAGGCGGTGGTGAACGAATTGCAGGGCGAGAAGATCGACATCATCCCCTGGTCGCCCGACATCGCGACCTTCGTGGTCAACGCGCTGGCGCCGGCCGAAGTCTCCAAGGTCGTCATCGACGAAGACCGCGAGCGCATCGAGGTCGTCGTGCCCGACACCAACAACCAGCTCTCGCTGGCGATCGGCCGCCGCGGCCAGAACGTGCGACTGGCCTCGCAGCTCACCGGCTGGGACATCGACATCCTGACCGAGCAGGAGGAATCGGAGCGCCGCCAGGCCGATTTCGAGAACTCCACCCGCGTCTTCATGGAATCGCTCAATGTCGACGAAGTGGTCGGCCAATTGCTGGCGTCCGAAGGCTTCACCTCCGTCGAGGAACTCGCGATGGTGGACGTCAAGGAACTCGCCGGGATCGAAGGTTTCGACGAGGAGACCGCACAGGAACTCCAGAACCGCGCCCGTGAATATCTCGAACAACTGGAAGCCGAGCTCGAGGCCAGGCGCAAGGAACTCGGCGTCGAGGACGCCGTGAAGGACGTGCCCGGCGTCACCTCGAAGATGCTGGTGAAGTTCGGCGAGAACGACATCAAGACGGTCGACGACCTCGCCGGCTGCGCCACGGACGATCTGGTCGGCTGGACCGAGCGCAAGGAAGGCGGCGAGCAGACCAAATATCCGGGCGCGCTCGACGGCCTCGAAATTTCCCGTGACGATGCTGAAGCGATGATCATGCAGGCCCGCGTCAAGGCCGGTTGGATCACCGAGGCCGATCTCGCCAAGCCCGCCGAAGAGGCCGAGGCGACCGAAGATCAGCCGGCTTAGGGCGAAGGAGGATGTCACCCGGATGCTCGCCGATACTGACCCCGAACTCGACCATGGACCGCGGACCGAAAGGTCCGCGACCGTGCGGATGTGTGCGGTCAGCCGCGAGGTCCGGCCGATCGACGAGCTGATCCGCTTCGTCGTCTCGCCCCAAGGGCACGTAGTTCCCGATCTCAAGCGCAAGCTGCCCGGACGCGGTATGTGGGTCACCGCCTCGCGCGAGGTGGTTGCGGAAGCCGTTCGGCGTCACCATTTTACCAAAGCCTTCAAGCGCGAGCTGCGCATCCCTCAGACGCTTCCCGCCGACCTCGAGGCGCTCCTGGTCCGGAGCGTGGTCGAAGCCCTTGGGATTGCCGCCAAAGCGCGCCAGATCGTGGCCGGTTTCGGCAAGGTCGAAAGCGCGCTTCGGGAAGGTACGGTCGAGGTCCTGATCCATGCCAGCGACGGGGCCGCGGACGGAATCCGCAAATTGGACATGCTGGCGCGTCAAAATGAGGGAAATCGCGGCGCCAAGCCGTCGATTCCCGTCGTCACCGCACTAAAATCGACAGAATTGGATTTGGCACTTACCCGGTCAAATGTGATACATGCTGCCCTGCTCGCGGGCCCGGCGAGCAAGTCATTCCTGTCACGTAGCCAGATGCTGGTCCGATACCGGATGGCGGACGCTGACAGGACTGCCGAAAAGCCCGGCCAGGATTTCTGAGAGACAACGACCACCCGATAGCACGGTGCGGCAACGCACAAGACAACAAGATCAGGATTAGGACTGCTTAATGGTTGATACCAAGACCCCTGGCGACAAGAAGCTGAGCGTTCCGAGCAAGACGCTATCGCTCAAGCCGCGCGTCGAAACGGGCACCGTGCGCCAGAGCTTCAGTCATGGCCGTAGCAAACAGGTCGTGGTCGAGAAGCGTGGCAAGCGCCGTGTCGACGGCAGCCCCGAGCCGCAGGTGGCCGAGGTGGCGAAACCCGCGCCGGCCGCAGCACCCAAGCCTGCTCCGGCCCGCCCCGCGCCGCCGCGCAACGCCGGCTCCGGCGTGGTGCTGCGCACGCTGACCGAGGACGAACGTTCCGCCCGCGCCAGCGCGCTGGCCGACGCCAAGGTGCGCGAAGTCGAAGAGCGCCGCCATGCCGAGGAAGAGGCCCAGCGCCGCGCGGTCCGCGAAAGCGCCGAGCGTGCCGATCGCGAGGCCGCCGAAGCCCGCCGCAAGGCCGAGGAGGAGCGTCACCGTCACGAAGAGGAAGCCAAGCGGAAGGCCGAAACCGAGGCCAAGAAGCGTTTTGGCGAAGGCGAGCAACCGCAATCCGCGGCGCGCCCCGCAACGGCAACCTCGGCCGCTCCTGCAGCGCGGCCCGGAGCGCCGATGGCGCGACCCGGCACAACCACCACGGCACGCCCGGGAACAACAACCGCGCGGCCCGGAACGACCACGCAGCGGCCGGGAGGCCCGGTGGGCCGCGCCCCCGCGGTCGCAGCCGGACCGGACGAGGACGAGGGTCCGCGCCAGATCCGTCGCGGCCCCGGCGGCGCTGCGCGGCCTGTGGTCGCTCCCAAGCCCACCCACAAGCCCGGCCCGCAGAAGGAGCGCGGCCGCCTGACGGTCGTCACCGCCTTCAATGCCGACGACGTCCGCGAGCGCTCGATCGCCTCGTTCCGCCGCCGCACCCAGCGCCTGAAGGGCCATGCCGCGAACGAGCCGAAAGAAAAGCTCATCCGCGAGGTGGTCATCCCGGAAGCGATCACCATCCAGGAGCTCGCCAACCGCATGTCGGAGCGCGCGGTGGAGATCATCCGCATGCTGATGAAGCAGGGCGCGATCCACAAGATCACCGACGTGATCGATGCCGACACCGCGCAGCTGATCGCAGAGGAGCTTGGTCACACCGTCAAGCGCGTTGCCGCGTCCGACGTTGAAGAAGGCCTGTTCGACGCCATCGATGATTCCACCGACACCGAGCCGCGCTCGCCGGTGGTGACCGTGATGGGTCACGTCGACCACGGCAAGACCTCGCTGCTCGACGCGCTCCGCCATGCCAACGTGGTCTCCGGCGAAGCCGGCGGCATCACCCAGCATATCGGCGCCTATCAGGTGCTGTCGCCCGAAAGCGGCAAGAAGATCACCTTCATCGACACGCCCGGCCACGCCGCGTTCACCGCGATGCGCGCCCGCGGCGCCAAGGTGACCGACATCGTTGTGCTGGTGGTTGCGGCCGACGACGGCGTGATGCCGCAGACGATCGAAGCCATCAACCACGCCAAGGCGGCGCGGGTGCCGATCATTGTTGCCATCAACAAGATCGACAAACCCGACGCCAAGCCCGAGCGCGTGCGCACCGAGCTGCTCCAGCACGAGGTGCAGGTGGAATCCTTCGGCGGCGAAGTCGTCGACGTCGAAGTGTCGGCGAAGAACAAGACCAATCTCGACAAGCTGCTCGAGATGATCGCGCTTCAGGCCGACATCCTCGACCTCAAGACCAATTCGGATCGTCCGGCCGAAGGCACCGTGATCGAAGCCAAGCTCGATCGTGGCCGTGGTCCGGTCGCGACCGTTCTGGTCCAGCGCGGCACGCTCCGTGTCGGTGACATCATCGTCGCCGGCGCCGAAATGGGCCGCGTCCGCGCGCTGATCTCGGATCAGGGCGAGACGGTGCAGGAGGCAGGTCCCTCGGTGCCGGTCGAGGTGCTCGGCTTCAACGGTCCGCCGGAAGCCGGCGATCGTCTCGCCGTGGTCGAGAACGAAGCCCGCGCCCGCCAGGTCACCAGCTACCGCGCGCACCAGAAGCGCGAGAACGCGGCTGCCTCGATCTCCGGCATGCGCGGCTCGCTCGAGCAGATGATGTCGCAGTTGAAGACGGCGGGCCGCAAGGAATTCCCGTTGATCATCAAGGCCGACGTGCAAGGCTCGCTGGAAGCGATCCTCGGCTCGCTGGAGAAGCTCGGCACCGACGAAGTCGCCGCGCGCATCCTGCATGCCGGTGTCGGCGGCATCTCGGAATCGGACGTGACGCTCGCGGAAGGCTTCAACGCCGCGATCATCGGCTTCTCGGTTCGTGCGAACAAGGAGGCCGCTGCGGCCGCCAAGCGCAACGGCATCGAGATCCGTTACTACAACATCATCTACGACCTCGTGGACGACGTGAAGAAGGCCATGAGCGGCCTGCTCGCGCCGACCCTGCGCGAAACCATGCTCGGCAATGCCGCGATCCTGGAGATCTTCAACATCTCCAAGGTCGGCAAGGTCGCCGGCTGCCGCGTCACCGACGGCACCGTGGAGCGTGGCGCCAACGTGCGTCTGATCCGCGACAACGTCGTCGTGCACGAAGGCAAGCTGTCGACGCTGAAGCGCTTCAAGGACGAAGTGAAGGAAGTCCAGTCCGGTCAGGAATGCGGCATGGCCTTCGAGAACTATCACGACATGCGCGCCGGTGACGTCATCGAGTGTTACCGCGTGGAGACGATCCAGCGCTCCCTGTAAGTCCAAATCTTACCGAAGCGCCTGGATCTTTTTTGAACTGAATTGCGGGAGTGCGATGGCCGGATTTTTTCCGGCCATCCACCCCTCTTCGTTTCAACAAGACAAATGACAGTGCCAGTGCCCCAAACGCGGGCATGACGAGGTGATTTTCAGACCATGCCCCGCCATCATCAGAAAAAGAGTTCCGCGTCCGGCGGCTCGCAACGTCAGTTGCGGGTCGGCGAGCAGGTTCGCCATGCGATAGCCGAGATTCTGGCGCAAGGCAGCGTGCATGATGCAGACCTCGAAGGTCACATCATCACCGTGCCGGAGGTGCGGATGTCGCCCGACCTGAAGCTCGCGACAGTCTATGTGATGCCGCTCGGTGGCCGCGACACCGAGATCGTCCTCGCTGCGCTCGAGCGCAACAAGAAATTCCTGCGCGGCGAGGTCGCGCGGCGCGTTAACCTGAAATTTGCACCTGACCTTCGCTTCCGCGTCGACGAACGATTCGACGAAGCGGAACGGATCGAGAAGCTTTTGCGAACACCCGCGGTGCAGAAGGACCTCGAACAGGACTTGGAACAGGATCCGGATTCGGATCGGGAAGAAGAACGATGACGATGGACCCGGCTCACGGCACGATCGGCGGCGAAGAGGCCGATCAGCTCGACGTGCAGAAAAATAATTTTGCGGACATGAGCGGCAATTCTCAGCCGCATCAGGAGCCGCGCCGCGTCAACAACGATCCGCGCGCCAACAAGCAGAAGGGCAACCAGCCGCGCCGCGACCGCCGCGACGTCCACGGCTGGGTCGTGCTCGACAAGCCGATCGGCATGACCTCGACGCAGGCGGTTGCCGTGCTCAAGCGCCTGTTCAATGCCAAGCGCGCCGGCCATGCCGGCACGCTCGATCCGCTGGCCTCCGGCGGCCTGCCGATCGCGCTCGGCGAGGCCACCAAGACCGTCCCCTTCGTCATGGACGGCCGCAAGCGCTACCGGTTCACGGTATGCTGGGGCGAGGAACGCGACACCGACGACATCGAGGGCCGGGCGACCGCAACCTCGGACCAGCGCCCGACCCGGGAGGCCATCGAGGCGCTGCTGCCCCGTTTCACCGGCGTGATCCAGCAGATCCCGCCGCGCTACTCCGCAATCAAGGTCCAGGGCGAGCGCGCCTACGACCTCGCCCGCGACGGCGAGATCGTGGAATTGCCCCCCCGTCCCGTCGAGATTCACCGTTTAAGCCTTGTAGATCAACCAGATAACGACCGGGCCGTGTTCGAGGCCGAGTGCGGCAAGGGCACCTATGTCCGCGCGCTGGCCCGCGATATGGGCCGGATTCTCGGCACTTACGGCCATATCTGCGCGCTGCGGCGGACCCTGGTCGGCCCATTTGGCGAGAACGACATGATTCCGCTGGATCAGTTGGAGGCTTTGTGCGATAGAGCCGCGTCCGGCGAGGGTAGCCTCGCCGACGCGCTTATGCCCGTTGAGACCGCGCTGGACGACATCCCGGCACTGGCCGTCACTCGGGCTGATGCGGCAAGGCTCCATCGGGGCCAGGCCGTTTTGTTGCGCGGACGGGATGCGCCCACTTGTAGCGGCACAGTCTATGTCACGGTGGCAGGCCGGCTTCTCGCGCTTGCCGAAGTCGGCAATGGCGAAATCATCCCCAAGCGTGTGTTCAACCTGACCGGCCTGACTGCCAGCGCCGATCGCAACGAGAGAAATTGACCGATGTCGATTGCCGCAGAACGCAAAGCGGAAGTCATCAAGACGAATGCCAACAAGGCCGGCGATACCGGCTCGCCAGAGGTTCAGGTCGCGATCCTGTCGGAACGCATCGCCAACCTCACCAACCATTTCAAGACCCACGTGAAGGACAACCATTCGCGTCGCGGTCTCTTGAAGCTGGTCTCGACCCGCCGCTCGCTCCTCGACTATGTGAAGAAGAAGGACGAGGCGCGTTACAAGGCGCTGCTCGAGAAGCACAACATTCGTCGTTAAGAGTTCTTGCGCGCGCCAACCGGCGCGCGTTTTCGCGCGTGATTTCGAACGAAAGCGTTTGTTTAAAGGTTTTTCGTCGAGGCTGCGTGCGCGTCGGATGCGAGCCGTTGACGGCGAGCATCCGGGCATGATGGGCGAACACCGCGCTTCGGTGTTCGCGTTCGTGCCGACTGACAGTCCAGCAGCAATCCGGCGGCTGGGCACAACGGGCAAGGCGCCCGTATGACCCGAAGGGATGGACGCCATCCGAAATCCAAAAACCATGGCAGGATCGCAGGACGCTGATCGCCCGCTTCGATCAACGTCCCGCAATCTTGCGCATGGTTTTTGTTTTTCGACCCGTCCTTCTTTCGAGAACCCATGAAAGAAGACCACTATGTTCAATAAGCATTCAGTCGAGATCGACTGGGGTGGACGCCCTCTCAAGCTCGAAACCGGCAAGATCGCCCGCCAGGCCGACGGCGCCGTCGTCGCGACCTACGGCGAGACCGTGGTGCTCGCCACCGTCGTTGCCGCGAAGTCGCCCCGCGAAGGCGTCGACTTCCTGCCGCTGACCGTCGACTACCAGGAGAAGACCTACGCAGCCGGCCGCATTCCCGGTGGCTATTTCAAGCGCGAGGGTCGTCCGACCGAGAAGGAAACGCTGGTCTCCCGCCTGATCGACCGTCCGATCCGTCCGTTGTTCGTCGACGGCTGGCGCAACGAGACCCAGGTGATCGTCACCGTGCTCTCGCACGACATGGAAAACGATCCGGATATCGTCGCGCTGGTGGCCTCGTCGGCTGCGCTGACCCTGTCGGGCGCCCCCTTCAAGGGCCCGATCGGCGCCGCGCGCGTCGGCTTCGCCAATGACGAGTTCATCCTCAACCCGACGCTCGACGAGATGGTCGACACCCAGCTCGACCTCGTCGTCGCCGGCACCGCGGACGCCGTGCTGATGGTGGAATCGGAAGCCAAGGAGCTGAACGAAGAGATCATGCTCGGCGCCGTGATGTTCGGTCACCGCCACTTCCAGCCGGTGATCAATGCGATCATCGAGCTCGCCGAAAAGGCCGCGAAGGAGCCGCGCGAGGTTACCACGATCGACAATTCGGCGCTCGAAAAGGAAATGCTCGGCATGGTCGAGCAGGAACTGCGCGCCGCCTACGCCATTCCGGTCAAGCAGGATCGCTACGCTGCGGTCGGCAAGGTCAAGGAAAAGGTGATCGCTCACTACTTCCCGGAAGGCCAGGAGCCGAAATACGACAAGCTGCGCATCGGCGGCGTGTTCAAGGAGCTCGAAGCCAAGATCGTTCGCTGGAACATTCTCGACACCGGCAAGCGCATCGACGGCCGCGATTCCAAGACCGTGCGCAACATCGTCGCCGAAGTCGGCGTGCTGCCCCGCGCCCACGGCTCGGCGCTGTTCACCCGCGGCGAGACCCAGGCGTTGGTCGTGACCACGCTCGGCACCGGCGAGGACGAGCAGTACATCGACGCGCTGTCGGGAACGTACAAAGAGACGTTCCTGCTGCACTACAATTTCCCTCCCTACTCGGTCGGTGAGACCGGTCGCCTCGGCGGCACCA
The DNA here is from genome assembly GCF_055811715.1 of Bradyrhizobium sp. WSM4872. Taxonomy (NCBI): domain Bacteria; kingdom Pseudomonadati; phylum Pseudomonadota; class Alphaproteobacteria; order Hyphomicrobiales; family Nitrobacteraceae; genus Bradyrhizobium; species Bradyrhizobium sp. WSM4872. Next base: position 90,705 of record NZ_JBVVPT010000007.1, on the reverse strand, counting down.
AGCGCCGCGAGATCGGCCACGGCAAGCTCGCCTGGCGCGCGATCCACCCGGTGCTGCCGCCGCACCACGAATTCCCCTACACCACGCGCGTGGTGTCGGAGATCACCGAATCCAACGGCTCCTCGTCGATGGCTTCGGTCTGCGGCGCCTCGCTCGCGCTGATGGACGCCGGCGTGCCGTTGAAGCGGCCGACCGCGGGCATCGCGATGGGCCTGATCCTCGAAGACAAGCGCTTTGCGGTTCTCTCGGACATCCTCGGTGACGAGGACCATCTCGGTGACATGGATTTCAAGGTCGCCGGCACCGAGCAGGGCATCACCTCGCTCCAGATGGATATCAAGATCGAGGGCATCACCGAGGAGATCATGAAGGTCGCGCTCGGCCAAGCCAAGGATGGGCGTATCTACATCCTCGGCGAGATGTCGAAGGCGCTCACCAACGCCCGTGCCGAGCTCGGCGAATACGCACCGCGAATCGAGACCTTCAAGATCGCCACCGACAAGATCCGCGAAGTGATCGGCACCGGCGGCAAGGTGATCCGTGAGATCGTCGAGAAGACCGGCGCCAAGGTCAACATCGAGGACGACGGCACCGTGAAGGTCGCCTCCAACGACGGCGAGGCCATGAAGGCCGCGATCAAGTGGATCAAGTCGATCGCCTCCGATCCGGAAGTCGGGCAGATCTATGACGGCACCGTCGTCAAGGTGATGGAGTTCGGCGCTTTCGTGAACTTCTTCGGCTCCAAGGACGGTCTCGTCCACATCAGCCAGCTCGCCTCGGCGCGCGTGCAGAAGACCTCCGACGTCGTCAAGGAAGGCGACAAGGTCAAGGTCAAGCTGCTCGGCTTCGACGACCGCGGCAAGACCCGCCTGTCGATGAAGGTGGTCGACCAAGAGACCGGCGAAGACCTCGAGGGCAAGGGCGAGAGCCAGCAGCCCGCACGCGAAGCGGCCGGCGAGTAAATCTCGCGACCTTCCAGAAACACGAAGGGCGGCCTCGCGGCCGCCCTTTTTGTTTGTCGCTTGCCGAGCTTCGGAATCAGGCCGCGATGTCGTACCGGTCGAGGTTCATCACCTTGGTCCAGGCCTTGGCGAAGTCCTTGACGAACTGCTCCTTGGAATCCGACGTGGCATAGACCTCGGCGTAGGCGCGAAGCTGCGAGTGCGCGCCGAAGATCAGGTCGACGCGCGTGCCGGTCCACTTGACCGCGTTGGTCTTGCGGTCGCGGGCCTCATAGGTGCCGTCAGTGCCGGCCGGCGTCCACTGCGTGCTCATGTCGAGCAGGTTGACGAAGAAGTCGTTGCTCAGCGTTCCCACCTTCGAGGTGAGGACGCCGTTCTTCGAACCGTTCGCATTGGCGCCGAGCACGCGCAGACCGCCGACGAGCGCCGTCATCTCCGGGCCGGTAAGCCGGAGCAGCTGCGCACGATCGACCAGAGCCTCCTCGGGCATCATGAACTGCTGCCGCTTGCCGATGAAGTTGCGGAAGCCATCGGCCCGCGGCTCCAGAGGAGCAAACGAAGCAGCGTCGGTCTGCTCCTGCGAGGCATCCATGCGGCCCGGCGTGAAGCCGACCTTGACGTCGACGCCGGCATCCTTCGCGGCCTTCTCGACCGCGGCGGTGCCGCCGAGCACGATGAGGTCCGCCAGCGAGACCTTCTTCGCACCGGATGACGCGTTGAAGTCCTTCTGGATCGCTTCGAGCTTGCTCAGGACCTTCGAGAGCTGAGCCGGCTCGTTCACTTCCCAATCCTTCTGCGGGGCGAGGCGGATGCGCGCGCCGTTGGCGCCGCCACGCTTGTCCGAGCCGCGGAACGTCGAGGCCGACGCCCAGGCGGTCGAGACCAGCTCCGAGACCGACAGACCCGAAGCCAGGATCTTGGTCTTCAGCGAGGCGATATCCTGCTCGCTGGCCAGCTCGTGATTCACGGCGGGGATCGGGTCCTGCCAGATCAGCGTTTCCTTCGGCACCAGCGGGCCGAGATAGCGCACGACCGGACCCATGTCGCGATGGGTGAGCTTGAACCAGGCGCGCGCGAAGGCGTCCGCGAACTGGTCCGGATTCTCCAGGAAGCGGCGCGATATCTTCTCATAGGCCGGATCCATACGCAGCGAGAGATCCGTCGTCAGCATCGTCGGGCGATGCTTCTTGGACTTGTCGAAGGCGTCGGGAATGATCGCCTCGGCGCCCTTGGCCGTCCACTGCTGCGCACCGCCCGGGCTCTTTGTCAGCTCCCATTCGTACTTGAACAGGTTCTCGAAGAAGTTGTTGCTCCACTTCGTCGGCGTCGTCGTCCAGGTCACCTCGAGACCGCTGGTGATGGAATCGCCGGCAATGCCCGAAGCGTGCTTGCTCTTCCAGCCGAGGCCCTGATCCTCGAGCGCGCCCGCTTCCGGCTCCGGTCCGACCAGCGACGGATCGCCGGCGCCATGGGTCTTGCCGAAGGTGTGGCCGCCGGCGATCAGCGCGACGGTTTCCTCGTCGTTCATCGCCATACGGAAGAAGGTCTCGCGAATGTCCTTGGCCGCGGCGATCGGATCCGGCTTGCCGTTCGGGCCTTCCGGATTGACGTAGATGAGGCCCATCTGCACCGCGCCGAGCGGCTCGGCGAGCTGGCGTTCGCCGCTGTAGCGCTCATCGCCCAGCCACGTCCCTTCGGGACCCCAATACAGTTCTTCCGGCTCCCAGACGTCGACGCGGCCGCCAGCAAAGCCAAACGTCTTGAAGCCCATCGACTCCAGCGCGACGTTGCCGGCCAGCACCATCAGATCGGCCCAGGAGATCTTGCGGCCGTATTTCTGCTTGATCGGCCAGAGCAGACGGCGTGCCTTGTCGAGATTGGCGTTGTCGGGCCAGCTGTTGAGCGGCGCGAAACGCTGCTGTCCGGCGCCGGCGCCACCGCGACCGTCGGTGGTGCGATAGGTGCCCGCGCTGTGCCATGCCATGCGGATCATGAGGCCGCCGTAGTGACCGAAGTCGGCGGGCCACCATTCCTGCGATTCGGTCATCAGAGCGGTCAGGTCCTTGATGACCGCATTCAAGTCGAGCGACTTGAATTCCTTGGCGTAGTCGAAGTCCTTGTCCATCGGGTCGGACTTGGCGGAATTCTTGTGCAGCATCTCGATGCTGAGCTGGGTCGGCCACCAATCGCGGTTCGCCGGCACACGTTTTCCACCCGAAAACGGGCACTTTGAAGTGTCGTCCATGAATACCTCCTCTGGTGGCGTCGAACTCGCGCCTTTGACCAGGTAGAAGCACTCTAGGCTTCACGTTCGATCAGGGGAAGTTGACTTTAATGATCGCAGCGATAAGATTTTCTGATGCTAAACCTCACCCTGCGCCAGCTCCGCTATTTTGACGCCCTGGCGCGTCACAATCATTTCGGCCGCGCGGCTGAGTCCTGTTCGATCTCGCAGCCTGCCCTGTCGATGCAGATCAAGGAGCTGGAGGAGGCGCTCGGCGGCCTGCTGCTGGAGCGCAGCGCCCGGCAGGTGGCGTTGACCCGATTTGGCGAGGAGCTCGCGCAGCGCGTCCGCGACATCTTGCGCTCGGTCGACGAGCTCGGCGATTTCGCCCGCGCCTCGCAGGACCGGTTCTCGGGACGGCTGCGGATCGGCATGATTCCGACGATCGCCCCCTATCTGCTGCCGACGATCACCAAGAATCTGACGCGCATGCATCCGGAGCTCGACATCCGCGTGCGCGAGACGATGACGCCGCGGCTGATCCAGGAACTGGTGGAAGGCCGGCTCGATACCGCCATCGTGGCGTTGCCGGTGTCCGAGCCCTCGCTCACCGAGGTCGCCCTGTTCGAGGAAAAATTCCTGCTGGTGCGGCCGAGCGCGGATGAGGGAACGCCGGCACCATCGCGGGAGATGATGCGCGAGATGCGGCTGCTGCTGCTCGAGGAGGGGCACTGCTTCCGCGATCAGGCACTGTCATTCTGCAACATGCAATCGGCGCCGCCACGCGAGATGCTGGATGCCAATTCGCTGTCGACGCTGGTCCAGATGGTCAGCGCCGGCATCGGCGTCACGTTGATCCCGGAGATGGCCGTGTCGGTGGAAACGCGATCGGCCTCGGTCTCGCTCGCGCGCTTCCGTGATCCGCAGCCGTCGCGCACCATCGGCATGGTTTGGCGCAAGACTAGCCCGCTGGCGCGGCAACTCCTGCAAATCTCCGAGGTGGTGTGCCTGTCGGCCGGCAAGGTGCGCGCACGCCCCTCCGTGCGCAGCAAGCCAACCTGAGGCCTCGATGTCGCATCCCATCATCCGCCCGGCCCGCGCGGACGAATACGACGAGATCGGCCGTGTCTGGATGGAGAGCTGGGTCTCGACCGGGCTCGGCGAGGCGAGCGAATTCATGCTGGCAAACCTGCGTGCACGCATCCGGCGCGAGATCGAGGACGGCTGGAGCCTGTTCGTCGCCGACGACAACGGCACGATCGCCGCAATGCTGGCGCTGCATTTGCCAAAACTCTATCTCGACATGCTGTTCGTCGCACCCGCCTATCAGGGCCAATCGCTCGGCCGTCAAATGCTCGCCTTCACGCGCACGCAAATGCCGGACGAGATGTATCTGCGCTGCGTCCGCGAGAACGAAAAAGCCTGGCGCTGGTACGAGCGCGAGGGCTTTGTGTTCGAGAAGCAAGAGATCGAGCCCTCGAACGGGTTCATGATGAAGTATTATCGGTGGAAGAAAGACGGAAAAGCCCGATGATCAAACTCTACTGGTCGTCCCGCTCGCGCTCGTTCACGACGCTCTGGCTGATGGAAGAGAGTGGCCTGCCCTATGAGCGCGTGTTGACCGACATTTCGACCGGTGCGCAGAAAGCGCCGGATTTTCTCAAGGTCAATCCGATGGGCAAGGTTCCGGCGCTGACCGACGGCGATGCAGCGCTGGGCGAGGCCGCCGCCATCTGCGCCTACATTGCGGATCGCTATCCCGAGACCAGGCTGGCGCCGGCCGTGACCGATCCGCGCCGCGCGCGTTACCTGCAATGGCTGTTCTTCTCGCCAGGTTGCATCGAACCCGCCATCATCCAGATCTTCACCAAGATCGAGATCCCGACGTCGACCGCAGCCTGGGGCAGCGCGACGCAGGTGTTCGACGTGCTGGAAACCGCGCTTGCCAAGGAACCGTGGATTCTCGGGCAGGAATTTTCCGCCGCCGACATCACGATCGGCTCCGGCCTGAACTTCGCGGTGCGCCTGTTCAAGATGGTGCCGTCGCGCCCGGCCTTCGAGGCCTATCTCGCCCGCTGCATGGCGCGGCCGGCGTTCCAGCGCGCGGAGAAGATCGCGGCGGGCTAGTCTTCCGTCTTCAGATCGTCCGGCCGCGGCATCAGGACGATGTTGTAGCCGCTATCGACATAATGGATCTCGCCGGTCACGCCGCCAGAGAGATCCGACAGCAGATACAGCGCCGAGCCGCCGAGCTCGTCCAGCGTGACGCCGCGGCGGAGCGGCGAATGCTTCTGCATGAAGGCGAACATCGCCCGCGCCTCGCCGATGCCGGAGCCGGCGAGCGTGCGGATCGGGCCTGCCGAGATCGCGTTGACGCGGATGCCGCGCGGTCCGAAATCCGAGGCGAGATAGCGCACCGAGGCTTCCAGCGCCGCCTTGGCCACGCCCATCACGTTGTAGTTCGGCATCGCGCGCTCCGAGGCGCCGAAGGTCAGCGTGATCATGCTGCCGCCCTCGGTCATCAGCTCGGCGGCGCGTTTTGCGACCTCGGTGAACGAGAAGCAGGAGATCACCATGGTGCGCGAAAAATTGTCGCGGCTGGTGTCGGCGTAGCGGCCCTTGAGCTCGTTCTTGTCGGCGAAACCGATCGCGTGGATCACGAAGTCGAGCTTGCCCCATTTTTCGCGGAGCACATCGAACGTGGCATCGACGCTGGCGATGTCCTCGACGTCGCAGGGCAGCACCAGGTCCACACCGAGCGATTCCGCCAACGGCTTGACACGCTTGCCCAGCGCCTCGCCCTGGAAGGTGAAGGCAAGCTCGGCGCCATGGGCGTGCAGCGTCTTCGCCATGCCCCAGGCGATCGAATGATCATTGGCGATGCCCATGATCAGACCACGCTTGCCTTTCATCAAACCTTCCATTTCACGGTCACCTTTCACGTTCCGCTTTCGTCATGCCCGGGCTTCCACGCCTTCGAAGCCTAAGGCCAAGACGTGGATGGCCGGGACAAGCCCGGCCATGACGACGAAATCAACGCTGCGCCGACAATGGTGTCACGCATCCAGCCGGCTGAACACCAGCGTGGCGTTGGTGCCGCCGAAGCCGAAGGAGTTCGACAGCACGGTGCCGATCTTGACGTTGTCGATGCGCTTGCGCACGATCGGCATGTCGGCGAACACGGGGTCGAGTTCCTGGATGTGGGCGCTCTCGCAGATGAAACCATTGTTCATCATCAGTAGCGAATAGATCGCTTCCTGCACGCCGGTTGCGCCCAGGGAGTGGCCGGTCAGCGCCTTGGTCGCCGAGATCGGCGGGCACTTCTCGCCGCTTCCGAACACCCTGCGAAGCGCGTCGATCTCCGGCGGATCGCCGGCCGGCGTCGATGTCGCGTGCGGATTGATGTAGTCGACCTTGGTCTTCACGGTCGACATCGCCATGCGCATGCAGCGCTCGGCGCCCTCGCCTGACGGTGCGACCATGTCGTAGCCGTCGGACGTCGCGCCATAGCCGACGATCTCGCCGTAAATGCGCGCGCCACGCGCCTTGGCATGCTCGAGCTCTTCCAGCACCAGCACGCCGGCGCCGCCGGCGATCACGAAGCCGTCGCGATTGACGTCGTAGGGACGCGAAGCCGTGGCGGGCGTGTCGTTGTACTTCGAGGACATCGCGCCCATCGCATCGAACAGCACCGACAGCGACCAGTCCAACTCCTCGCAGCCGCCGGCGAAGATGACGTCCTGCTTGCCGATCTGGATCGTCTCATAGGCGTTGCCGACGCAATGGTTCGACGTGGCGCAGGCCGACGAGATCGAATAGTTCACGCCCTTGATTTTGAACCAGGTCGCAAGTGTTGCGGAGGCCGTGGAGGACATCGCCTTCGGCACTGCAAACGGCCCGACGCGCTTCGGTCCCTTGGTGCGGGTGATATCGGCGGCCTCGACGATGGTGCGCGCCGACGGGCCGCCGGAGCCCATGATGATGCCGGTGCGAATATTGGAAATTTCGTCAGGCGACAGACCGGAATCCTGGATCGCCTGTTCCATCGCGACGTGATTCCACGCCGCGCCCTGACCGAGGAAACGCATGGCGCGGCGGTCGACCACCGTCGAAGGATCGAGTGTCGGCGCACCTTGCACCTGCGAACGGAAGCCGAGCTCGGCATATTTCTCAGCCCGCGAAATGCCCGACTTCGCCTCGTGAAGGCTCGCAAGCACTTCCTGGGTGTTGTTTCCGATGGAGGAGACAATGCCCATCCCGGTGACCACAACCCGCCTCATGACAGCCTCGCCTCAATCGTTGTCTTCGTGGTGATGCGCTCAGCCCAGGCTCGTGCCCTGCTTGAACAGGCCGACCTTCAAATCCTTCGCGCGATAGATAATCTGGTCATCGACCGAAAGCCATCCGTCGGCGATGCCGAGCACCAGCTTTGAACGCATCACGCGCTTGATATCGATGTTGTACACAACCTTGCGGGCTTCCGGCAGCACCTGGCCGCTGAACTTCAGCTCGTTCAGGCCAAGCGCGCGACCGCGACCTTCACCACCGCTCCAGCCCAGATAAAAGCCGACCATTTGCCACAGCGCATCGAGCCCGAGGCAGCCGGGCATCACCGGATCGTTCTTGAAGTGGCAGCCGAAGAACCAGAGATCGGGCTTCACGTCGAGCTCGGCGCGCACCACGCCCTTGCCGAATTCACCGCCGGTCTCGCTGATGTCCGTAATGCGGTCGAACATCAGCATCGGCGGCAGCGGCAATTGCGCATTGCCAGGGCCGAACATCTCGCCGCGGGCACATGCCAGCAGATCTTCATATTCGTAACCGTTGCGCCTGTTCAGCATGCGGAAGCCTTTGTGTTCAAACCCCGATTGAGCGGCGTTTCCGGCGAAAATGGGCCCCATCCTGTTCGAAAGGCAACATCTGTTGCCATTGTCAGACGAGAATACCGAAAGACCCTGGATGGATAGCGAGCGGCCCTCAATGCCGGGTCGCGCCAAAATCGGTTAAGCGGAACCGCGGGCTCTCTAACACAGGCCATTTCGGGTAGCAAAGCGCTCTCATGAAGGTAAAATGACGGGCCGCGGGACCGGTTCCCTCGCTGATTAGAACCACTCTAGTTGCGAGAAACTTGCATCTGCATCTATCTCTCCATATATGTTGCAGGATCACAGTGTTCACGCGTGCCCGAAGCTGGAAATGAACGAAAATAACGCGCCCCATCGCGACGAAGAGGCCCATGCGGCGGCTCTTATGTCCGGCCGCCAGCCGGCTTTGACCGGTTGCCCGTGGCACGACGTCAACGAAATGCTCCAGTCCGCCGGGCTTCGCCCGACGCGCCAGCGCATGGCGCTCGGCTGGCTGCTGTTCGGCAAGGGTGCACGTCACCTCACAGCTGAAATGCTCTACGAAGAAGCGACGCTGGCCAAGGTGCCGGTCTCGCTGGCGACCGTCTACAACACGCTGAACCAGCTCACCGACGCCGGTCTGCTGCGTCAGGTCAGCGTCGACGGCACCAAAACCTATTTCGACACCAACGTCACGACCCACCATCACTACTACCTCGAGAACAGCCATGAGCTGGTCGACATCGAGGATCCGCATTTGGCGCTGTCCAAGATGCCGGAGGTGCCCGCGGGTTACGAGATCGCCCGCATCGACATGGTCGTGCGGCTGCGCAAGAAGCGCTGAGATCGTCTAAAACTGCTGAATTCGTCGTCATGGCCGGGCTTGTCCCGGCCATCCACGTTTTTGGACTGGTCGAGAAGCGCGTGGATGCCCGGAACGAGCCCGGGCATGACGGTGGATCAACAGCTCCGCTCCCAACCCCGTCAGTTCACCTGCTCGTCGGAGTACACGCCCCAGAGGCGCTCCTGCTGGATCCAGCCGTCAAAGCCGTTGCCGAGGACGTGGCACCAGTTTGCAGTGCACTTCTTCACCTGTGTGACGACGCCGGCCTGGAGCCTCGCCGCAACCGCGCTGTCGGGATCGGCGCGATCGTAGATCGGCGCAAGCTCGTCCTTGTGCTTCATCGTGACGACGGCGGTACGGCGACCCGACAGCAGCGAGTGATAGACCCAGCCCTCGGCGCCCTCGGAATCGCGGACCCGGCGCCAGTTCTCGAACTCGGCGGTGATTTCGACCGGCAGGCCGGAGCGGGTGTAGACCCAGGCGACGTCATTGTCCTTGGTCGGGCCGGCGCGGACGTTGACGTGATCCGATTTCAGGCTGACGTAGCGCGGCACCGGGAGGCCCGAGGCCGTCTGAGGGGTGTTGTCCTTCGCCGAATGCCCGGGGCTGACCGAAGCGCTCAACCAGGTGCAAACGAGCGCCATCACAGAACAAAAACGCCCCAACGCCATCAACCCGTCTCCTGTCGAAGGTCCGGCCGAGCCGGGCCCCCTCACTTCAAAATTCCAAAACCAGGCCGCTGTCGCCCCTGACCCGCCCCACGCGGGTGTTCCCGAGCCCTTTGCCCGTGGTTCTTGTCTTGGCCCGGCCTTCTGCTAGAGAGGACGGACGTCTGAACAACCGGTTTGTCCCGATTTTCCGGCCGGAAATGTCGGGAGAGCTTGAAGGAAACGCCGGGGACGACACGGCAAACGCAGTGTCGAACAACCGGGTTAATGAGGCCTCAACGGCCGGCCTTTGGCGACAGAGGCGGCTCGCAACGCCTCATGAGGGCAGGACATGTCGGTGAAGAAAAAGCCCCTCGTCGTGGTGACGCGCAAGCTTCCGGACTCGATCGAGACCCGGATGCGCGAGCTGTTCGACGCGCGGATCAATCTCGACGACACGCCGATGTCGCGCGAGCAGATCGCGGAAGCCGCACGCACGGCCGACGTGCTGGTCCCAACCGTGACCGATCACATCTCCGCCGATATCGTCAACCAGCCCGACTGCAGGCTGAAACTGATCGCGAATTTCGGCAACGGCGTCGACAACATCGATGTCGAGGCCGCGCACGCCCGCGGCATCACCGTCACCAACACGCCGAAAGTTCTGACCGAAGACACCGCCGACATGACCATGGCGCTGATCCTCGCCGTGCCCAGGCGGATGATCGAAGGCGCCTCGATCCTGACGGAAGGAAAACCCTGGCCGGGCTGGTCGCCGACCTGGATGCTCGGCCATCGCATCGGCGGGAAGCGCCTCGGCATCATCGGCATGGGCCGCATCGGCCAGGCGGTCGCTCGCCGCGCCCGCGCCTTCGGCTTGCAGATCCACTATCACAACCGCCGGCCGGTGGCGCCGAAGATCGCCGAAGAGCTGGGCGCGACCTATTGGGAAAGCCTCGACCAGATGCTGGCGCGGATGGACATCATCTCGGTGAACTGTCCGCACACGCCCGCGACCTACCATCTGCTGTCGGCGCGCCGGCTGAAGCTGATCCGCAAGGACGCCTACATCGTCAACACCGCGCGCGGCGGCGTCACCGACGAGGACACGCTGATCAAGCTGATCGAAGGCGGCGAGATCGGCGGCGCCGGCCTCGATGTGTACGAGCACGAGCCCGCGGTGAACCCGAAGCTGGTGCGGCTCGCCAAGGCCGGCAAGGTGACGCTGCTGCCGCATATGGGCTCGGCCACGATCGAGGGCCGCGTCGAGATGGGCGAGAAGGTGATCATCAACATCCGCACCTTCCTCGACGCGCACAAGCCGCCGGATCGCGTGCTGCCGAGCATGCTTTGACGTCTATTTGCTGCGAGTTTCGCGCCTGCGCCAGTCGGCGACGAAATCGATGAAGGCCCGCAGCGCCGGCGGCGTCTGGCGCCGGCTTGGATAATACAGGAACGGGCCCGGAAACGGCTCGCACCAGTCTTCAAGCAGCCTGACCAGCGCGCCCGACTTCAGGGCTTCGCCGACATATCCATCAAGCGTCGCCCAGATACCGGCGCCGTCGAGCGCAGCGCGCATGGAGAGGCCCATGTTGGTCGAGATCAGCTTTGCCGGCGGATCGACTTTCACCAGCTGACCGGCCTTCTCGAACTCCAGATCATGCATGACACCGCTGGAGTAGCGGGCGCGGATGCAATCATGGTCGAGCAGATCCTTCGGATGCTCAGGCTTGCCGCGGCGAGCGAGGTAATCGGGTGAAGCGACCACGACATAGCTCTGCGGGCCGCTGAGCGAGATCGCGACCATGTCCTGCGCGAGATGCTCGCCATAGCGCACGCCGGCATCGAAGCCCGCGCTGACGATATCGACGAACCCGCTCTCGGAGACGATGTCGAGGTCGACCTGCGGATAGGCCTGAAGGAACGGCCCGATCATCGGCGCCAGCACGAGATCGACCGCGGGCGGCGGCGCGTTGATGCGCAGCCGGCCCGAGGCCACTTCGCGCAGGCCCCGGACCTGATCCAGGGCATCGCCGACATCGCGCAGCGCCGGCGCCACGCGCGACAGCAGCAACTCGCCCGCCTCGGTCAGGGCGACGCTGCGGGTGGTGCGGTTCATCAGGCGAACGCCGAGGCGCTCCTCCAGGTCCCGCAATCGCTGGCTAAGGCTCGACACCGACACGCGAATATCGATCGCCGCGCGCCGGAAATTGCGGGTACGGGCCACCGCCACAAAGACATCGAGATCGCGCAGGTCAGGCTCGGCCATTGTTCGCCAATGTGAACAAGCCATTCTCGATTGTCCAGCTTATCGGCGCAATCCATCGGGGGCATATCAGGCCTCGTCACCCGGCGCAGTCAGCGCCCTTTCGAGGAGAGCCACCATGGAACAACGCAAACTCGGTTCAACCGGCCCCACCGTCTCCGCTCTCGGTCTCGGCTGCATGGGCATGTCCGAGGTCTACGGCCCCGCCGATCGCGGCGAGAGCATCGCCACGATCCACGCGGCGCTGGATGCCGGCATCACCCTGGTCGACACCGGCGATTTCTACGCCATGGGCCACAATGAAATGCTGGTGCACGAAGCGCTCAAGGGCGTGCCGCGCGACAAGGTGCAGATCAGCGTCAAGTTCGGCGCGCTGCGCGGTCCTGCCGGCGAATTCACCGGCATGGACACGAGGCCGGCCGCAACGAGGAACTTCCTGGCCTATTCACTGCAGCGGCTCGGCACCGACTACATCGACATCTACCGTCCGGCGCGGCTCGATCCTAGCATTCCGATCGAGGACACCATCGGCTGCATCGCCGATCTCGTGAAGGCCGGCTACATCAAACATATCGGCCTGTCCGAGGTCGGCTCCGACACCATCCGCCGCGCGCATGCCGTGCACCCGATCGCCGATGTCCAGATCGAATATTCGCTGATCGAGCGTGGCATCGAACGCGACATCCTGAGGACCTGCCGTGAGCTCGGCATCGGCATCACGGGTTACGGCGTGTTGGCGCGCGGCCTCATCAGCGGCCATTGGTCGAAGGACTCCGGCAAGACAGGCAAGGATTACCGGCTGATGACGCCGCGCTTCCAGGGGTCGAATCTCGATGCCAATCTGGCGCTGGTGGAGCAGCTGCGCGCCATCGCCGCCGAGATTGGCGCAACGCCGGCACAAGTTGCGATCGCCTGGGTGGCGGCGCAAGGGAAGGAGATCGTGCCGCTGGTCGGCGCCCGCACCCGCAACCGCCTCAGCGAGGCACTCGGTGCGGCCAGGGTCACGCTGACGCCAGCTCATCTCGCGGTGCTGGCAAAGGCCTTCCCGCCCGATGTCGCCGCCGGTACGCGCTACGCCGCCGAGCAGATGGCGCACCTCGATAGCGAGAAGCCGGCCACGGCGTAGCGGCTGCGCTCAGGTGCGATGGGCGCTGAGGTCAGTGATCACAGGCCCATCGCCATTGAGCGGATTGGCCGGATCGCGCGCGTAGCGCAGCGTCTCGAAGCGCATCGCGCGCGCATCGATCATCAGGAGACGGCCGACCAGGCCATCGCCAAAGCCGACGATCTCGCGGATCGCCTCCAGCGCCATCATCGAGCCCATCACGCCCGCCAGCGCGCCCATGACGCCGGCTTCGGCGCACGCCGGCACGGTCCCGGGCGGTGGCGCCTCCGGAAACAGGCAGCGATAGGTCGGATTGAATTCGCCCTGCTCGTTCTTCTCATGCGCGCGGATGGTGGTCAGTGAGCCATCGAAGGTGCCGAGCGCCGCTGTGATCAGCGGCCTCTTGGCGAAGAAGCAGGCGTCCGAGGCCAGATAGCGGGTCGAGAAATTGTCGGAGCCGTCGAGCACGAGGTCATAGTCACCGATCAGGGACAGCGCATTGTCGGCATTGAGCCAGGTGGCGTGGCCGACGAAGCGGACATGCGGGTTGAGCGCCATGATCCTTTCGGCCGCGCTCTCGACCTTGTGCCGGCCGATATCGGGTGTGGTGTGAATGACCTGGCGTTGGAGGTTCGACAGCGATACCACATCGTCATCGACCACGCCGAGCGTCCCGACGCCGGCGGCCGCCAGGTACATCAAGGCGGGCGCACCAAGCCCGCCGGCGCCGATCACCAGCACAGAGGCCCGCTTCAGCGCAGCCTGGCCGGGACCACCGACATCGCGCAACACGATATGGCGGGCATAACGTTCGAGTTCGTCCGGGCTCAGCATCGTTATCCTTCGTTCTCTCAACCCTCATGGTGCGCGGAACGCGCGTCTCGAACCATGCAGGCACCGATATCGCCCGGCTGAACCACCCCGAGATTGTTCGCGACCAACGAGATGTGCTTCAATGGCATCGCGTTCAATGGGCTGGCTGGATTTGTCATGAGATCGATGCTTGCGGCAACACTGATGTTTGCGGCTGCGACAGGCGCACACGCCCAGACGACGACACCGCAGATTTCCGGCACCAAGCCGAAGCCGGTTCAGACCGTTCCGATCCGGCCTCCTGCATTGCAGACGCCGGCTGCGACGGCCGATGCCATGGCGCAGGCGGAGCGGCTGTCGCTGCAGTCCGACCTTGCCTGGGTCGGCCAATATAACGGCGCCATCACCGGCGACGTCAGCGCACGCCTGGTCGAGGCGATCAAGGAGTATCAGAAAGCCAAGGGCGGCAAGCCGACCGGCGTGCTCAATCCGCAGGAACGCGCCGCGCTGGCCGAGACCGCGCGGCGAAAGCAGGAAAGCGTCGGCTGGAAGATCGTGACGGAGATGACCAGCGGCGCGCGGCTTGGCATTCCCTCAAAGCTGGTGCCGCAGCAGGCGACCGACGCCAACGGCTCGAAATGGACATCGCCCACTGGCACGGTGCAGGTGCTGCTCAGCCGCCGCAAGGAGGCGAACCCGACCACAGCCAAGCTTGCCGAAGCGGAGAAGAAAGAGCCGGGTCGCAAGGTCGACTACACCGTGGTGAAGCCCGACTTCTTCGTGCTGTCGGGTTTGCAGGGCCTGAAGAAATTTTACGTGCGCGGCACCTCTCGGGGTGACGAAGTCCGTATCATGACGATCCTCTACGACCAAGCGACCGAGAACACGGTCGAGCCGGTCGTGATCGCGATGTCGAGCGCGTTCAATGCATTTCCGTCGGGGCCGCAAGCCGGGCCGCCGCCGCGCAAGACCGTTGAATATGGCACAGGTCTCGTCGTCAGCGACGATGGCGCGATCATCACCGACCGCCTCGTGACCGATTCCTGTCTCGCGATCACGATCGCCGGCTACGGCAGCGCCGACCGTCTCGCCGAGGACCGGGAACACGATCTCGCGCTGCTGCATATCTACGGGGCCCGCGGTCTGAACCCGTTCGGCCTCGGTAGCGGCGCGGCAAAGACGAGTGTCGATATCATCGGTATCGCGGATCCGCAGAGCCAGGGCGGAGCCGCCGGTGTGTCGAGCCTCAAGGCTGCGCTGGCATCTGTCGGTGGCGGCGATTCCCCGCTCTCACCCCCACCGGCTGTCGGCTTCTCCGGCAGCGCCGCCATCGACGGCGACGGCAAGTTCGCCGGCATCGCGTTGTTGAAGCCGGCGATGGTTGCGGGCGCCGCGACGTCGGTACCGGCGTCGCAGGCGGTGATGGTCTCCGCGGAGACGGTGCGCGATTTCCTGAAGACAAACGGTGTCACCGCGAACGGCACCTCGGCGGATGCGAAAGCCGCCGTCGTGCGCGTGATCTGCGTGCGCAAGTAACTCTCATGTCCCGGGCGCGATGCGGCATGAATGCCGCTTCGCTGAATCGGGACCCATGCATCCACACCGCATGCACCAAGTGCTGGGCCCCGGCTCTGCAGCGCACCGCTGAAGAAGCCCTGCGCTGCGTCGGGGGCACGCGATCAACTCGTCAGCAAGCACATCATACGTACGAGTACGGGTCCAGTAATGGTACGGATTCGCTGGCATTTCCGATTGCGCCATCATCGTGACTGCTGATTCGGACCTACGCGATCCCCTTTGGATCGGGCCGGCACGTCCTGAGCGAGAAGAGCTCAGCATCGAGATCGATGCACGTTCGCGTGGCGTTTCCCGAGACCCAAGCACTCCAAAGGATTGATCTTCAATGCACACGATCGCACTGGCCACCCAAAAGGGTGGCAGCGGCAAGAGCACGCTCGCCATCGGCCTCGCGCTGGCAGCCAAGCAGGCCGGCTTCACCGTTCGCCTGATCGAAACCGACCCGCAGGGCACATTGTCCAACTGGCAGCGCCGCCGCACCGCCGACGATCTCGTCGTCGAGCCGATCTATCACGCCGCCGACATCGAGCCGCGCCTGAAAATGCTAGCCGACAGCGGCCTCCAGCTCGCGATCGTCGATACCGCCGCCGGCCTCAGCGCCGCGACTACCGCTGCGATCCGCCATTGCGACCTCTGCCTGATCCCGGCCCGCCCGAGCGTCGCCGACATCGAGGCGACCGTTTCGACGCTCAGCGTCGCGCGCGCCTGGAAGCGGCCTTACAGCTTCGTGTTGAACCAGACTCCGATCCGCGGTCAGCGCATCGACAACGCCGCCAACACACTCGCCGAGGAAGCGGCGCTCGATCTCGTCGAGGTGCTTGCACGTCCCCTGATCGTGATGCGCAACGACCACCAGGACTCGCTCGCAAGCGGCCTTGCCGTCAGCGAATTCGCACGGAACGGCAAGTCGACCGAGGAGATCCGCGGCCTCTGGCATTGGATCGAGACCCGGCTCGAGCTCGCCGCCACCACCAACGTCTTGATCGACCAGGTCATCGCGGCCGCGGACGGCATGTTGCACGTCGCCGCCGAGCTGGCGGCCGACGAGACCACGACACTAGCGTCCTGAGCGGGGCAATCGCTCAGACGCCAGGCGGCCCTTCGCCATCCGGAAGGGCCTTTAGCGACGAAGCAATCCGGCCACCAGCCCGGCCGGATTGCTTCGCTTCGCGTTCTTGAATGCTCCATCGCAATATCGAAATAGTCGTGCTGTCATCCTGAGATGCGACGCTTGTGATGCGAATGCATCGCGAGCGGAGCCTCGAAGGATGAGCGGCCCCGATGCAGCTGGGCCGTCGCCCTTCGAGGCTCGCCGAAGAGGCGAGCACCTCAGGATGACGGGGATAAATAGGGGCGTATTGCCTTCACACCATCATTGTGAGCGCAGAAACTCGCGGTCTCGCGGCTGCGGACTTGATCGTTATTTCTGACATTTCGGACACCAGAACGTCGACCGGCCGTTCTGCGTAAACCTCTTGACGGTGCCGCCGCAGCGCGGCGTCGTGCATTTCTCGCCTTCGCGATCATAGACCTTGAACGAGTGCTGGAAATATCCGAGCTCGCCGGAGGTCTGGCGATGATCGCGCAGTGACGAGCCGCCGGCCTTGATGGCGTCGTTCAGCACGGTGTGAATCGCACCGACCAGCCGCTTTGCGTGGTCCGTCGTCTCACCCTTTTTGGTCGACAGTGTCGCGGCGATCCGGCGCGGCGACAGATGGGAGCGATGCAGGGCTTCGCAGACATAGATATTGCCGAGCCCGGCGACCACGCGCTGATCGAGCAGCGCGGCTTTCAGGCTCGTGGTCTTGCCCGCACAGGACCGTGCCAGCATCGCAGCGTCGAATTCGTTGCCGAGCGGCTCGGGGCCGAGCCCGCGCAGCAGCGGCTCCTCGTCGAGCGCACTGCGCGCGATCACTTTCATGTAACCGAAGCGGCGCGGATCGTTGAAGACGATGTCGGCGCCGGAGGACATCCGAAACAGCACGTGGTCGTGCGTGGAGTCCTTGGCTCGCGGATAGTGAAACTCGCCGGGCGCCGCCTCGTTGTCCGGCTTGATGACGCGAAACGAGCCCGACATGCCCAGATGCATCAACAGCACGTCGCCGGAGGCGAGATCAGCCATGAGATATTTTGCACGGCGGCCGAGCCCCGTGACGACCTGCCCCTTCAGCCGGGCCACGAAATCCGGCTGGAAGGGAAAGCGCAAATCGGGCCTGCGGGCCTCCGCGGCCAGGATTTTCGCACCCTCCATGACAGGCTGAAGGCCGCGGCGGACGGTCTCGACTTCGGGCAATTCGGGCATGGTCAGGCATTCACCTTATGAGGGCGGTGTGATAGCGCCATTGCGGCGGGCGCGCTATGGTCCGCCTCGTGGAGTAGAGTAATGGATCGGCCGGGCGAAACCACGCATTTTGGCTTCAGGGACGTTCCCCTGGGCGACAAGCAGACGCTGGTGAACGACGTGTTTCACAGCGTGGCGTCGCGCTATGATTTGATGAACGATTTGATGTCCGGCGGGCTGCACCGGGTCTGGAAGGACATCATGATCACCGCGCTCGACCCGCCCAGAGGCGACCGGCCGTTCGCGCTGCTCGACGTTGCCGGCGGCACCGGCGACATCTCGTTCCGCGCTACCAAGGCCGCAGGCGCGGGTTTCCATGCCACCGTCTGCGACATCAATTCCGGGATGCTGGAGGTAGGCCGCGAGCGCGCCGCAAAGCGGCGTCTCGAGACGCAGGTCGATTTCGTTGAGGGCAATGCCGAAGCGCTCGCCTTCGCCGACCGCAGCTTCGACGCATATACGATCGCTTTCGGCATTCGCAACGTGCCGCGGATCGATCTCGCACTGGCCGAGGCCTATCGCGTGCTCAAGCCAGGCAGCCGCTTCCTCTGTCTGGAATTCTCCACCGTCGAGATGCCCGGGCTCGATCGCCTTTATGACCTGTTCTCGTTCAAGGTGATCCCGCCGCTCGGCCGCATGATTACGGGTGACGCCGAGTCCTACCAATATCTGGTCGAGTCGATCCGCAAGTTTCCAAGACCCAACGCCTTCGCCGACATGATCCGTGACGCCGGCTTCGCCCGCGTGAACTGGCAAATATTGTCCGGCGGCATCGTCGCACTGCATTCGGGCTGGCGTTTGTGATCTCTGCCATAACCCATAGTGCGCGCCTGATGCGCGCCGCGTTCGTCTTTGCGCGCGAGGGCGTGTTCGGCGCCGTCGATCCGAGCCTGGTGCCGCCGCCCGGACAGCTCGCGCTGAAGCTTGCGCGCATCATCGAGCGGCGCGGCCCGAAGCACGGCCCGCGGCTGTCGCGCGCGCTGACCCGGATGGGCCCGGCCTATCTCAAGCTCGGACAATTTCTGGCGACTCGCCCCGATGTGGTCGGCGTTGCCATGGCGCGTGATCTGGAAAGCCTGCAGGATCGCCTGCCGCCGTTTTCGCAAGTCGAAGCGGAAGCCGTGATCGCGACGTCGCTGGAACGGCCGCTGACCGACGTGTTCGTGAGCCTCAGTGCGCCGGTCGCAGCCGCCTCGATCGCACAGGTGCATCGCGGAGAGGTCCTGCGCGACGGCATCCACAAGGCGGTCGCCGTGAAAGTGCTGCGGCCCAACGTGGCCGCACGCTTCCGCCGCGACCTCTCCGACTTCTTCTTTGTCGCATACAAGGCCGAATCCTATTCGTCCGAGGCGCGGCGCCTGCGCCTGATCGAGGTCATCAACACCATGTCGCGCTCGGTCGCGATGGAGATGGACCTGCGCCTCGAGGCTGCGGCGCTATCGGAGATGGCGGAGAACACGCGCCACGATCCTGATTTCCGCGTCCCGACCGTGGACTGGGACCGCACCACGCACAACGTGTTGACGATGGAGTGGATCGACGGCATTGCGCTGAACGATCACAAGCGCCTGGCGGAGTCGCAGGTCGACCTGCCCGATCTCGGTCGCAAGGTGATTCAGAGCTTCCTGCGCCACGCGCTGCGCGACGGCTTCTTCCACGCCGACATGCACCCGGGCAATCTGTTCCTGGATGACGCGGGCCGTCTCGTCGCGGTTGATTTCGGCATCATGGGCCGGCTCGGCATGAAGGAGCGGCGCTTCCTCGCCGAAATCCTGCTCGGCTTCATCACCCGCGACTATCGCCGCGTCGCGGAAGTGCATTTCGAGGCAGGCTATGTGCCCGCGCATCACTCGGTCGAGAACTTCGCGCAAGCGATCCGCGCCATCGGCGAGCCCATTCACAACCGCACGGCGGAAGAGATCTCGATGGCGCGGCTGCTGACGCTGCTGCTTGAGGTCACCGGCCTGTTCGACATGACCACGCGACCCGAGCTGATCCTGCTGCAGAAGACCATGGTGGTGGTCGAGGGCGTGGCACGCGGCTTCGATCCCAAGCTCGACATCTGGAAAGTCGCCGACCCCGTGGTGCGGGAATGGATCGAGCGCAATCTCGGTCCGATCGGCCGGGTCCAGGGCGCGATCTCCGGCACCGGCGATCTCGCGCGCATCCTGATGCGTCTGCCTGACATCGCCGCGCGCTCGGTTGCGGTGCTCGAACAGCTGGAGACCATGACCCGGGAGGGCATCCGGCTGTCGCCGGAGAGCATCGCGGCGATGGGCCGCAGCGAGGGCCGCAAGAACCGTTGGCGCACCGTGGCGCTCTGGATCATCGCCGCGACATTCATCGGCATCCTGATCGCCGTCCGGAATCTTTGATTGCAGTGCAATCATACGAATGATAGCATCGCTATCATTTCGCGCCGGAGAGTGCCATGGCAAGTCTGACCATCCGCAAGCTCGATGAAGGCATCAAAACTTACCTCAGGCTGCGCTCGGCCAAGAACCGCCGGTCGGTCGAGGAAGAGGTCCGGGTCATCCTCGGAGAGCTGATCGAAGGCCGTGAGGAGCCCCTGACGCCGTTCACGGCGCCGCCCGCGGCCTCCACCGCCGCGATGCCCCAACGCACCGGCGCCGTTCCAGAAGCCAGTGTCACCCTGATCATCGGAGGCGGGATCGCGGCCTACAAATCGCTCGACCTGATCCGAAGGCTCAAGGAGCGGCGGATCGAGGTCCGCTGCGTGCTGACCAAGGCGGCGCAGCAATTCGTCACCGCGCTGGCCGTGAGCGCGCTCTCGCACGAGCGCGTCTACACCGACCTGTTCGATCCCCAGAGCGAGTTCGACGCTGGTCATATCCGGCTGGCGCGCGAGTGCGACCTGATCATTGTGGCGCCTGCGACCGCGGATTTGATGGCCAAGATGGCCAACGGCCATGCCGACGATCTCGCCAGCGCCATCCTGCTCGCGACCAACCGCAAGGTCCTGCTCGCGCCGGCCATGAATCCGCTGATGTGGAACAACGCGGCGACCCGGCGCAATGTGGCGCAGCTTCAACGCGACGGCATCATGCTGATCGGGCCGAATTCCGGCGAGATGGCGGAAGCCGGTGAAGCCGGGATCGGCCGCATGTCCGAGGCGATCGAAATTGCGACCGCCGCCGAGCGCCTGCTGCGGCCGCCGGTGCCGCGCCCCCTCGCCGGCAAGCGCGTGCTGATCACCGCGGGTCCGACCCACGAGCCGATCGATCCGGTGCGCTACATCGCCAATCGATCCTCCGGCAAGCAGGGCTTTGCGATCGCTGCCGCCGCACAGGCCGCCGGCGCCGAGGTGATCCTGGTCAGCGGCCCGGTCGATCTCAGCGATCCCCCCGGCGTGACGGTCAAGCATGTGGAATCGGCGCGGCAGATGCTGGAGCAGGTGCAGGCCGCGCTTCCCGCTGACATCGCGATCTTCGCCGCCGCCGTCGCCGACTGGCGGGTCGCCAATGAAGGCGAGCAGAAGCTGAAGAAGAGTTCGGCCGGCATGCCGCCGCTCCAGCTGGTCGAGAACCCCGACATCCTCGCCACGATCGCCAAGCTGACCGATAAGCGGCCGCCGCTGGTGATCGGCTTTGCCGCCGAGACCGAGCACCTCATCGACAACGCCAAGTCGAAGCTTGCCCGCAAGGGCTGCGACTGGATTGTCGCCAACGACGTCTCTCCCGCAACCGGCGTGATGGGCGGGGACCGCAACACCGTGCACCTCATCAGTCGCAAGGGCGGTGAGAAGAACGATGAGAAGGATGGCGAGATTGCAGTTGATTCCTGGCCGGCGATGACCAAGGAACAGGTCGCCATTGAACTGGTCGCGCATATCGCAAAAAGCGTGACCGGCAAATCCCGGGAGCCCGCATCTTGAGCACCAAAATCACCGTCGAACTGCAACGCCTGCCCCATGCGGAGGGGCTGCCGCTGCCGGCCTATCAGACCAATGATGCCGCCGGTCTCGACCTGATGGCGGCGGTGCCCGAAAACGAGCCCCTGACGCTCGCGTCCGGCCAATACGCGCTGGTGCCGACGGGCCTCGCGATCGCGTTGCCGCCCGGCTACGAGGCGCAGGTGCGGCCGCGCTCGGGGCTTGCCGCCAAGCACGGCATCACTGTGCTGAACTCACCGGGCACGATCGACGCGGACTATCGCGGCGAGATCAAGGTGATCCTGATCAATCACGGCCAGACCGCCTTCGTGGTCAAGCGCGGCGAGCGCATCGCGCAAATGGTGATCGCGCCAATGGTGCAGGCCGCGCTGGTTCCAGTGGCGACATTATCCGCGACCGACCGCGGCGCCGGCGGATTCGGCTCGACCGGCCGCTAGCGCTCGGCAATTCCCGCCGAATCACCCGAGGAACTACGTGAATTGGAACACCGCGCCCGCATTTTTTTGGGGTCGCCTTTGCGTTCACGATCTGGACTCTTACCGGTGGAGTCACGGTGAGGGTATTGTCGTTTGATTCGCGCGCGACGGGGGTCGCCGCGCGCAAATTCGTGCGATCTTGGGGCAACTATGTCGGGCGTGATCGTGTCGATGCGTCGGACGCTGCTGTCGTGCACATCGCTCGTGCGCAACGGCTTGTTGGGAAGCGCTCTCGCGGCGCTGCTGCCGGCTGCGCCGGCTGAGGCCGCCGACCTCGTCGACACACTCTCATCGTTGCTGGATTTCAACCGGCAGGAGCTCGCGGTGCTGGCCACCGCGCTGGCCTTGCTCGGCTTCTCGGTGGTGGCCGCGATCCTCCTGATGCGCACGCGCGTGCGCACGGCGAAGAACGAGGCGCGGCTGCGCGCACGGATCGGGGAACTCCAGCTCCAGGCCGACCGCTTCGGCGCACTGCTGTTCGCCGAGCCGCAGATCCTGATCTCCTGGCCGGCCGGCGACAATCGCGCGCAGATCTCCGGTGACACCTCCATGGTGCTGCCGCGCGACTCCTCTCCACAGCGCGTGCTGGCGTTTGGAACCTGGTTGCCGCCGGAACCGGCGCTCCGGATGGATCACGCCGTCGATGCGCTGCGCGACCGCGGCGACGGCTTCCAGCTGACGCTCACCACCGCGCATGGCCACACGCTGGAGGCTATCGGTCGCGCCATCGGCGGCCAGGCCATCGTCAGGATTCGCGAACTCTCAGGGCTCCGCCGCGATCTCGCCGAGACCAATCTCCGTTACAAGGCACTCTCCGACGAGACGGAAATGCTGCGCGGTTTCGCGACCGCCGCACCCTGGCCGATCTGGGCCAAGGGCGAGAACGGCGCGCTGGCTTACGCCAACCCCGCCTATGTCCGTGCGACCGAGGCGGCCAGCATCACCGACGCGCAGGAGCGCAAGCTCGAACTGCTCGACAGCGCCGACCGGACCGCGATGGAGCGGGGACTGAAGGAAGCGGCCAATTTCACCTCGCGGCTGCCGATCGTGATCGGCGGCGAGCGGCGCATCTATGACGTGCGCGCCGTCAATGTCGGCGGTGGCAATGTCGGCGTTGCCATCGATGCCAGCGAGGCGGATGCCTTGAGCTCGGCGCTGGTGCGGATGGCGGAAGCGCATCGCCGCACGCTCGACCAGCTCTCCTCCGGCGTTGCCGTGTTCGACGGCCAGCGGCGGCTCGCGTTCTACAATGATTCCTACCGCCAGCTGTGGGACCTCGACCGCAGCTTTCTCGACGCCAACCCTGACGATTCCAGCGTGCTCGACAAGCTCCGCGCCGCGCGCAAATTGCCGGAGCAGCCGGACTTCCGCGCCTGGAAGGCCAAGCTGCACGAGGCCTATCGCGCGGTCGAGGCCGCCAAGGACACTTGGTACCTGCCCGACGGGCGCGCGCTCTCCGTCGTCACCACGCCGAATCCCGAAGGCGGCGTCACTTATCTGTTCGACGACGTCACCGAGAGCCTTGAGCTTGCCCGCCGCTTCGACGGCATGATCCGGGTCCAGCGCGAGACGCTGGACAGCCTCGCCGAGGGCGTCGCGGTGTTCGGCAGCAACGGCAAGGCGCAGCTGTTCAACCCGGCCTTCGTGCGGATGTGGAAGCTGTCCGCTGACGCCATGCGCGACGAGCCGCACATCCAGACGGTCGAGGGCTGGTGCCATCAGCTGTTCGACGACGCGATCGTCTGGCGCCAGATCCGCGAGGCCGTCACCTCGATCGAGAGCCGCGCCGACATTCCGCTGAAGCTGGAGCGCAAGGACGGCAGCGTGCTCGACGGCATGATCCGGCCCCTGCACGACGGCGCCACGATGCTGACGTTCCAGGACATCACCGACACCGAGAACGTCGAGCGCGCGCTGCGCGAGCGCAACGAGGCGCTGGAGGCCGCCGACCAGATGAAGGTGGATTTCGTCCACCACGTCTCCTACGAGCTGCGGTCGCCGCTCACCACCATCATCGGCTTCGCGCATTTCCTCAGCGATCCCTCGACCGGGCCGCTGACGCCAAAACAGGCCGAATATCTCGACTACGTCACCAAATCGACCAATGCACTGCTGGCGCTGACCAACAACATCCTGGATCTCGCCACCATCGACGCCGGCGCCATGAAGCTGGAACTCGGCCCGGTCGACGTCAGCAAGACCATCGAGCTCGCCGCCGAGGGTCTCCAGGACCGGCTCGCCACCGACCGCATCCGCCTCAAGGTCGAGATCGCGCCCGATGTCGGCAGCTTCACCGGCGATGAGAAGCGCGTGGTGCAGGTGCTCTATAACCTCCTTGCCAATGCCGTCGGGTTTTCTCCACCGGATTCCACCGTCGGCATCAGCGCCCGCCGCACCGAACGCAGTGTGGTCTTCACCGTGACAGATTCCGGGCCTGGAATACCTGCCGACATGAAGGACAAGGTGTTCAACTGGTTCGAAAGCCGCTCGCAGGGCTCGCGCCATCGCGGCGCCGGGCTCGGCCTGTCGCTGGTGCGCTCCTTCGTCGAGCTGCATGGCGGCAACATCCGGGTCGATTCGATCGTGGGCAGGGGCACGGTCGTGATCTGTGATTTCCCGACCGATCAGGCGGCGCATCGCGACGCCGCCGAATGACTGCGCCAACCACATTCTCCGTCGCGCTCCACAACGAGACGGCCACTGCGCAACTGATGGCCGACCTCGCGCTGCTGGTCGGCCCCGGCGATGTCATCACGCTCACCGGCGATCTCGGGGCCGGCAAGACCGCGGCGGCGCGGGCCATGATCCGCTACCTCGCCGGCGATGATGCACTGGAAGTACCGAGCCCGACGTTCACGCTGGTGCAAGGCTACGAGCTGCCGCCATTCCCGGTGATGCATGCCGACCTCTACCGCGTCGAGGACGAGAGCGAGCTCGAAGAGATCGGGCTGTCGCCGCTGCCGGAAGCAACCCTCGTCCTGATCGAATGGCCGGAGCGCGCACCGTCGGCGATGCCTCAAGACCGCATCGACATCGCGCTGACGCACCGGCCGGCGCTGGGCTCGAATGCGCGCGCCGCCGACATCACCGGCCATGGCAAGGCCGCCGCCATCGTCGCGCGGCTGCAGGCGCTGCGCGATTTCCTCAATGCATCCGGCTACATGGAGGCAACGCGCAAACGGATGGCGGGCGACGCCTCGACGCGCTCCTATGCGCGGCTGCTGCGCGGCGACGAGGTCGTGATCCTCATGAATTCTCCGCAGCGCCCCGATGGTGCTGCGATGTACAACGGAAAATCCTACAGCGCCGCGGTGCATCTCGCCGAAAACATCAAACCCTTCGTCGCCATCGACGAGGGCCTGCGCGCGCAGGGAATCTCCGCACCCGCGATCCATCATTGCGACCTCGACCACGGATTCCTGATCAGCGAAGACTTCGGCAGCGAAGGCGTGATCGAGGGCGATCCGCCGCGCCCGATCGCCGAACGCTACGAAGCCGCAACCGATTTGCTGGCCGTGCTGCACGGCAAGACGTTGCCGGAAACGCTGCCGCTCGCGGGGCAGTCCTATGCCATTCCCGTCTTCGATGCCGAGGCGCTGCTGATCGAAATCGGCTTGATGCCGGAATGGTACCTGCCCGATCGCAACGCGCCGCTGGACGAGGGGAAGCGCGCCGAGTTTTTCGCGATGTGGCGGGAGCTGCTGCAGAAACCGCAGGCCTCGCCGAAGACCTGGATCATCCGCGACTATCACTCGCCGAACCTGATCTGGCTCGGGAATCGCACCGACATCGAACGCGTCGGCGTGATCGATTTCCAGGACACCGTGCTGGGGCCGCAATCCTACGACGTGGTGTCGCTGCTCCAGGACGCCCGCATCGACGTGCCCGAGGCGATCGAACTGACGCTGCTGTCGCGCTACATCAAGGCGCGCCGCACGAGCGACGGGAGCTTCGACGCGGCCGGCTTCGCCGAGCTCTACGCCATCATGTCGGCGCAGCGGAACACGCGTCTGCTCGGCACTTTCGCCCGCCTCAACCGCCGCGACGGCAAGCCGCATTATCTGCGTCACCAGCCGCGGATCTGGACCTATCTCCAGCGCTCCCTGGCGCATCCCGCGCTCGCCCATCTGCGCGACTGGTATCTCGCCAACGTCCCGCCGCCCCAAAGGCCGGCGCAAGCCTGAGGCCCAAGGCTGAAAAGGCTAGTCGGGGCTGATTCGGGGGCCGATTTACCGGCTGTTAGCCAAGAGACCGGTAATCTGGCGGCGAGGCAGCCGGATGAATACGGGGCTGGAGCAGGGCAGATGGCGGTGAAGACGGACCAGCGCGGCAACAGCCGGGTTGTTTTCGAGCGCGGGATCGCGGCCCAGATGATGGGTATCGACGGCACCTGGCGGCGCGACTGCACCATGGAGGACGTCTCCGACAGCGGCGCCAAATTGACCATCGAGGGCTCGGTCGAAGGCTTGCATCTGAAGGAGTTTTTTCTGCTGCTGTCGTCCACCGGACTTGCGTACCGACGCTGCGAGCTCGCCTGGGTCAATGGCGACCAGATCGGCGTCAACTTTCTCAAGCTCGGCGACAAGAAGAAAAAGGCGCGTTCCACATCCATCGGGGCGTAACGGCAACACCCGTCGTACAAGCGTCACGGCAGATGGTTAAGGCGGTTAAGACGCGGTGCGGTCAGTCAAACCTCGTGTTAGGATTGCTGCGAACGCGAAATCAGTGGGTCTGAGAAAGCGAAGGATGTCCGTCAAACCGACCAAAGCCATGGTGCTCGCCGCGGGGTTCGGCCTGCGCATGCGTCCGTTGACGGACAAGATGCCGAAACCGATGGTTCCGGTGGCCGGCCAGCCGCTGCTCGACCACGTGCTCGACAAGCTCGGCCAGGCCGGCGTGAGCGAGGCGGTGGTCAACGTGCACTACCTGCCGGACCAGATCATCGATCACACCGCATCCCGCCAGCATCCGCGCGTGACCATCTCGGACGAGCGCGACCAGGTACTCGGCACGGGCGGCGGCGTGGTCAAGGCACTGCCGCTGCTCGGGGACGCACCGTTCTTTCACGTCAATTCCGACACGCTATGGATCGACGGCGTGCGCTCGAACCTGACGCGGCTCGCCGAAAACTTCGATCCCGCGCGGATGGACATTTTGCTGCTGATGGCGCCGACGGCAACCAGCATCGGCTATAGCGGCCGCGGAGATTACGGCATGCTGGCCGACGGCGCCCTGCGCAAGCGCAAGGAAAAAGAAGTCGTTCCGTTCGTCTATGCCGGCGCGGCCATCCTGTCGCCGTCGATCTTCGCCGATGCCCCGACGGGCGAGTTCTCGCTGACCAAGATGTTCGACCGTGCCAACGAGCAGGAGCGGCTGTTCGGCCTTCGCCTCGACGGCGTCTGGATGCATGTCGGCACGCCTGATGCCGTCCACGCGGCCGAAGAGGCGTTTCTGGAGAGCGTGGCGTAGGACTGCGCCGTCATGCCCCGCGAAAGCGGGGCATCCAGTACGCCGCGGCTTCTCGGCTGAATCTCCCCCGTCTCTGGAATACTGGATCATCCGCCTTCGCGGATGATGACACCAGTCCAGGTCCGGCGAACAGCGGGGACTATCTCCCCTCCACCCATATCCATTTGAGTCCGCCTCCCTATATTGGCGCCTGATTCCCGAATCAGGCAGCTCATGCGCGTTTTCAGCGTTCCCATCTCAGTTCCGTTCCTGCGCACCGTCGTCTCAAGCCTGCTCGACGGCCGGCTCGTCGAGGGCTTCGAGGCGCGCAACGAGCCGGCACGGCTGGCGGATGTCACCCTGTACCTGCCGACACGGCGCGCCATGCGTGTCGTCCGCGAGATCTTCCTCGACGAGATGAAGGCGGACGCCGTCGTGCTGCCGCGCATCGTCGCGCTCGGCGACATCGACGAGGATGAGCTCGCTTTCGCCGATGAGGGCGAACAGTTTTCCGGCGCAACGCAGCTCGACATTCCGCCGCGGCTCGGCGAGCTCGAACGGCGGCTGACACTGGCGCAGCTCGTCGCAGCCTGGGCCAAGGGCCCGGTGCTGTCTCCGCTGGTCGTCGGCGGCCCCGCTTCGACGCTGGCACTGGCGTCCGATCTCGCGCGCCTGATCGACGACATGGTCACGCGCGGCGTCGACTGGAGCGCGCTCGACGGCCTCGTGCCAGATATGCTCGACCGCTACTGGCAGCACTCGCTTGAATTTTTGCGCATCGCGCGCATCGCCTGGCCCGGTCATCTCGCCGAGATCAATCGGATCGAGCCCGCTGCCCGCCGCGACCTTCTGATCGATGCCGAAGCCAGGCGGCTGACCGCGCATCCCCATGGCCCCGTGATCGCGGCCGGTTCGACCGGCTCGATGCCGGCCACGGCAAGATTTCTCCACGCAGTCGCCTCGCTGCCGCATGGGGCCGTGGTGCTGCCCGGCCTCGACACTGATCTCGACGACGATGCCTGGCGCAGCATCGGCGGCGTACGCGACTCGCTCGGCAAGTTCGCGGAGCACCCGGTCTCGAACCATCCGCAATATGCCATGCACGCGCTGCTGGATCGTTTTGGTATCAAGCGCAGCGACGTCGATATCCTCAAGCCGCCGGCGGAAGGCGGTCGCGATCTGCTCGCCTCCGAATCGATGCGGCCATCAGCCAAGACCGAGATCTGGCACGACCGGCTGAAGCAGCCGGATGTGGCCGCGAAGATCACCGGCGGCATGAAGAACCTCGCGGTTGTCGAAGCTCCCAACCCCGAGATGGAAGCGCTCGCGATCGCAATCGCGATGCGCGAGGCGCGGCACCTCGATAAATCCGCAGCGCTGGTCACGCCCGATCGCGCGCTGGCGCGGCGGGTGATGGCTGCGCTGACCCGGTGGGATCTCGCATTCGATGATTCCGGCGGCGACGTCCTGATGGAAACCTCCGCCGGCGTCTTTGCGCGACTGACAGCGGAGGCTACGACCAAGGGATTGGAGCCGCCGACGCTGCTCGCGATGCTGAAGCATCCGCTGTGTCGGCTCGGCCGGGCGCCTGGCGCATGGAAGGCGGCGATCGAAAGCCTGGAGCTCGCGCTGTTGCGCGGCACGCGTCCGCCTGCGGGCACCGCCGGCCTGTTGCGCGAATTCAATCGCTTTCGCGAGGAATTGGCAAAGCTGTGGCGCAGCGAGGTCTCCGCGCTGCATAAGGCCGAGCCGCGTGCACGTCTCAAGGCGGAAGACCTCGATCGCATTCAGGCGCTGATCGATGGCTTGCGACAAGCCTTGGCGCCGATCGAGAGTCTTGCGTCATCAAGACCGTATGACTTCGCCGAACTCGCGCATCGGCATCGCGAGATCATGATCGAGCTGTCGCGCGACGAGCAGGGCATCCCGCTGGCGTTCGAGGAGCGCGAAGGCCTCGCACTCGCCAGCGCCTTCGACGATCTCCTGCGCGGCGGCACCACCAGCGGATTGATGGTCACGCTGCCCGACTACGCAGACGTGTTCCAGACCGCGTTCGGTGATCGCGCGGTGCGGCGGCGGGACAGGCCGGGCGCGCGGCTCCAGATCTACGGTCCGCTGGAATCGCGCCTGATGCAAGCCGACCGAATCATCGTCGGTGGGCTGATCGAGGGCGTCTGGCCACCGGCGCCGCGTATCGATCCGTGGTTGAGCCGGCCGATGCGGCACCAGCTGGGCCTCGATCTGCCGGAACGCCGTATCGGCCTCTCCGCGCACGACTTTGCGCAACTGCTCGGCGGCGACGAGGTCATCCTCACCCACTCCGCCAAGGCCGGCGGTGCGCCCGCGGTCGCCTCGCGCTTCCTGCACCGGTTGGAGGCGGTCGCTGGCGATGCGCACTGGAAGGCCGCGATTCGCGCGGGCGAGACATACGTGCAGTTCGCAGCCGCGCTGGACCAGCCCGACGAGGTCAGACCGATCAAGCAGCCGGAGCCGCGACCGCCACGCGCGACCCGGCCGCTCAGGATGTCTGTGACCGGGATCGAGGACTGGCTGCGCGATCCCTATACGATCTACGCAAAACACATTTTGCGGCTCGACGCGCTCGATCCCGTCGACATGCCGCTGTCGGCCGCCGACCGCGGCTCGGCGATCCATGATGCACTCGGCGAGTTCACGGAACGCTACCCCACGAATCTGCCCGACGATCCCGCGCCCGTGCTGCGCGCGATCGGCGAAAAATACTTTGGGCCGCTGATGGAGCGACCCGAGGCGCGGGCGCTTTGGTGGCCGCGCTTCCAGCGTATCGCGCGCTGGTTCGGCGAATGGGAGACAGCGCGGCGCGGCGTGATCGAGGCGATCGCCGCGGAAACCCGCGGCGAGATCTCGATCCCGCTCGACCATGGGCGCAGCTTCCGTCTCTCCGCGCGCGCCGACCGCATCGAACGGCGCCAGGGCGGCGGCTACGCCATCCTCGACTACAAGACCGGCCAGCCACCGACCGGCAAGCAGGTCCGCATGGGCCTGTCGCCGCAGCTCACGCTGGAAGCCGCGATCCTGCGCGAGGGCGGTTTTCCCGACATCGACGCCGGCGCGTCCGTGAGCCAGCTCGTCTATGTTCGCCTGAGCGGCAACAATCCGCCGGGCGAAGAACGCATTCTCGAGCTCAAGTTCAAGCAGGGTGACGAGCCACAGCCGCCTGATACGGCTGCCGCCGAAGCACGGGCAAAGCTCGAGGCGCTCATCCGCGCCTTCGAGGACGAGAACCAGCCCTACACCTCGTTGAACCTGCCGATGTGGACCAACCGCTACGGCGCCTATGACGATCTCGCCCGGATCAAGGAATGGTCCGCGGCCGGCGGATTGGGGATCGAGGAATGGTGAAGGCACCACGCCCCATCCCGGATGAGGTGCGCGCCAGGCAAGCGCGCGCATCGGACCCGACCGCATCGGCCTTCGTGTCGGCCAATGCCGGCTCGGGCAAGACGCACGTGCTGGTGCAGCGGGTGATCCGCCTGCTGCTCTCGGGCGTGCCGCCGGAAAAGATACTCTGCATCACTTTCACCAAGGCGGCTGCCGCCAACATGGCCGAGCGCGTGTTCACCACGCTCGGGCATTGGGTGACGCTCGATGATACCGCACTCGATGCAGCGATCAAGGCGGTCGGCATCCCGCATCCCACTGCAAAATTGCGGCGCGACGCACGAAAGCTGTTCGCCTGTGCCCTGGAGACGCCGGGCGGGCTGAAGGTGCAGACCATCCACGCCCTGTGCACGCGTTTGCTCCAGCAGTTTCCGTTCGAGGCCAATGTCCCCGCGCGCTTCGCCGTGATCGACGAGCGCGACCAGACCGACATGATGGAACGCGCCAATCTGAAGGTGCTGCTGGAGGCAGCCCGCGACCCTGACAGCGTGACCGGCCGCGCGCTGCTGACCGCGATGGCGAGCGCCGCCGATGTCACCTTCAAGGAAGTCGTCCGCGAGGCATGTCTAAGCCGCGATCATTTCATGGCCTGGACCGATGAAGCCGGCAGCGCAGAGCTGGCTGCCGCGCAGATGGCAGCGGCGTTGGGCGTGGACGCGAACGATCGCATCGAGGACATCGAGACCGAGATTGTCGACGGTCCGTTCCTGCCGCGATCGCGCTGGGACGACATCGCTTTTGCACTGGAGGACGGCAGCAAGTCCGACAAGGACCAGGCCTGTCGGCTCCGCGAGGCAAAGGTGTTTTCCGGCGCCGCGCAGGTCGATGCCTATCTCAGCGTTTTCCTGACCGACGAAAAGCTGCCGCGCAAGGCGGTACTGACCAAGAAATTCTGCGATCACAACCCGTCCGTCGCCCGCCTGTTCGAGAACGAGGCGCAGCGCGTCAGTGGGTTGATCGAGAAGCGCCGTGCGGTGACCATGCGGGACCGCACCGCGGCCCTGCTGCATATCGCGACGGCGGCTGCCGCGAACTACCGCCGCGAGAAGCAGGAGCGCGGGCTGCTCGACTATGACGACCTCATCGACAAGACGCTGGCGATGCTGGATCGCGTTTCCTCGGGTTGGGTGCATTACAAGCTCGACCGCGGCGTCGATCACGTGCTGATCGACGAAGCCCAGGACACCAGCCCGCGGCAATGGGACATCGTCGCGCACATCATCTCGGAATTCACCTCCGGCGAAGGCGCGCGCGAGGGGCTGAACCGCACCGTCTTTGCTGTCGGCGATGAGAAGCAGTCGATTTTCTCATTCCAGGGCGCGCAGCCCCGAGAGTTCGACGCACGCCGGCGCGAGCTGCACCGCAAGTTCACGGCGGCTGGACTGAAATTCGATCCGGTCGCCTTCACCTATTCGTTCCGCTCCGGCGCCGCGATCCTGCATTCGGTGGACCACGTCTTCCGTGAGCCCGCGATCTACAAGAGCATTCATTCGATCGAGACCGGCCATCCCCTGCACAATGCACTCGGCGATGCCGCCCCCAGCGTGATCGAACTATGGGACCTTGCGGAAGCCGACGACAGGCAGGAGATCGAGGGCTGGCGCGCGCCGTTCGACGGCGTCGCCGCCACCAGCCCCGAGGTGAAGCTCGCGCGCCGCATCCAGACCGAAATCAAGCGGCTGGTCGAGAGCGGCACGCTGACCGGGCACGAGGGCGAGCGGCGTCCCCTACGCTATGGCGACATGCTGATCCTGGTGCGCCGGCGCGGCAATGCGTTCGACGCGGTGATCCAGGCGCTGAAACACGCCAATGTTCCGGTCGCCGGCGCCGATCGGCTCAAGCTGACCGAGCACATCGGAATCATCGACCTGATGAACCTTGCGGACGCGCTGCTGCTGCCGCAGGACGATCTCGCGCTCGCGGTGGCGCTGAAGAGCCCGCTGTTCGGGCTCGATGACGACGATCTGTTCCAGCTGGCCCATGACCGCAAGGGATCGCTGCGCCGCGCGCTTGGCGAGTATGCCGCGACAAGCGAAAAA
This sequence comes from Bradyrhizobium sp. WSM4872, assembly GCF_055811715.1. Lineage (NCBI taxonomy): Bacteria > Pseudomonadati > Pseudomonadota > Alphaproteobacteria > Hyphomicrobiales > Nitrobacteraceae > Bradyrhizobium > Bradyrhizobium sp. WSM4872. The sequence continues at coordinate 57,785 of NZ_JBVVPT010000007.1, read as the reverse complement.
TTCACCGCGGCGTTGCGACGCCTCGAAGCCTGCGAAATCCGCGCCCGCGAGGAGACGCCGTTCGCCTTTTACGCCTGGCTGCTCGGAGGCGACGGCGGACGCGCGCGCATGCTGCGCCGGCTCGGTCATGAGGCCAATGACGCGCTCGACGAGTTCCTGGAGCTGGCGCTGAATTACGAGCGCAAGGCGCCGGCCTCGCTGCAGGGTTTCATGGCCTGGCTGCGCTCGGCCGATACCGAGGTGAAGCGCGACATGGAGATCTCGCGCGACGAGGTGCGGGTGATGACCGTGCACGGCGCCAAGGGCCTGGAAGCCTCGGTTGTGTTCATGGTGGACACCACATCGTCGCCTGCGGATTCGCAGCGGCTGCGGCTGATCCACGTCCCGCGCGGCAATGGCGGCGAGGTGGTGGTCTGGGCCGGACGCAAGGCGGACGATCCCAAGCCCGTCGCCGACGCCCGCAAGGCGATGCTCGAGGAGACCGAGGACGAATACCGGCGCCTGCTCTACGTCGCGATGACGCGCGCCGCCGACCGGCTCATCGTCGGCGGCTGCATGCCCGGCAACATGAAGACGGTCCGCAAGCTGAGCTGGTACGATCTGGTCGACACCGGGCTCGCCGGCTCGGGCCTGGCGAAAGAGACGATCGGGACGCCGCTGGGAAAAGTGACGCGCTTCTCCCGACCGGAGGATGTCGTGGCGCTGGGCACGCCCGCGACCTCGTTGGACCAGACGACCGCGCTGCCGGACTGGCTGCGGACGCCGGCACCGCACGAGACCATCGACGACGATCCGGTGCGCCCCTCCGGCCAGCCGTCCGGGGAAGGCCGCACCGTGCTGTCGGGCGAATCAGTGCAGTCCCGCGCGCTCGCGCTGCAACGCGGCACGCTGGTGCATCGGCTGCTGCAATCGCTCCCCGACATCGCCACCGAGCGCCGACGCGACGCCGCGCTCGGCTTCATGGCGCGCAATGCCGCGGACTGGGCGGAGGCCGACCGTGCCGCGCTGGTCGACAAGGTGCTCGCTTTGATCGCCGAGCCACGATTCGCGCCGGTGTTTGCCGCCGGCAGCCGGGCGGAGGTCGCGATCGTCGGCAGGCTGGAGCGGCCGGGCCGTCCCCCAGCGCTGGTGTCGGGCCAGATCGACCGGCTGGTCGTTCGGCCGGATGAGATCCTGATCGTCGATTTCAAGACCAATCAGGCGGCTCCCAAGAGCGCCGCCGCGGCGCCCGTCGCCTATGTCCGGCAGCTGGCGCTGTACCGGGCGGTGCTATCGAGGCTTTATCCCCAAAAGCCAGTCCGCGCCGTCCTGCTCTGGACCGAGGCCCTTGAATATATGGAGATTTCGGCGCCCGCGCTGGACGCGGCGCTGGCATCTCTTCATCTCGGTGTGAGCGTCCTTGACCCGGCAAGGAGCCATTCATAGGTTGACGCCATGATCTCGGGCGCGATTCCCGTCGCGCCCTTCTCTCAGGTACGAGGTACTCCCATGGCCGTTGGTAAGGTTTCTGACACCGATTTCGAAGCCGAAGTGCTCAAGGCAAACGGCCCCGTGGTCGTCGATTTCTGGGCCGAATGGTGCGGCCCCTGCCGCATGATCGCACCCGCGCTCGACGAGATCGCCGGCGCGATGGGCGACAAGGTCAAGATCGTGAAGCTCAACGTCGACGAGAGCCCGAAGACCGCGTCGAAATATGGCGTGATGTCGATCCCGACCCTGATGATCTTCAAGGGTGGCGAGATGGCCTCCCGCCAGGTCGGCGCGGCGCCGAAGGCGAAGCTGCAGCAGTGGATCACCTCTGCGGTCTGATCCGCCTCGCACAAAATAATTTTTGGAAACGGCCGGCGAAAGCCGGCCGTTTTGCGTTGATGGGACAGTTCCAGCGTAAGACGAGTCCCTGCCTGTGCCTCCCCCTGCAAGACGCGCGCGAAAATCGACATCTCTCGTGGCGATGGAGGCGCGCTCGGTCGACGCGATCCCGCGCGGCAAGGAGTGGCAATACGAGCCGAAATGGGATGGCTTCCGCTGCCTGCTGTCGCGCCACGGCGGCAGCATTGATCTGCGCTCGAAATCCGGCGAGGACCTCGCGCGCTATTTCCCCGAGATCGTCGCCGCAGCGCTGAAGCTGAAGGCGGATCGCTTCACGCTCGACGGCGAGATCGTGGTGCCGCAGGGCAAGGGTTTTTCCTTCGATGCGCTGCTGCAGCGTATTCATCCCGCTTCGAGCCGCGTGAATAAGCTCTCTCAGGAAACGCCGGCGCTCTATCTCGCGTTCGATCTGCTTGCGACGGCCAGGGAGAAGCAGCTTGCCGGGCAGCCGCTGAGCGAACGACGACCGGCGCTGGAAGCGTTTGCCAAGGCCAATCTGAAAAGCAGTCTCTTCCGCCTCTCACCGGCGACGACGAGCTATGCCGTTGCGAAGAAATGGCTGGCGCAATCCGGCGGCGGCTCGGACGGCGTCATCGCCAAGCGCATCGACCTGCCCTACCAGGCGGGAAATCGCGACGGCATGCAGAAGATCAAGAAATTCCGCAGTGCCGATTGCGTGGTCGGCGGCTTCCGCTATGCCACCAACAAGATCGCCGGCCGCAAGGTGGTCGGGTCGCTGCTGCTCGGACTCTATGACGACGAAGGTCTCCTGCATCATGTCGGTTTTACCTCGGCAATTAAGGCGACGGAAAAGCCCGAGCTGACCGATCGGCTGGAGGCGTTGATCGGCGAGCCCGGCTTCACCGGCAACGCGCCGGGCGGCCCGAGCCGCTGGTCCACCGAGCGCTCGGCAAAATGGTGTCCGCTCAAGCCGAAGCTCGTGATCGAGGTCTGCTACGACCATTTCAGCGGCGAGCGCTTTCGCCACGGCACCTCGATCCTGCGCTGGCGTCCCGACAAGGCCCCACGACAATGCAGCTTCGAACAGCTGAAGCAGAAGGCGGTGGACCCGAAGAAGCTGCTGAAACAGCTGTAGCCGGTAGCCGCTAGGCAAGCCATCCCGTCGCCAGCGCGTTCGCCAGCTCCGGCTGGCCGTTGCGGCTAGCGAGCGCGGCCATCGTCTCATGATCGTAGACGACATGGCGGAACGTGACCTGCCAGGCACCATCGGCCAGCTCGAGGATCGCGTAACGCGCGTGCGGCGTACCGGCCTCCACGACATGCGGGAACGGATGCTTGTCGCGATAGCCGGGGCTGCCGACGCTGCCGGGATTGACGATCAGCCTTCCGTCGCGAAGTCGTACGGCACGGGCGAGATGGGTGTGGGCGCACAGGATCAGCGATTGCGCGATGCCTTGCGCAAATTGCTCGATGCGATCGAGCGGCGACAGCGCCATCGCGCCATCGGGATGCACGGTATCGAGCCAATAGACTTCGTCATTGTCGGGCGTCGCGTGGCAGAGGAACACCTGATCGCGAAAGACGCGCGTCATCGGCTGCGCACGCAGCCAGTCGAGTTGCGCGGCATCGAGCGCTGCATGGGCCGGGCGATCCCACGAACCCATCTTCTCCGGCGGACGGTCGAGCAGATAGCGGTCGTGATTGCCGAGCACGTGCACGGCATCGAGCTGCATCAGGATCTCGATGGTCCGGCGCGCATCGAGCGGGCCGCTCAGCATGTCGCCGAGATTGACGATGTCGGAGACGCCTTGCGCGCGGATGTCGGCGTGCACAGCTTCCAGCGCGAGGTAATTTCCGTGGACGTCGGCGATCGCTGCAAAGCGCATGGAGATTCCTGTAGCCCGGATGGAGCGAAGCGTGATCCGGGGCCTTTATCGCTTGTACAGTCCCGGATTGCGCTCCGCTCCATCCGGGCTACGCAACTTCTATGTAGGAGGCGTGCCGTTGATGGCGAGCACGTGGCCGGCGAGATAGAGCGAGCCGGTGATCAGGATGCGCGGCGGCACTTCGTAGGCGAGCTTCGCCAAGGCGCGCAGTGCGGCTTCGATGCCGGGCGCGGGCTCGACGCGCATGCCGAGGTTGCGGGCGGCATCCGTGAGGCGGTCGACCGGCATGGCGTTGTCGGTGTCGGGAATCGGCACCGCGATGATGTGGCGGGTCAGACCGGCGAAATTGGCGAGAAAACCCTGCGCGTCCTTGTTGGCCATCATACCCGCGATCACGACCAGCGGCCGCGACACCCGTTCTTCGAGATCGCCGAGCGCGGCCGCCGCGACGCGGCCGCCTTCCGCATTATGGCCGCCGTCGAGCCAGATCTCCGACCCCTGCGGGCCGAGAGCGAGTAGCTCGCCCGAAGCGATGCGCTGCATCCGTGCCGGCCATTCGGCCCCGACAATCCCGGCCTCGAACGCCGCCTGGTTGACCTTGAAGGCATTGGTGGCCCGCAACGCCGCGATGGCGAGACCGGCGTTGTCGAACTGGTGGCGACCAAACAGACGCGGCGCGGTGAGGTCCATCAAGCCGCGCTCATCGGAATAAACCAGCCGCCCATGCTCGACATTGACATGCCAGCTCTCGCCCGCGGCAAACAACGGCGCGCGCATGCGCCTGGCCTGCGCCTCGATCGCGGCCATCGCTTCAGTCGGCTGTTCGGCGCAAACCACGGGCACACCGCGCTTGATGATCGCGGCCTTTTCGCCGGCGATCGACGTCAAGGTGTCGCCGAGGAAATCCATGTGGTCCATGCTGACAGGCGTGATCACGCAGGCCGCCGGTGTATCGACCACGTTGGTTGAATCCAGCCGGCCACCAAGGCCGACCTCCAGCAGAACCACATCGGCCGGGTTCTGCGCGAACAGGTGAAATGCAGCCGCCGTCTTGAGCTCGAACACGGTGGCCGGCTCGCCGGCATTGACACGCTCGACCTTTTCCAGCGCCGCGCGCAACTCGTCGTCACCGACCAGCACGCCGCCACCGACGCGGCCGAGCCGGAAACATTCGTTGATGCGAACGAGATAGGGCGACGTGTAGGCGTGGACGCGCAGGCCGGCGGCTTCCAGCGTCGCGCGCAGATAAGCCAGCGTCGAGCCCTTGCCGTTAGTGCCGGCGATGTGGATCACCGGCGGCAGCTTGCGCTCGGGGTGACCGAGCCGCTCGAGCAGGCGGTGCATCCGCTCCAGCCCGAGATCGATGCGTTTCTGATGCAGCGCCGACAGCCGCCCGATCAATTCGTCGAGCGGCGGCTTTGCGCTCTCAGAGGAAGCGTTCACGCGTGCGGCGCGGCCGGCGCCGTTTCGGGAGCCGATACGATCTGCGCCGGACTGACGACCGGCTGTACCGGCTTTGACGCGGTCTCAAGCGCCGGCGCCCTGGTCAACAATCGGCAGAGCCGCGCCAGGGTCGGACGCAATTCGTGACGATGCACGACCATGTCGACCATGCCGTGCTCCTTGAGATATTCGGCGCGCTGAAAACCCTCGGGGAGTTTTTCGCGAATGGTCTGCTCGATCACGCGCGCGCCGGCAAAACCGATCAGCGCGCCCGGTTCGGCAATCTGCACGTCACCGAGCATCGCATAGGACGCGGTGACGCCGCCGGTGGTCGGGTTGGTCAGCACGACGATGTAGGGCTGTTTTGCTTCACGCAGCATCTGCACCGCGACCGTGGTGCGCGGCATCTGCATCAGCGACAGGATGCCTTCCTGCATGCGCGCGCCACCTGAGGCGGCGAACACGATGAAGGGTGACTTCTTCTCGACCGCAAGCTCGAGCCCGCGCACGATGGCTTCGCCTGCGGCCATGCCGAGCGAGCCGCCCATGAAGTCGAAATCCTGCACGGCGACGACGACGGCGGCACCTTCGAGCTTGCCGTAGCCGACCTTGATCGCGTCGTTCAGGTTGGTTCGCGCGCGCGCATCCTTGATGCGATCGACGTACTTCTTCTCGTCACGGAACTTGAGCGGGTCGGGCGTGACGTCGGGCAGCGCGACGTCGTACCAGGTCTCGTTGTCGAAAATCGACTTCAGACGCGCCACCGCGTTCATGCGCATGTGATAGTTCGAGCCAGGAATGACGAACTGGTTGGCCTCGACATCCTTGTAGAACACGAGCTGTCCGGAATCCGGGCACTTGATCCACAGATTCTCCGGCGTCTCCCGCCGCAGCATGTTGCGGATCTTCGGCCGGACCACATTGGTAAGCCAGTTCATGGTTTGCTCCGATGTGCGATCCCGCCTGGGGACCGCCTGAAGGGATATATGGCGGCCGGGACCCGGCCCGGCAAGCCGCCGTATCGTCGGACTTGCTCATCGGACTTGGCAGCGGAATTATGGCCTATTCCGCCGCCTGTTGCGCGCCTTTGACGCCCTGGGCCAGTGCCGCCGTCAGCTCAGCGACGGCGTTGACGGTCTTGCCGGTGGCGCGCCCGTCCGCATCGAGGCTGTTCTTGAGCGCATCGACCAGCGCGGTGCCGACTACCGAGCCATTGGCCTTTTCGGCAATGGCGCGCGCCGCCTCCGGCGTGCGGATGCCAAAACCGACGCATATCGGCAGCTTGGTATGCCGCTTGATGCGCGCGACCGCTTCGCCGACGGCATCGGCGTCCGCCGCCGCTGCACCGGTGATGCCGGCGATAGAGACATAATAGACAAAGCCTGACGTGTTCGCGAGCACCGCGGGGAGGCGCTTGTCGTCGGTGGTCGGGGTCGCGAGGCGAATGAAGTTCAGGCCTGCCTTCAGCGCGGGAACGCAGAGCTCCTCGTCTTCCTCCGGCGGCAGATCGACGATGATCAGACCGTCGATCCCGGCCGTCTTGGCATCAGCCAAAAACTTGTCGACGCCGTAGATGTAGATCGGATTGTAATAGCCCATCAGCACCAGCGGCGTGACGTTGTCGTCCTTGCGGAAATCACGCACCAGTTCCAGCGTCTTCTTCAAGGTCATGCCGGCCTTGAGCGCGCGCAGACCGGCAGCCTGAATCGAGGGACCATCCGCCATCGGATCAGTGAAGGGAATACCGAGTTCGATGACGTCGGCTCCTGCCTTGGGCAACGCCTTGACGATATTGAGCGATGTCGTGGGATCGGGATCGCCGGCCATCACATAAGTCACGAAGGCCGCGCGGCCCTGTTTTTTCAGCTCGGCGAAACGGGTGTCGATACGCGTGGTCACTTGCTCTTGCCCCTCAGGATGTCGCCCACCTGCGGGACGTCCTTGTCGCCGCGGCCGGACAGGTTGACGACCATCAGGTGATCTTTCGTCCGTTTCGGCGCGAGCTCCATCACCTTGGCGATGGCATGTGCCGGTTCGAGCGCGGGGATGATGCCTTCCAGCTTTGACAGCAACTGGAACGCTGCGAGCGCCTCGTCGTCGGTCGCGGAGAGATAGTTCACGCGGCCGATCTCGTGCAGCCAGGAGTGCTCGGGGCCGATCCCGGGATAGTCGAGGCCCGCGGAGATCGAATGCGCGTCCTGGATCTGGCCGTCGGCATCCATCAGGAGATAGGTGCGGTTGCCGTGCAGCACGCCGGGACGGCCGCCCGCGATCGATGCCGCATGCAGTTGCGTCAGCCCGTGGCCCGCCGCTTCGACGCCGAAGATCTCGACGGTGGAATCGTCGAGGAACGGATGAAACAGGCCCATGGCGTTGGAGCCGCCGCCGATGCAGGCGACCAGCGAATCCGGCAGGCGGCCTTCGATCTCGTGCATCTGCGCCTTGGTCTCGTTGCCGATGATCGACTGGAAGTCGCGCACCAGCGTCGGGTAGGGATGCGGACCCGCGACCGTGCCGATGCAGTAGAAGGTGTTGTGCACGTTGGTGACCCAGTCGCGCAACGCCTCGTTCATGGCGTCCTTTAGCGTACGGGTGCCCGACTGCACCGGGACCACCGTTGCGCCCAGCATCTCCATGCGGATGACGTTGGGCTGCTGCCGCTCGACGTCAACGGCGCCCATATAGACGATGCATTCAAGCCCGAAACGCGCGCACAGCGTCGCGGTGGCAACACCGTGCTGGCCGGCGCCGGTCTCGGCGATGATGCGCTTCTTGCCCATCCGCCGCGCCAGCATGATCTGGCCGAGCACGTTGTTCACCTTGTGCGAGCCGGTGTGGTTCAGCTCTTCACGCTTGAGATAGATTTTGGCGCCGCCCAGATGCTCGGTCAGACGCTCGGCGAAATAGAGCGGCGAAGGCCGGCCGACATAATTCTTGAGATAGCCGTTCATCTCGGCCTGGAAGGCCGGGTCGGCCTTGGCCTCGGTGTAGGCCTTCTCCAGATCGAGGATCAGCGGCATCAGGGTTTCGGCAACGAAACGTCCGCCGAAAATGCCGAAATGGCCGCGCTCGTCAGGACCGCTGCGATAGGAATTTGGTTTTACAACATTCATCGGACGCTCAACTCTTGACTTGCATCTTGGCTTGCGCGCGCGGCGCGAATGAAGGCCTTGATCATCTCGGGATCCTTCAGGCCCGGGGCGCTCTCGACACCGGAGGAGACGTCGACACCACCGGCGCGGGTGACGCGAACGGCTTCGGCGACGTTGTCGGCGCTGAGGCCACCCGAAACCATATACGGCGACGCAAGCTCCAGGTTTCCGAGCAGATGCCAATCAAACGGTGCACCGAGGCCGCCCGGCCGCGTCGCGTCCTTCGGTGCGCGCGCGTCGAACAGGATGCGCTCGGCAACCTCTGCGTAACCGGGCAGCACAGCGAGATCGGCTGACGTTGCGACCGGCACGACCTTCATCACCGGACGACCGAACCGTTGCCTGATGTCGCGCAGCCGGGCCACGCTCTCCGTGCCATGAAGCTGGAAAATGTCCGGGGACAGCGCGTCCATGATGTTGTCGAGCGTCGCATCGTCGGCATCGACGGTGAGCGCGACCTTGAGCGCGCGCCGCTTCACCTGTCGTCCGAGCTCCCGGCCGGCTTCCAGCGACAAATGCCGCGGCGACGGCGGGAAGAACACGAAGCCCACCATGTCGGCACCCGCATCGAGCGCCGTTTCGAGCGTCTCGGGTGTGGACAGGCCGCAGATTTTGACGAGCAGGGACATGTTCTCGAGGGATATGGGCTCAAAGCAAATGGAGGCCGCAGGTCCGCGGCCGGAAAACGGGCTTTTCGGTTGCGGCCGCTTCTACAACGTCGCGCGCTGCTTGTCTCGCCCGACGGGCCCGTAAAGCCCCACCCCGGAGGGAACGGGGAGGCGCTGGGACTCGGGCCTTGCTGCGGCCGCCTGGGCCCGCAGATCGGCCAGTTCGCCTCGCGCGGCGCGGGCATCCGCGTCATGTCGGCGCGCCGCACGCCGCCAGTGCCGCTGGCCGAACCAGACGGCACAACCGCCCGCGAGGACCCCAAGCGCGGCCACCACGATCAGGAGCAGGAACAGCGGCAGCGTGACCGAGAATGACGGGTCGTTGGACACGAAGGGATCGAACGAGACCGTGACGAAATGCCGGTTGGCGACGGCAAAGACCATCAGGATCAGGCCCAGCGGAATCACAACCAGTGCGGTCAGGAATTTTCGCATCTCGGCTCGCTCGCCTTGAATCAAGGTTGCGGCCGCATCACTGGCGACCGCGGGAAACCCTGAGGTGGACCTCAGTCTGGCGCGCCTGGATCCGGATGGTCGCGATTCAGCCGTTCGCGCATTTCCTTGCCGGTCTTGAAGAACGGAACGCTCTTCTGATCGACAGGGACATGGGCGCCGGTGCGCGGATTGCGCCCTGCGCGTGCAGGGCGGTGCTTGACCGAGAAGGCACCGAAGCCGCGCAACTCGACGCGGTCACCGCGCGCGAGAGCCGCTACGATCTCTTCGAGAATCGCATTCACAATGTTCTCGACATCCCGCTGGTACAGATGCGGGTTGTGCTCGGCGATACGCTGAACAAGTTCGGATTTGATCATCGAGAGATAGGACCCGGGAGCGTGCGGACGACCATTTCCGTGAAAATACCGTGATCTGTCAAGACGCTAAATGAAGGTTGAGCGTCGTGAAAATACGTGACAAATGCCAAAAAAGCAGGCTGGCCCTGCACGCGCCGAACGGGAAAAACCTCCGGGACTCGCCCGGTTCCGTCAGTTCGACGCCGCCGGCTGCCACAAGGCGAGCATTCCATCCATTCCGAGCCGATCGACCGCCTGTGCGACGCCGGTTTGTCCGATTTGATGCGCAATCGAGCCTAAACCCAGTGCTTCCAGCGTTACTGCGGCCGCTGTCTTGAGGAACGGCAGATCGCTGAAGCGCGGCTGCAGCTTGTAATCGCGCACGGAGAGCCCCTTCTTGACGCCCTTCTGCTCGACCAGCCAGGTTACGGCGGTCTTCTCGTCGCCGATCTGGTCGATCAGCTTGAGATCGATGGCCTGGCGTCCGGTGAAGACACGGCCATCAACCACTTTCTCGAGCTGCGTGTCATCCATGCCACGCCGGTCCTTCACCAATCCCTTGAACCAGGCATAGGAATCCTTCACCAGCGCATCGAGCGCGGCCCGTGCCTCGGGGCTGGTCGGCTCGAAACCGTTGGGCGCGGCCTTCAGCGGCGTGGATTTTACCTCCTCGACCTTGACGCCGACGGTCTTCAACAGCTCCGAGACGTTCGGAAACTGGAACAGCACGCCGATCGAGCCGACCAGCGAACTCTGCTGGGCGATGATGTGATCGCTGGCGATCGCGGTGATGTAGCCGCCGGAAGCCGCGAGGCCTTCGACGACGACGACGAGCGGCTTCTTTGCCTTCAGACTCACAAGGGAATCGTAGAGCTGCTCGGAGCCGGCGGTGGTGCCGCCCGGCGAATTGATGTGAACGATGACGGCGGCGGCCTGCGAATTCTCCAGCCGCTCGAGCGCCTGCGTGCGATCGGAATCGCTGCGGATCAGGCCATCGATCTGGACCCGCGCGATCGAGCCGGCGGACGCGAACGTGCCGCGCGCACCCGGCGTCGCGACCAGCGCGAAGCCTGCGATCGCCGCGATCGCGATCAGCGCGGCCAATACGCGCCAGAACGTCAGCTTGCGGCGGATCCTGCGGCGATCGACGATGATGTCCGAATCGAGCGACATCTCAATGTCTCCAAGTGAAAGGCCAGGCGCGTTGTTGCCGTCGCAGCGTCACCATTGGCTTATCTGGATACATCAATTGCGGCGCAATTAGAAGAAAACAAGGCCGGTAGCCGCGTAGCCCGGATGGAGCGAAGCGCAATCCGAGAGAATCCCCCCAGCCGCACGAATCCCGGATTTCGCTTCGCTCCATCCGGGCTACGACCTCAACAACAAAAAAGCCCCGGCTCACGCCGGGGCTTTGATGCAGCGAAACCTGCGGTTCGCTTACTTGGTGTCGCGGTTCTTGAGCGCCGTGCCCAGGATGTCGCCGAGCGTCGCTCCCGAATCGGAGGAGCCATACTGCGCGATGGCTTCCTTCTCTTCGGCGACTTCGAGCGCCTTGATCGACACCTGCACCTTGCGGGCCTTCTTGTCGAACTGGATCACGCGGGCATCGACCTTCTCGCCGACGGCAAAGCGTTCGGCGCGCTGATCGTTGCGGTCACGGGCGAGCTCCGAGCGCTTCACGAACGTGGTGAAGTCGGTACCGGTGATCTTCACCTCGATGCCGCTCTCCTTCACGTCGATCACTTCGCAGGTCACGACCGCGCCCTTCTTGACATCGCCCGGCTCGGCGAAGGGGTCGCCTTCAAGCTGTTTGATTCCAAGAGAAATGCGCTCCTTCTCGACGTCCACATCGAGCACCACGGCCTTCACCATGTCGCCCTTCTTGTAGTTGTCGATCACCTGCTCGCCCGGCTGCTTCCAGTCGAGGTCGGAGAGATGGACCATGCCGTCGACGTCGCCCTCGAGGCCCAGGAACAGACCGAACTCGGTCTTGTTCTTGACTTCGCCCTCGACCGTCGAACCGGTCGGATGACCTTCGACGAAGACCTCCCACGGGTTGCGCATGGTCTGCTTGAGGCCGAGCGAGATGCGGCGCTTGACGGAATCCACTTCCAGCACCTGCACTTCGACTTCCTGCGAGGTCGAAACGATCTTGCCGGGGTGCATGTTCTTCTTGGTCCACGACATCTCGGAGACGTGGATCAGGCCTTCGATGCCCGGCTCGAGCTCGACGAACGCGCCGTAGTCGGTGATGTTGGTGACGCGACCGGTGAAGCGGGCACCCAGCGGGTACTTGGCTTCGATGCCCTGCCACGGATCGTCCAACAGCTGCTTCATGCCCAGCGAGATGCGGTGCGTCTCGTGGTTGATCTTGATGATCTTGACCTTCACGGTCTGGCCGATCGAGAGCACCTCGGTCGGATGGTTGACGCGGCGCCACGCGATATCGGTGACGTGCAGCAGACCGTCGATACCGCCGAGATCAACGAACGCACCGTAATCGGTGATGTTCTTGACCACGCCGTCGATGACCTGACCCTCTTCGAGGTTCTGCACCAGCTCCTGACGCTGCTCGGCGCGGGTCTCTTCGAGAACCGTGCGGCGCGACACGACGATGTTGCCGCGGCGACGGTCCATCTTGAGGATCTGGAACGGCTGCGAGTTGTTCATCAGCGGCGCAACGTCGCGGATCGGACGGATGTCGACCTGCGAACGCGGCAGGAAGGCCACGGCACCGTCGAGGTCGACGGTGAAGCCGCCCTTGACCTGGTTGAAGATGACGCCGTTGACCTTCTCGTTGTTCTGGAAAGCCTTCTCGAGCTTGCCCCAGCTCTCTTCGCGGCGCGCCTTGTCGCGCGACAGCACGGCTTCGCCGAGGGCGTTCTCGATCCGGTCGAGGAACACTTCCACCTCGTCGCCGACCTTGAGCTCGCTGTCGCGGCCGGGGCCGGAAAATTCGCGCAGGGCAACGCGGCCCTCGGTCTTCAGGCCGACGTCGATGACGGCCATGTCCTTTTCGATTGCAACAACCTTGCCCTTGATGACTGAGCTTTCCTGCAGGTTGCCGCCTGCAAAGGACTCGTCGAGCATCGCGGCGAAATCGTCGCGCGACGGGCTATAGGTATCAGCAGAAGTCGAAGCCATTTGTTCTCCAGTTGCGGATGTCATGCCGGCCGTTGGGTTCTTGGGCGCATCGTACGCGCAGTGTCGGAAGGTCCGCAGAACCTTCGAGCGACCGCTCGCTGCTCCGACCTGGAGGCGGAACAGCGGAAGCGGGCCGGCTGAGGCCCGCGCGTGCGATACGTGGAAATCTTTTGTCCGGAGCCTGGATCGCGTCGGCCCCAAGCAGGGACCGAGAGTATCGACCTCAAAGAGCGGGAGCGGGCGCTTCCTCCAATGACGGCAGCGGCTTAACCCCGCGACCGGCCCGCTCGGACAGCCTCGATAATGTCGATGGCGGCCCGGACGCCGCCTTCTATATCCAGTTGGGAGTTATCTAGCAAGTAAGCATCCGCGGCCGGTTTTAAAGGCGCAATGGGGCGGTTCTTGTCGCGTTCGTCGCGCTGGATGATGTCGGCAAGCACCGCCGCCTCATCGGCCTCCTCGCCCCGCGCCTTGGCCTCCATGGTCCGGCGGCGGGCGCGGACCTTGGGATCGGCGACGACGAAGATCTTCACGTCGGCATGGGGGCAGATCACGGTTCCAATATCCCGTCCGTCAAGCACGGCGCCGGGCGGATCGGCGGCGAATTGCCGCTGAAAGTTGATCAGGGCCTCGCGCACTCTGGGGATCGCCGAGACGATGGAGGCGCCCTCGCCCGCCTTCTGGGTCTTCAGGGCCGGATTGCCGAACTTTTCGGGATCGAGTTCCAGCGCCGCAGCGACCGCCGCCGCCTCGTCCCGGAGATCATGCCCGGACTGCATCAGGGAATAGGCCACCGCGCGATAGATCACGCCGGTATCAAGGTGACGGTAGCCGTAATGGTGGGCAAGGCGCTTGCCGAGCGTGCCCTTGCCCGAAGCCGCGGGCCCGTCGATGGCGATGATCATATCACTCAAACCTTGACTGCGTGGGGACTACGGGCGCGTCGCAATGGCCGCTCCTCCGTGAAGATGTTGCGGGACGCGAATTCGGCGGGGCTCGCGTAAGTCAAATATTCTCGCATCGCATCCGATGGGGATGACGCGGTGAACCACGGCTCGGCGAGACGCCGCGCCGGATCGCAGACCCACGCCGGCACCCGCCCGAGGCGACGCTGCTTTGCCAGATATTCGGCGATCGCGCCGACAAGGGCGTCCAGCCGATCGTTTCGCGTCAATACTGGTTCGTCTTCGATGGCCTGGTACTGGGCCCTGCTCGTCCCGGCAAGATCGAATGTGTCGATGAATTCGGCCAGCGTGACGTCCTGCGGCGCGCCGGCGCGGATGCGATCGACGGCCTCAGCGAGGGTATTTGGGCGCATCCGCTCCTCCCTCCGGGTTCATGTTCTTCAAAAGGAAGCGCTGCTTTTCCGAGGAGGCCGCGCTCACCGGAAAATACCGGCCAAGCAGTGCGATGGCTTCCTCTACGGTCGCGATTCCAACCACTTTCATGAAGTTCAGGATATCGAGCCGTTCCGTCTCCCCGAGAACGGGATCCGTGACCCGGAAAGCCTTCAGTTTCAACGCGAGAAGATATGCAGCGGAGGGCACTGAGACCTCAAGTCCCGGTGGCGTGCCGTCACGCGGGAAAGTGCCGAATTCGAGATGATCCGCGGCCCGGTCGGCCAGTGGGCTGAGATGAAACACCACGTGATCGTTGAACCAGTCGGCACCCCATCCATTCCTTGCGGCGATTTCGGCTGTGATCCCCTCCAGCCAATCCGGCAGCGGACGCTCGAGCTTCGAGACATCGACGTCTTCCGTCGCGAAACGAAAGTTGCTGGCAAGCATGAGGGCGGAGCCACCATAGACCGCGATCTGAAGCTTCGTTCCAGCCTCGGCCGCAGCACGGCCTATCGAATCGAAAGCGTCCAGCAAGGCATCGCGATCGAAGGCTGCGCTCATGGCAGCTTCCTCATGAAAAATCGGCCCCAAGCGAACGCATCATTGGGATGAAATCCGGAAAACTGGTGGCGATGAAGGCGGTGTCGTCGACGGTCACCGGCTGGTCCGACGCGCAGCCCATCACCAGCGCGGACATCGCGATGCGATGGTCCATGTGGGTGGCCACAACGCCGCCGCCCGGAACGTGGCCGCGGCCTTCGACGATCAAATCGTCGCCGGAGACCTCGACCTTGACGCCGTTGACGCGGAGCATGGCGGCAGTGGCTTCGAGACGGTCGGATTCCTTGACACGCAGCTCCTGGAGGCCGCGCATGATGGTCGTTCCCTCGGCGAAGGCGGCCGCCACCGCCAGCACCAGATATTCGTCGATCATCGACGGTGCGCGCTCCGGCGGCACTTCGACACCGCGCAATTTCGAGGCGCGTACGCGCAGCTTCGCCATCGGCTCGCCGGCGTCGCCGCGAACTTCACTTTCCTCGATCGAGGCACCCATTTCGCGCAGCGTGGTGAAAAGACCGGTCCGCAGCGGATTGGTCATGACATCGGACAGGATGATTTCGGAGCCTTCGACGATCAGCGCAGCAACGATGGGGAACGCCGCCGACGAGGGATCGGCGGGCACGACGACATTGGCGCCATGCAGCTCAGGCTGGCCCACGAGCGTGATACGGCGGCCGTGCTGACCTTCCTGCACCGAGGTGATCTCGGCGCCGAAATGCTTGAGCATCAGCTCGGTATGGTCGCGACTGGCCTCGGTCTCGACCACGGTGGTGGTGCCCGGCGCGGCCAGGGCCGCGAGCAGGACGGCGGATTTGATCTGGGCCGACGCCACCGGCGTCTTGTAGGTGATCGGCAGCGGATCGCGCGCGCCCTGGACGGTCAGCGGCAGACGACCGCCCTCGCCGCCGGCGACGACCTTCGCACCCATCTTTTCCAGCGGATCCAGGATCCGGCGCATCGGCCGGCTGCGCAGCGAGGCATCGCCGTCGAAAATCGCAGAGATCGGGCAGCCGGCGACGGCGCCCATGACGAGCCGGCAGCCGGTGCCGGAGTTGCCAAAATCCAGCGGCGCTTTGGGCTCCGCGAAGCCCGCGACACCCACGCCGTTCACCTTCCAGGCGAAATCTCCGGTGCGCTCGACCCTGGCGCCAAGTGCCTGCATGGATTTGGCGGTGTTAAGGACGTCCTCGCCCTCCAGGAGGCCCGAAATCCGCGTCTCTCCAACCGCGAGCGCACCGAGGATGAGGGCACGGTGGGAGATCGACTTGTCTCCGGGCACCCGTACTTTCCCGGTCAGGGGACCGCTGGCGCGCGACTGGAGCGGCGTCGGCTTGTCGGAATCGGTCAAGTTTGTGTCCTTGGATAGGCCCGAAACGTCCCTGCGGGAGTCGCGGGGCAGGTACCACATGGTCTCCCCGCCGTCACGGGCATGTCGTTCTCCCGTAATGCGCTATTGACAGCGGGCCGCCAACTAGCCAAGTGAAGCACCGCTTTTCAGACATTCCCAGGATTCCTCTGCCGTGGCCAAGTCCGAACTCGGAACTAAACGTATTTGCCCCACCACGGGCAAAAAGTTCTATGACCTCAACAAGAATCCGGTGATCTCGCCCTATACCGGAGAAGTCGTGCCGATCGCGCCCATCGCGCCGGCTCGCGCACCCCGTGGCGCCGAAGCCCGCCACGCAGCCGCTGCCGCCGACGCCACGCCGGAGCCGGCGGAGGTCGAGGAGGTCTCGCTCGAGGAGGCCGATGCCGAGGAGAACACCGGCAAGGTCAAGGCGGTCGTGCCCGAATCCGAGGACGACATCGAAGTCGATGAGACCATCGAGGACGATGACGACGATGATTCGACCTTTATCGCCGACGACGAAGAAGGCGATGAGGACGTCACCGACATCATTGGTGATGTCGGCGGTGACGAAGAGACTTGAGATAATTCCAGAACTGTGGTTCTGGGTCTTTCCCGACGCGTCGCCCAAGGCGCGTCGGACGGTTAAGGGGCCATAGCTCAGCTGGGAGAGCGCTTGCATGGCATGCAAGAGGTCGGCGGTTCGATCCCGCCTGGCTCCACCAGCCTTCGCTCGCTTCGCGAGCTTCGGCTGGGCAAGCCCGGGAAGTCCCTCGTAGCGAAGTGAGCGAAGGCTGTCTCGCCATAGCCCGGAGGGCGACGGCGGACGAGGCAAGCACCTCAAGGCTCCTGGGAACTGCTATCCTGCCCTCAGGGAGGAAGCGGAATGAAATACGTCTATATTCTCGAAAGCCTTGATTCCGAGCACTTCTACGTTGGCATTACCGACGACTTACGAGCCCGTTTGGCAAAACATAACGCCGGTGAGGTGCCACACACGTCGAAGTACGGACCTTGGCGAATTCGGACCTATTTCGCGTTTGATGACGCGGCACGCGCTGTCGCCTTCGAGCGATACCTGAAATCTGGCTCGGGTCGCGCTTTCGCGAAGAAGCACTTCTAACCCTACTCCCCGATCACCGCATTCAACCTATCGCGCAGCGCCACGATTTCATCCTTCATCGCGACCAGTTCCGAGACCGAGCAGTCCGACGCCGCCAGGATCGATTGCGGCACGGCGCGCGCCTTGTCCTTCAGGGCGTGGCCCTGCGGGGTTAACGCGATCAGCACCTGACGTTCGTCCTCGCTCGAGCGCGTGCGCTTGACGAGGTGGGCCGCCTCGAGCCGCTTGAGCAGCGGCGTCAGCGTTCCCGAATCCAGGAACAACTTTTCGCCGATGGTCTTGACCGGCACGTCGTCGCGCTCCCACAGCACCAGCATCACCAGATATTGCGGATAGGTCAGGCCGAGCCGGTCCAGCAGCGGCTTGTAGACGCGGTTGAAGGCATGCGCGGCCGAGTAGACCGCGAAGCAGATCTGGTTGTCGAGGCGAAGCGGCGTGTCCGCTGCAGAATGTTTCCGGGGCATCGAGAATCTCACAGGACCAGCTCCATTCTGGGGCCGGCCGTCGCCACATTCAATTGCGAACAATTAAATGTGAGACGCCATGATTTCAATTGCCCACAATCTAATTGTTTGCAATAAGGATCGCACCCCACCCGAAAACACAGGGAGACGAAAATGTCAGTGAATGTCCTCTACAAGACCAGTGCTAAGGCCACCGGCGGCCGCGACGGCCATGCTGCGACCCTCGACGGCGCGCTCGACGTCAAGCTCACCACGCCGAAGGAGCTCGGCGGCGGCGGCGGCGCCGGCAACAATCCCGAGCAGCTGTTTGCGGCGGGCTATGCCGCCTGCTTCATCGGCGCGATGAAGTTCGTGTCCTCGCAGGGCGGCCCCAAGGTTCCGGCCGACGCCTCCGTGACCTCGACCGTCGGCATTGGCCCGCGCGCGGCCGGCGGCTTCGGTCTCGACATCGACCTTGCCGTATCGCTGCCGGGCCTCGCCCGCGCGGAAGCCGAGGCGCTGGTCGAGAAGGCGCACCAGGTGTGCCCCTATTCCAACGCGACGCGCGGTAATGTCGACGTTCGCCTGACGGTCGTCTGATCGGTTAGCTGAAGCGGCCGACCCGGGATCCCTCGGGCCGGCCGCTTCCCTTGATTTGCCATCCCACGGGATTGCGGCGACGGGCCTGCATGAGGCCCTACGCGGGAAGCCATTGCCGGCTCGGACGAACCTCGTTAGGCCTGTGATCACATCGACACAGGGGACGCGAAGGCATGACTGAAGCCGCCAGTTCTGGAGCCGCCACGGGTGCAATGAGCGGCCTGCGCGTCATCGATCTCACGCGCGTGCTCGGCGGTCCCTATTGCACCCAGATCCTCGCCGACCACGGCGCCGACGTGATCAAGGTCGAGCCGCCCGCAGGCGACGAGGTACGCGACTGGGGCCCTCCCTTCCACGAGGAAGACGCGGCCTATTTCATCGGCATCAACCGCAACAAGCGCTCGATCGGCCTCGACCTCGCCTCCGAGGGCGGCCGGACCGTGCTGCTCAAGATGCTGGAGAGCGCCGACGTCCTGATCGAGAACTTCAAGCCGGGCACGCTGGAGAAATGGGGCATCGGCAACGACGTGTTGCGCGAGAAATTCCCGCGCCTCGTGCATTGCCGGATCTGCGGCTTCGGCGCCGACGGCCCGCGCGGCGGCAATCCCGGCTATGACGCCATCATCCAGGCCATGACCGGCATGATCGCGGCGACCGGCTCGCCCGAGAGCGGACCGATGCGGATCGGCGTGCCGCTGGTCGACATCGGCACCGGCCTCTATGCGGCGATCGGCATCCTGATGGCGCTGTCGGAGCGGCAGCGCTCGGGCCAGGGCCAGTTCCTGGAGACCACGCTGTACGAGACCGGTCTCGCCATCATGCATCCGCACACCGCGAATTATTTCATGCATGGCAAGCCGCCGGCGCTGACCGGCAACGAGCATCCCAACCTCGTGCCCTATGCGATCTTCCCGACCAAGACCGACGACATCTTCATCGGCGTCGGCAATGACGGCACCTTCCGCAAGCTCGCCAAGGAGATCGGCAAGCCCGAGCTCGGCACCGATCCACGCTTTGCGCGCAACAAGGACCGCATCGCCAATCGCGAAGCGCTGCGGGCCGAACTCGCCGCCGTGTTCAGCCAGCACGAGGCCGAGCCGCTGTGCAATCGCCTGCTCGCCGCGGGCCTGCCCGCAGGCCCCGTGCAGAAGATCGACCAGGCGTTGACCAATCCGCACACGATCGCGCGCGGCGATATTATCGAGAAGGACTGGTACAAGGGCGTGGCGTCCCCGATCCGGCTCGACCGCAGCAAGCCGAGCCTGCATCGCCTGCCGCCGAAATTCAGCCAGCACGCAGCCGAGGTGCTCGGCGAGTTCGGCTACTCCAGGTCCGAGATCGACGCGATGGTCGAGCAGGGCACGGTCTGCGGCCCGGAACGCAAGCGCTGAGATAAGACGAAGATCGAGCCTCACCGTAGGCGCGCTCCCTCGCCCGCTTGCGGGAGAGGGTTGGGGAGAGGGTGTCTCCGCAACGGGACAATCCCCAAGCGGAGAGAGCCCTCACCCGCGCCTTCGGCGCGACCTCTCCCGCAAGCGGGAGAGGTTTTCGAGCTCGCAGCGGCATCGGCGATCTTCCACTGCCATTCCGCGATGACGTCCAATGCCGCACTGCGGCGCGGGCGCTCTGTGCAACGCGAATGGAGGACGCCGCGCGCGCGGCATTCGCCTATTTGACGGCTTCCCTTTTCCAGCGCTTGCCGCTTTCGTTTCGCCCGCTTACACAGTCATGTGAACGTCATATGGCGCTGCTAGCGCAAGCGATCATTTTTGACGGCCCAAGAGAACGGCCAAGGGAGGTTTACTTGATGGCTCTTAGAAAGTTTGGAGCGGCTGCCGCTATTGCACTCACGGTAGGACTATCGGCCTCGCCGGCCTTGGCCGCGACCGAAATCCAGTGGTGGCACGCGATGACCGGGGCCAACAACGACGTCATCGTCAAGCTCGCCACCGACTTCAACGCGTCGCAGAGCGACTACAAGGTGATCCCGACCTACAAGGGCAACTATCCCGATACGATGAACGCCGGCATCGCGGCGTTCCGCGCCGGCAATGCCCCGCACATCATGCAGGTGTTCGAAGTCGGCACCGCGACCATGATGGCCGCGACCGGCGCCGTGAAGCCCGTCTACAAGCTGATGGCCGACGCCGGCGAGAAGTTCGACCCCAAGATCTACCTGCCCGCCATCACCGGCTATTATTCGACGTCGAAGGGCGAAATGCTGTCCTTCCCCTTCAACTCGTCCTCGACCGTGATGTGGGTCAACCTCGACGAGCTGAAGAAGGCGAATGTCGAGATCCCGAAGACCTGGCCCGAAACGTTCGAGGCCGCCAAGAAGCTGAAGGCTGCGGGTCACGACACCTGCGGCTTCTCGGGCTCCTGGGTCACCTGGGTCAATCTCGAACAGCTCTCGGCCTGGCACAATTTGCCGCTCGCCAGCAAGGCCAACGGCCTCGACGGCTTCGACACCGTGCTCGAGTTCAACGGACCGCTTCAGGTCAAGCATCTCGAAACCCTGGTCGAGCTGCAGAAGACCAAGACCTATGACTACGCCGGCCGCACCAACACCGGCGAGGGTCGCTTCACCTCCGGCGAATGCCCGATCTACCTGACCTCGTCCGCGTTCTTCGGCAACGTCAAGGCGCAGGCCAAGTTCAACTTCACAGCCGTGCCGATGCCCTATTATCCCGACGTCAAGGGCGCACCGCAGAACTCGATCATCGGCGGCGCTTCGCTGTGGGTGATGGGCGGCAAGTCGGCCGAGGAATACAAGGGCGTCGCGAAGTTCCTGACCTTCCTCTCGGACACTGATCGCCAGGTCTATATCCACAAGGCCTCCGGCTATCTGCCGATCACCAAGGCGGCCTATGCGAAGGCAAAGGAAGAGGGCTTCTACAAGGATCAGCCCTATCTCGAAACGCCGCTGCTCGAGCTGACCAACAAGGAGCCGACCGAGAACTCGCGCGGTCTGCGCCTCGGCAACATGGTGCAGCTGCGTGACGTCTGGTCGGAAGAGATCGAGCAGGCGCTGGCCGGCAAGAAGACCGCCAAGCAGGCACTCGACTCCGCGGTTGAGCGCGGCAACACGATGCTGCGGCAGTTCGAAAAGACCGCCGTCAAGTGAGGCAATGAGCGGCAGGCCGCGACCCGGCCTGCCGCTCTGCTGGCATCATGCAAAAGCAAGCCATTTTCCAGTCAAGGCTGTTACCGTACGCGCTGGTTGCGCCGCAGCTCGCGATCGTCCTGATTTTCTTCTATTGGCCGGCCCTGCAGGCGGTGATCCAGTCCTTCCTGCTGCAGGATGCGTTTGGGCTGTCGACCACCTTTGTCTGGTTCGAGAATTACATCGAGCTGTTCAAGGACGCAGCCTATTTCGAGGCGATCGTCCGAACGTTCTTGTTCTCGTTCGCGATCGCCGTCTCTTCGCTGTCCTTCGCGCTGCTGCTCGCCGTGATGGCGGACAAGCCGCTGCGTGGCTCGATGCTCTACCGCACGCTCCTGATCTGGCCCTATGCGGTGGCGCCGCCCGTGGTCGGCGTGCTCTGGATCTTCATGCTGCATCCCTCGCTCGGCGTGCTCTCGCGCTATCTGCGCAACATGGGCATCGACTGGAATCCGCTGCTCGACGGCGACCAAGCCGCGGCGCTGATCATCCTCGCCGCCGCATGGAAGCAGATCTCCTATAATTTCCTGTTCTTCCTCGCCGGCCTGCAGGCGATCCCGAAGAGCGTGTTCGAGGCCGCCGCGATCGACGGCGCCCGCCCGATGCGGCGTTTCTGGACCGTGACCTTCCCGCTACTGTCGCCGACCATTTTCTTCCTGCTGGTGGTCAACATCGTCTACGCCTTCTTCGACACGTTCGGCATCATCGACACCATGACCCGCGGCGGTCCGGGAACGTCGACGGTCACGCTGGTCTACAAGGTCTATTCCGACGGCCTGCTCGGCGGCAATCTCGGCAGCTCGGCGGCGCAGTCGGTGATCCTGATGGTCATGGTCATCGTGCTCACCGGAATCCAGTTCCGGTTCGTCGAACGCAAGGTGACCTACTGATGGTCGAGGAAGAGGGCTTCCGGCGCTACATCGCCCACATCATCCTCTGGATCGGGATCGCGATCGTCGCCTTCCCGGTCTACATCGCGTTCGTCGCCTCGACCCAGGACAACGCGCTGATCGCCAACGGACAGATGTCACTGCTGCCGGGCGGTCATTTCTTCGAGGTCTACTACCAGACCATTTTCGTCGGCACGAGCGGCTCCACCCGCGAGCCCGTCGGCAACATGATGCTGAACTCGCTGGTGATGGCGCTCTTGATCGCGGTCGGCAAGATCGCGATCTCGATCATCTCGGCCTATGCGATCGTCTATTTCCGCTTTCCGTTCCGGATGCCGATCTTCTGGATCATCTTCATCACCCTGATGCTGCCGGTCGAGGTGCGCATCTATCCGACCTACAAGATCGTCGCAGATCTGCACATGCTCGACAGCTATGCGGGCCTGGCGCTGCCCCTGATCGCCTCGGCCACCGCGACGCTGCTGTTTCGCCAGTTCTTCATGACCGTGCCGGACGAGCTGCTGGAGGCCTCGCGCATCGACGGCGCCGGTCCCTTGCGCTTCTTCTGGGATACGCTGCTGCCGCTGTCGCGCACCAATATGGCGGCGCTGTTCGTGATCCTCTTCATCCTCGGCTGGAATCAATATCTCTGGCCGCTGCTGATCACCACCCGCGACGACATGCAGACCATCCAGGTCGGCATCCGCAAGATGATCACCACCACCGACGCGCTGACCGAATGGCCGATCGTGATGGCGACGGCCGTGCTGGCGATGCTGCCGCCGGTGTTCGTCGTCGTCGTGATGCAGAAATTGTTCGTGCGCGGACTCGTGGAGACGGAAAAGTAAATCCCATGGCTAACGTCACCCTGCGCAACGTCCGCAAGACCTATCCCGGCGGCTTCGAGGCCATCAAGGGCGTCAACGTCGATGTCGGCGACGGCCAATTCTGCGTGCTGGTCGGCCCCTCCGGCTGCGGCAAGTCGACATTGCTGCGCATGGTCGCAGGCCTCGAAACCGTCACCGGCGGCGAGATCGACATCGGCGGCCGCATCGTCAACCAGATCGAGCCCGCCGACCGCGACATCGCGATGGTGTTCCAGAACTACGCGCTCTATCCGCATATGAGCGTCTTCAACAACATGGCCTACGGCCTGCGCAACCGCGGCATGAAGGAGGCGGAGGTCAAGACCCGCGTCGACGAAGCCGCGCGCGTGCTCGAGCTCACATCGATGCTGGAGCGCAAACCGCGCCAGCTCTCCGGCGGCCAGCGCCAGCGCGTCGCCATGGGCCGCGCCATCGTGCGCCAGCCCAAAGTGTTTTTGTTCGACGAGCCGTTGTCCAACCTCGACGCCAAACTCCGCATCGCGATGCGGGTCGAGATCCGCAAATTGCAGCGCCGGCTCAACACCACGTCGATCTACGTCACCCACGACCAGCTCGAGGCGATGACGCTCGCCGACATTCTCGTGGTGATGAACGGCGGCCAGGTCGAGCAGGTCGGCAATCCGCTCGCGATCTACGAGAAGCCGGCGACGACCTTTGTCGCCTCCTTCATCGGCGCGCCGCCGATGAATCTGATGTCAATTCGCGCCGACGAGATCAAATCGCAGCTCGGCAGCACCGACGCCGGCATCCTCGGCATCCGCCCGGAAGACTTCGTCATCACCGACCAGACCCCGGCGGGCGGCGTCGCGCTCCCGCTCACCGTGGAAGCGATCGAGCGCGTCGGCGCCGAAACCTTCGTCTACGGCACGCGGGCTCAGGACGAGCAGCGCATCGCCGCCAACCCCGGCGAACTGCCGCCCGGCGAGGTCATCGTGCGCATTCCCGGCTCCGAGGCGCCGCCGATCGGCGCGAAGATCCGCGTCGCAGCGACGCGCCAAAAGCTGCATCTGTTCAGCGGCGACGGCCGGACGCGGATCGAGGCCTGACCTGGTTCCACAGGGCCGTCGATTAAAAACCGCGAAAACAACCCCATGCACAGTAGAAGGGGGTTTGTTTTTGTTGAGAAAAATCGCGCCGCGATTTCGTCGTGCCGGGCCTGTCGCAGGCGTTTCGCGCCATGACGACAAGTCAGCTTTCGTGCATGGCAGAGCGGGTGAGCTGCCCATCCACAGCCCCCCGCTACGTCCTTGAACCTACACGCGGATATGCCCATATTGCTGATCAAGGGGTGCCTGTACGGGCCCTGATGCACCAAAGTCGCTTCGAGAGGACTTTGTAAACTATGTCTCGTGTTCCCACGCTTTCCAGTCCGTTCCTGCTGGGCTTCGACGAGATCGAGCGCGTGCTCGATCGGGTCGTCAAAGGCGCCGACGGTTACCCTCCCTACAATATCGAGAGGTGCGACCGATCGGAGGGCCAGCCCGAGCGTTTGCGAATCACGCTGGCGGTCGCCGGATTCACCCGCGACCAACTCGATGTAACCATTGAGGAAAACCAGCTCGTCATTCGCGGACGGCAGCAGGACGACAAGACCCGGCAATACATCCATCGCGGCATCGCCGCGCGCCACTTCCAGCGCACTTTCGTGCTGGCAGAGGGGATGCTGGTGCTGGGTGCGGATCTGAAGAACGGATTGCTGGCGATCGATCTTGCCCGGCCGGAACCGGAGAGGATCGTTAAGACAATCGCTATCAATGAGCACGAATAATGGAACGAGTAGCGGACTCGACCGCTTAGTGTTCCAGAGGAGTCGAGACCATGAGTGAAGGTCACGTTGCGTTCGAATACGAAGCCAAGAACGTCTCGCCAGAGACGCTGGCAACCCTCGGCGAAGGCCATATCGCCTATGTGAAGCAGATCCGCTCCGAGGATGTGCCGGGCCTGTTTCCCGAAGCGCCGAAGATCGCGCCGGGCCTCAAGCTCTTCGCGCTCCACGCCGCCGACGGCACGCCGATCATGCTGACCGACAGCCGCGAAGCCGCGATCGCCAACGCCTGGAGCAACGAGCTGCAAGCGGTGAGCGTGCACTGAGCACGCGCACGTCGCACGAATAGGGTTTCAAGCGGGCATGCCTTCGCAGGAAGGCGTGCCCGTTTTGCTTTTAGCAGCCCGGCTCCGCCATCACTTCACAAAGCCAAGTCCTTCGCGCGCCGTGTCCACGGCCCATTTGTCGCTCAGTGGCAGCGCGAGCACGCTGTTGAAATCCGCGCGCGCATGTTTTGGGTCGGACATCATCATGTAGAGGAGGGCACGATTGACCAGGGCGAGCTGGCTTTTGGGATCGAGCCGGATCGCCTCGTTATAGTCGGCGAGCGCGCGATCGTGCTGTCCCATGTCCCGAAACAGACCGGCGCGACTGTTGTAGGCCTCCGAATTCCCCGGCTGTAGCCGGATCACTTCGTCAAAATCGGCAAGGGCACGTTTGTCGTCGCCCTTTCCGTGCAGGACGACGCCGCGAACGAGATAGGCCTTTGCGAAAGACGGCGTAATCCTGGTAACGTCATCCAGCTCCCGGATGGTGCTGTCAGCATCGTCCTTCTTCAGAAACACCATGGCCCGGCAATAGTGGCCGCCGGCCCTTCCGGGCTCCAGACGGACTGCGCTGTCGCAGTCGTCCAGAGCCGCATCGATCTCGCCCTTGTGGGAGCGAATGGTGCTTCGCAACTCGTAGGGCCAGGCGGCGGCCGGATTGCGCTGCATCGCCTCGCTGTAGTCGGCGACGGCGTGATCGGTGTCGCCCTTCGCTGCATACGCCTCCCCTCGCATGACGAGCGCACGGTAAGCCTGCTTGGGGCTGCGTTCGATGGCCTCGGTGAAGCCTGCGATCGCGCGATCAAAATCGCCCCTGTTGAAATACTCCTCGGCGCGCGAGGTATAGGACGGCCCATAATTTGGGTCGAGGCGAATGGCCTCGTTGTAGTCGATCATGGCGTGATCGCGATCGCCTTTGGCGGAATAGGCCCGCCCGCGGCAGTGATAGGCCCGCCCGAAATTTGGATCGATCCGGATCGCGGCGCTGCAATCCTCGAAGGCGCGATTCCAGTCTCGCTTCATGTACCAGGCTTCGCCGCGCAGCTCGTAAGCAACCGCATTGGTCGCATCGGCTGCAATGATCTCGGTCTTCTCCGCGATGACGCGGTCGTTGGACGCCTCGTCGGCGCGGGCCACGGCGGTGGCGACAATGGTGACGGAGCAAAGCAGACCGAAGACCCGCCCGATCGAACCGCAAATCATCTTGCAAAATCCCCGCGCCGAAACAGTGCCGGAGACGAAATATCGCAGCGCCCGGCTGCACAATAGGTCGCAGACGGCGCTGCGTCGGTTCGACGGAGAAGGGTTACGCCGCAGTCGCCGGCGGCAGCGCCAGCACCGAATAGATCGCCTGGGCATCGCGCGAGGCGCGGAGCTTTTTGGCGATGTCCTGGTCGCGGAGGAGACGGGCGATGCGGGCCAGCGCCTTCAAATGATCGGCGCCGGCGCCTTCGGGGGCGAGCAGCAGGAAGACGAGGTCGACCGGCTGGCCGTCCATCGATTCGAAATCGATCGGACGATCGAGACGGGCGAACAGGCCGAAGATCTTTTCCAGCTTGGGCAGCTTGCCGTGGGGGATGGCGACGCCGTAGCCGACCGCGGTGGTGCCGAGCTTCTCGCGTTGCAGGAGCACCTCGAACACGGAACGCTCGTTCTGCCCGGTCAGCTCGGCGGCCTTGGCCGCGAGTTCCTGAAGCGCCTGCTTCTTGCTGTTGACCTTCAATGCCGGGAGAATCGCCTCGGGCGCGACCAGATCGGTAATCGGCATGGAAGTCTTCCGAGGTGAATGAAAACGTCAGGTTCCGAATTGGCCAGCCTGGACAAAGAACCTGGGCGGGCCGACGTCGAGAAGTTCAAGCAGGAGGCGGACTTAGCTCGCCCCTGATGTGGGGGGCTTCTACTCCAACGCAATCCCGGTGCCAACTCCCGCGTGCAGCTTTGCCCCGGTCATTGTTAAGGCGGAAAGGAGCCCCGGGGCGGGGTTCCAGGGTGCCGCCCAATGGCCCCTCAGGCCTTGCCATCCGCCTTGGCCCCCGGGGGGTCGATCCAGCCGACATTGCCGTCCGCCCGGCGGTAAATGATGTTCACCCGGCCCGAGGAACCGTGCTGAAACACCAGGCAGGGCGCCCCGCTGAGGTCGAGTTCCATGACCGCTTCGCTCACGGACAGCGGCTTCAGCGAGGTGGTGGCCTCGGCGATGATGACGGGGCTGTAGCCGGTGATCTCGTCCTCGTCCTCACCTTCGCCCGGTGCCTCCAGCACGTAGCTGGTGGCATCCATGGCGGCCAGCGCCGCGGAGGCGACATGAGCCTTGCGGGCAGAGCGGTCCTTGAGCCGGCTCTTGTAGCGCTTGAGCCGCTTCTCGATCATCAGAAGCGCCTGGTCGGCACTGGCATAGGCGTCCGGCGCGTTCGAGTCGGCCTCGAGCGTGATTCCCGAATCGAGATGCAGCGCACAGTCGGTGCGGAAGCCGAAGCCGTCCTTGCTCAGCGTGATGTGGCCGGAATAATTGCCATCAAAATATTTGCGCAGGACCTCTTCAGTCCGGTCGGTGACCCGGCCGCGCAGGGCCTCGCCGACATTGACGCTCTTTCCCGAGATGCGGAGAGTCATGTGAACCTCGCTTGGTTCGTGCCTGGCCAGGATCGGGCCCGATAGCGGATCGAGAGTAGCGCGATTTGGCGCCGGCGCAATCAGGCCGGTTCGGGATTGCGGGAGCGATCGGCCATGGCGGTGGAGAGGACGTTACCAAGAGCGCTCTGCTTGTCGCGACGGCGTTGCACCGAGGAAGGAATGCGCATGGCTTCGCGGTATTTCGCGACCGTGCGGCGGGCGATATCAATGCCCGAGCCGCGCAAGCGTTCCACGATGGTGTCGTCGGACAGGATCGCGGACGGCGCCTCCGCATCGATCAGCAGCTTGATGTGGTGACGCACGGCTTCGGCCGAATGCGCTTCGCCGCCATCGGCCGAGGCGATCGAGGCCGTGAAGAAATATTTCAGCTCGAACGTGCCGCGATTGGTCGCCATGTATTTGTTGGCGGTGACGCGCGACACCGTGGATTCATGCATCTGGATGGCGTCGGCGACGGCCTTCAGATTCAGCGGTCGCAGATGCGCCACGCCATGGGTGAAGAAGCCGTCCTGCTGGCGCACGATCTCGGTTGCGACTTTCAGGATGGTGCGGGCGCGCTGGTCGAGCGCGCGCACCAGCCAGGTCGCGTTCTGAAGCGCGTCGGTGAAATAGGATTTGTCGCCGTCCTTGCCGATCTTCTTCGAGAGCTGCGAATAGTAGGTCTGGTTGACCAGCACGCGCGGCAAGGTGTCGCTGTTGAGCTCGACATGCCAGCCGCCGTCGGGACCCGGGCGGACATAGACATCGGGCACCATGGTCTGGAGCCGGGCCGAGCCGAACTTCATGCCCGGCTTGGGATTGAGCCGGCGGATCTCGCCGATCATGTCGGCGATGTCCTCGTCGTCGACGCCGCAGACTTTGCGCAAGGCTCCGATGTCGCGCTTGGCGAGGAGGTCGAGATGCTCGACCAGGGCCTGCATCGCGGGATCGTAGCGGTCGAGCTCGCGGAGCTGGATCGCCAGGCATTCGCTCAAATTGCGCGCGCAGACGCCGGGCGGATCGAATTTTTGCAGCACGGCAAGAACGTTCTCGACGTCCTGCTGCGATGCCCCCAGCCGTTCGGCGGCTTGGCCGAGATCGCCCGGCAAATAGCCAGCCTCGTCGACGAGGTCGATCAAATACTGGCCGATCATGCGCTGCGCGGCCCCGGTGAAGGCAACCGAGAGCTGCTCGGCGAGATGGTCGCCGAGCGTGGTCTCTGCGGCGACGAAGGCTTCGAGATTGTAATCCTCGTCACCGGAGGCGCCGCCGCCCCATTCGGTATAGGTGGTCGGCGCCGCATCCTGGGCGTTGCGCGCGGCCGCTTCGGCCGGTTCCTCGGAAAAGACATTGTCCAGCCCGGTGTCCATGGTCTGCTCGATCTCGGCGCGGGTGCCGAGATCCTTGCTCATCCACTCTTCCTGGCCTGGCTCGAAGGCTTCGCCCGGGCCGCCGCCGGGCTCGTCGTTGTGGCCACCGTCGCTGTCGTTGAACTGGCCGGTCTCGGCCGGGCCCTCGCCGGCGGGCGGCTCGTCATTGGCCCGTTCTAGCAGCGGGTTACGCTCGAGTTCCTCTTCGACGAACGTCGTGAGATCGAGATTGGACAATTGCAGCAGCTTGATCGCCTGCATCAACTGCGGCGTCATGACCAGCGACTGCGATTGCCGGAACTCTAATCTCTGCGAAAGCGCCATGAAGCAAGAACCGATCCCAAAAAGTTGGTCCGATTTTTGCTTATCTTAGTCCGAGCCCGATGTACACGTCTTGACGAAATCGAAAAACGGGCTAGAGGCGGAATTCCTCGCCAAGGTAAAGGCGGCGCACGTCCGGATCGGCGACGATCTCCTCCGGGCTGCCCTCGGTCAGGATTTCACCGGCATAGACGATGTAGGCGCGATCGGTAAGGCCGAGCGTCTCGCGCACATTGTGGTCGGTGATCAGCACGCCGATGCCGCGGTTGGTGAGGTGGCGGACGAGGTCCTGGATGTCGCCGACCGCGATCGGATCGATGCCGGCAAAGGGCTCGTCGAGCAGCATGTAGTTCGGACGCGTCGCCAGCGCGCGCGCGATCTCGACGCGGCGCCGCTCACCTCCGGACAGCGCGATGGACGGCGATTTCCTTAAGCGCGTGATGTTGAACTCCTCGAGCAGCGAATCGAGCTGCTGCTCGCGCTTCTTGCGCGAGGGCTCGACCACTTCGAGCACGGCGCGGATGTTCTGTTCGACGGTGAGACCGCGGAAGATCGAGGCCTCCTGCGGCAGATAGCCGATGCCGAGGCGCGCGCGCTGATACATCGGCAGCTTGGTGACGTCGTGGCCGTCGAGCTCGATCGCGCCGCGATCCGCCTTGATCAGGCCGGTGATCATGTAGAACACGGTGGTCTTGCCGGCGCCGTTGGGGCCGAGCAGGCCGACCGCTTCACCGCGGCGCACATAGATGCTGACGCCGCGCACGACCTGGCGGCTGCCAAAACTCTTTTCCACGCTATGCACAGCCAGGAAGCCCGGGCGCTTCAAGAGCTGAGGCCCGCCGGAACCGTTGGGCCTGCCGGCAGCCCTGACCGGGTGAACCGCCTGAGCCCGGGGCGGCTCGGCCTGATAGTCGCCCTGATAGTCCCCTTGGAACTGATCGGGTGCATGCATCGGTTGGTTACGGGCGATCGGCGGCGCGTCCCTGACCGGGCTGGCCACAAGACCGCCGACGCTGTCACCGAGCGCGGTGATGTCCTGACGCGCAAATCCTGGCCGGCCGCGTTTGGCGGGGCGCCGACGGAACATGCTGAAGAGATCGACCATCCCCGCCTTCTAGCCTTTCGCGACGATCCTGCGCGGTTTTCGCGCGAACTGCCGCGCCGGCCTCAGGATTCGCCGACGCAGCATGAATGAAGGGATGTCTCATGCCCAGTGAAACACGCCCGAAAAGCGGCGAACCCCGCTTCGAAAGCCCTTCGCGCTAGATACAGTCTCGGCGCGCAAGCTTCAACCTCGGATCGGGAGTGATCAACCCAAGCATCTGAAATCATTCTTCAAATTTACTTTGACTGGCTTCAGCTCACTTGGGCTTGGTTGCGCCAGGCAATTGCAGAGGTCCCGCGCCGGGCTTGCCCGCGCCTCCGGATCCGCAATCATTGCCGCCGCCCTGCGGCAGCAGCGCCTGCACCCGGCCGCTGTCGGATTCCACACGCGACACGCCCGTGGTCATGTCGACCGCCAGCCGGTCGCCGCGCAGCACGTTCTTGCACTGCGTCAAGACGACGCCCCCAAGCATGGTGATGAGGTTGGTCCGGGTGTCGAACACGGCGGTCTCGCCCGTTACCACCTGGTCCTTCTGGGTGACGACGACATTGCCGCGCGCCTCCAGCCGCTTGATCGAGGAGTTCCCCCCCGGCCCCGGCGTCGCCGACTGCATCGGCGCACCCTTTGCCGTCTTCGCCGCAGGCTGCGGCGCGGCCGGCTTGTCGCCGCCCGAATCGTAAAACACCACCAGCGTCTTCGAGGTCATGGTGGTGTCGCCCTGGATGACCTTCACATTGCCGGAGAAGGTCGCTTCCTTCTTCTTGTCGCGCATCTCGAGCGAGGCGGCTTCGATCTGGATCGGCTGATCGCGGTTCTGCGAGAAGCCCTGCATGGCGTTGGGCACGCCTTGCATCGTGCTCTGCGCGATCGCCGCACCCGTTGCGATCAGCGCGACGCCGACGGCGAGCGCGGCCGCACCAGGGAGGACGCGCCGCTTGTCATTGTTGCGCGGAAAAAACCTGATCATGAAAATCACTTTGAATTGGCAGACTTGTTCTGAGGCGTACGTGTCTTCGCCGGCGACGCAGGCTCGGCCGGCGCAGGCTGGGCGGCGGCGGGGTCGTCCAGCTTGTCGAGGTGCATCACCACATTGCCTTCGAAGCGGATGACGTCTCCGCCCTCCGTGATCCGCAGCCGGTCCGCGGTCAGCGTTCCGTTGGTCAGCTTGACGTCAACATGCTCGTCCGAGGAGACCGTGCCCTTGCCCATGTCGACGAAGGCCGAGTTCAGCCGCGCCTCGTAGCCGCTCGAGGTGCGCAGGAAGATGTCCTTGTGCAGGTCGAGCTGCTGCTGCTTGTTGTCGAACCGTCCGGTGCGGGCATCGAGGAACAGGGTCGATTGGTCTTCCATCAGCACCTTCGCGCGCAAATCGTGGAGATCGACATGATCGGGATCGGTGATGTCCTGGGTCGCGGTCTTGGCCCAGAGCTCGTAGGGCCGCTGGTCCGGGGTGAAGCCGGACATGTGCGGCGATTCCATCGTGATCTTGGTGCCTGTCACCACGAGATTTCCGGAGTCGAGCTTCACGGGGATCTGGAACGGGTTGAAGATGGTCGAGATGAGGACGAGCAGACCCATTGCCGCGGCCACCGTCGCCGGCACCGCGACGCGCAGAATCCGCACCAGGCGGCTGTGGCGCGCCGCGCTGGCGAACTTCGCCGCAAGCGCGGCGTCGTAGGTGGGATTATGGGCCGAATTCACCTGGGCTCCTGAGGTGTCGCCCGCCTTGTCCGGCTGGCGGGCGCCCCATTGTAGCCGGCAACGCCAAAATATGCAGCCAGCGACAGGCCGTTACGAAAGTGTCTGAAACGGGGCGATCGCCCAATCCGGCGCCCCACCTGCCGCCACGGGAAACGCTAGGAATGCGCGAAAATGTCCTCTTCGGCCCAGCCCTGGAGATCGAGCAAGGCGCGGGTCGGCAGGAAGTCGAAGCAGGCTTTGGCCAGCGCGGTGCGGCCTTCCCGCACCAGCATGGCATCGAGCCGCTCGCGCAGGCCGTGCAGATGCAGCACGTCGGAGGCGGCGTAGGCGAGCTGCGGTTCGGTCAGGCTGTCGGAACCCCAATCGCTCGATTGCTGCTGCTTGGAGAGGTCGACATTGAGCACCTCGCGCACGAGGTCCTTGAGGCCATGGCGATCGGTATAGGTGCGGATCAGGCGGGAGGCGATCTTGGTGCAGTAGATCGGCCCGGTCATGACGCCAAACGTCTGGTACAGCACAGCGACGTCGAACCGCGCAAAGTGGAAGATTTTCGTGTTCGCCGGATTGGCCAAAAGGGCCTTCAGGTTCGGCGCATCGGTATGACCCTTGGGAATCTGCACCACGTCCGCGCTGCCGTCGCCGGGCGAAAGCTGCACCACGCAAAGCCGGTCGCGATGCGGGTTCAGGCCCATGGTCTCGGTGTCGATCGCCACCGCTCCGGTGTAGCGGGACAGATCGGGCAGGTCACCGCGGTGCAGGCGTACGGTCATGGCGTTTCAAACCTCAATCGAATCGGTGCGCGTTGCAGGCTAATCCCCGGGACAGACGCTGGCGAGGGCCGGCCGCGATGTATCCGCTGGCAGCCGCCGGCGCAAGCGTCAGACGCGGCTAGTAGTTCACGCGCACGAGCACGTCGTTGACGCCGAAGGGGCTAGCGGGCGCATCGCAAGCGCCGCGCCGCGCGAAGACGCAGGCCGGCTTGTCATCGCTCATCATTGCGCAACTTCGTGGCGAGAAATCCGCCGGCAATTCGCTGGCCAGGCTCGCCGGGCCGATGATGCGGTTGAACCCGGCCTGGTGCGTCTTCACCACAGCCGGAAGTCGCCCCTTGGCCAGCGGGTCGTCCCGATAAAAGGAATAGATCGGCTTGCGGGCCGCGAGCTGCCCACGTCCGGGCACAAAGGGATAGTTGATCGCGTACAGGGCCAGCCCGCAAAATTCAGGATCGGCCTCGAGCTCCGCCATCAGCTGGGCGACGCCGATGCCGCGCATCCAGTTGTCACGCATGATGAGCGTTGCGCCCGACAGACCGAGCGAGAGCAGCAGCCAGCCGCCACACACGACGGCAAGTGCCCGGGAGCGCCATGCGCTTTGCCGACGCATCATCCGGACCCAATCGGCGGAGCCAAGTGCCGCCGCGATGATCAGCAGCGCGATCGACAGGAAAATGAACCGGTATTCCTTGTGCACGATCATGCTGTGAAACGCGACGTTCACGACAGCCGCGACGATCAGCAGGGGGGCATGTCGCCAGCCGCGCCAGAGCGCCAGCAGCATCAGCAGCGTCGTGCCCGACCATAGAATCGAAGCCTGCAGAACGTAAGCGGCCGCCGGCGCGTCACCGAATTCCGATGCGCGGTCATGCAGGAGATTTTGCTGAATATTGTAGACGAGCCACGCAAACGGCGTTGAGCCGTGGGCCAGGTCGATGGCGCCGGACAGCACCAGGACGGCGCATCCGCCCGCGACCAGGGCAATCGCGTTTCGCAGGTCGCGCCAGCACGCCGCCAACGCAAACACCGCGCAAGCCGGCACATATTGAAAGCGCCAGACACAGGCGAGAGCGAGCAATGCGCCTGCGGCGAAGAGCCGGTTTCGCGCGAGCTCGCCGGTCAGCAGATAAGCCGCCGGCAGGATCGCGGCCGTCGCCAGCGGTTCGCTCAGCGTGTGAGGCGCGTAGTAGACCAGCTCGAACCAGACCACGGCGGCAAACGCCGCAACGACGGCATGCGACCTCGAGATGCGTTCGCCGAAATGCCAGGCCGTCACGACGATCGAGAGCGAGGCAAGCCCGACCACCAGGCGAGGCACGACGAAGGCGCCCCATCCGCCCGGCGCAAGCCAGTCGCCGAGAGCGACCGGCCCTGCGAACAAGGTCGGCAGAAACCAGCTCCGGATGCCGTCGCGCCATTCCCAGGTGACGACCCCCTGATGGCCAAGCAGGCGCCAGGCCGGCTCCAGATATTGATACAGCTCGTCGACGTGAACGATGTTCGGCCAGAAGGCGAGCGGCAGCCGGACTGCCGCAGCCAGCAGCAGCAATGCGCACAAGGCGCCGTACCGCGTCGCGAAGCTCTCGGCTTTGACGGCGGGCGCGATGGCGGACAGAGCTGCGGCGCTGGTCGTCATTGTCTCTTGGCTTCGCCATCGAAACCGGATCGCGGCCTGACGTAAACGGTCACGTAAGCGCCAGTGTATTGCTCACGCCAGCCTCGTCGCTCCACCAGGAACTGCCGCAGCTGTTCGTGTGCCCTGACCCACAGCACGGCGTCGATCCGGTATTTGTCGAGCACCATGTCCCACGCGGACTCGTCGATCTCCCAGCTCACCAGCTTGAAATAGTCGTGCAGCAAATCGTCCGGATAGGCGGTCGCGGCGCGGCCATCGACGAACGGGCGAACGGTGCCGTGCGTCGCGAAAATCAGGTAGCCGCCGATATTCCAATGGTTCAGGACCCGCGCATCGGCGAAATGCTTTTGCAGATGGCTGGCATCTTCGCTCGACAGCATCGTCGGAAGTGCGAGCGCCGGCGCGACACGCAAGTAAGCCAGCGGCAAGGTGCCGAGACCGACGATGCCGGCGGCCAGCAACGCTCCCCGCACGTCAACGGCGGTGAGACGCCGAGGCAGCAGGCGGCTGAGGTGAAGCGCCATCGGCGCAGTCGAGAAGATGAAGAAGAACGCGATGTACCTGAACTGATACAGTCCGAGAATCAGGAACAGCCAGGACATCAATCTCGGTTCGAGCGGGATTGGCCTGGAGTTTCTGTAGCGAAGCTCGAGCGCGACGAAGGCCAGCATGTACAGGATACCCGGAATGCTGCCGGGTATTTCAATGTTGTCGTAGTAGGACCGCCATTCGGTAATATTACCCTGAACGAAGTGCCCCATCGTCGCGGCGGCCCCGGCATAGATATTCCAGCCGAGCGGATTGACGAATGTCGCAGCAAGGCACCCGATCCCCGCGAGAGCAAGGACCCTGAGATCGGCCCAGGCCGCTCTGAGCAAGGCGGCGCCGCAGAAGACGCCGATCACGAAAAAACCGAGCAGAAAGCCGCCGTGCAGATTGGCCCACAACGCCATCAACACTGGAAGCACGAACCATCGCGTTCGTCGCAGGCATTCGCGATAGAAGACGACGCAGAACAACATCGTGCATGTATTCGGCGCGACCGCGAGATACATGTTCGGCGCAACTTCGTAAGCGGGATAGAGCAGGCAGACCAGGAAGACCGAGACGCAAACCGCGACCGCGGACGCACCATAGCCGAGAGAGATCGCAGTCAGGATGCCGGCGATCGCTGCGCCACAGGCCACGGTCGACAGGACGAGGCCGCCGAAGCCTGCGTATTGAAGCGTCGCACTGGCAAGCACGTCCCAGAGCCAGGACAGATTGAACCACGGCTTGTCGCCGTGGGTGAACGACCAGGGGTCCTGCAGCGGAATGGCGTTGCGTTCCCGGATCAGATCCCCGGCCGCCAGATGCCAGCCCAGATCGTAGTGACCGAGCAGAAGCGGTGCGTTCAAGACGTAGAACAGGCAGATGAACGAGACCAGGAACAGATAAATTCCCGATCTCAGGAAGAACGGGCTGATCGCGTTCGCAACCCTGTCGAATGCCGGCTCGTGCCAGACCTGGTGCTGATCCACCGCTTCCCTCACGACAAAGCGAGCCCGATGGCTCCGTGCTCGCCGACGGCCGGATGCGAGCCTGCCCGCTGACTTAGGGCCAGTTTGTCTAAAGTGGGGTAAATTCGGACGGTGCGATCGATGGGGTTTGGCGGAATCGGCCCCACGGCCGGCTTCGAAAGCCTCCAAGCGGCTGTTCCGACTTGAAAATTTCAACGCCAAGAGGCAGAGCCCGTGCGTGCCTTAACCGGTCCCGCCGTCATTATTCGTCAGCGTAGCTCCTGTTCCACATTCAGGTGAACCAACGCTGGGCCTTCGATGACCAAAGTTGCATGTATCACCTATTGGTCGAAAATCTCGCAAGTCAGGTCAAGGCGCATTCAAAGGCATTGATTGGAGAGGGCGTAG
Organism: Bradyrhizobium sp. WSM4872; assembly: GCF_055811715.1. Taxonomy (NCBI): domain Bacteria; kingdom Pseudomonadati; phylum Pseudomonadota; class Alphaproteobacteria; order Hyphomicrobiales; family Nitrobacteraceae; genus Bradyrhizobium; species Bradyrhizobium sp. WSM4872. The sequence goes on along the minus strand of NZ_JBVVPT010000007.1, from coordinate 20,999 downwards.
CCGAAGCCGCATACCCCCTCGTTTTCCCTTCGCACTCGCCGTGCGGCCCTTCCGCCACACCCGCCGGTCTACCGTCTCGCTGAGCTTCATGCGCTCGCAGTGGTATTGTGTTCCATATTTTCGATGCGCCGAACGGAGGTCTCCAATGAAGCTTAAACTTGCCGCCGCGATGCTCGCGGCAAGCCTCCCGCTCGCATCGATGGCTTTCGCCCAAGGCACCGCGCCAGTCGACCTTGCAGTGATCGATGCCTGCCTGAAGACCGCGGAGAAAACCGGCGGTTTCGGCGCCGCGTGCGTCGGGCTCGTCGCCGACCCCTGCATCAAAGCGGCAAAGGGCGCGAATGACGACGTCGCCAAATGGAAAGTCTGCGCGGCGCGCGAACTCGCCATTTGGACGCAGAAAACCAGTGAGGCGCTAAAGAAGGTTCAGGCCGGCGGGTTCGCCGACGTGATCCAGGCGGTTAATGACTCGCAGAAAACTTTCGCCGCCTCGCGTGATCGCTTCTGCGCGGTCTTCGACAAAGTCGAGCCCGGCATGTACCCGGGCGACGCGAGCTACTGCCGCCTGCGCGAGACCGCGAACCGCTCGCTGAGCCTGATCAAGCTCGGCGCTGCGGTCAACGAGCACTGAGACCTCTCAGGCGCTTGGGGCCATCAGCTTTGCCGACCTTTTCCCAAATAGCGAAGACGGCTTCGGCCGCGAGCGCGGTGGACGTCGTTCATAGCTCAACTAGCATCCGGGCAACGGCTGTCGGCGCGTAGCGCTTGCCTGAGCGACTGGAGCCAGCCGCCTCCAGATCGCCTGCGATCCGAGCCGACCCGACGAGCGATGTAGGCCATTCGGTACGCCATGAGCGCCGTGCCTCGGTTTTGTGTACCGGTCAGCAGCTCAAATTTCCCTGCAAAAGCGATTTCAATCGCTTGAGTAGGAGGTGGTGCCCAGGAAAGGACTCGAACCTTCACGGCCGTTAAGCCACTGGCACCTGAAGCCAGCGCGTCTACCAATTCCACCACCTGGGCATGCCGGTTAGGCACGGAGGCGGTTACTACGGTTCGGTGACGCGGTTGTCAATTCATGCTTGAACCCCGCTTCGGGATGCGGATTGCGCATCGCAAACCGGCCCGATACAAGCCTGACGAGACGCACTCTTCCCGCAGGAATGACCCTAGGAATGGATCCCATGGCATCGAATCTGGACACGCTCGTCACGGTTTTCGGCGGATCGGGGTTTTTGGGCCGGAATGTCGTCCGCGCGCTGTGCCGGCGCGACTACCGGGTCCGGGTCGCGGTGCGGCGGCCGGAGCTGGCCGGGTACCTCCAGCCCTCCGGCAAGGTCGGGCAGGTCCACACCGTGCAGGCGAATGTGCGCTATCCGGCCTCGATCGAGGCGGCGCTGCGTGATTCGCAGGTCGTGATCAATCTGGTCGGCATCCTCGCCGAGGGCGGCGCGCAGAGTTTTGACGCGGTCCAGGCCAAGGGCGCCGAGACCATCGCCAAGGCGGCCGCTGCCGCGGGGGCACAGCTGATCCATGTCTCGGCGATCGGCGCCGACGCGGAATCGCCCTCGCGCTATGCCAGAGCCAAGGCGGCCGGCGAAGCGGCGGTCCTGGCCGCGGTGCCGTCGGCGACGATCTTCCGCCCCTCCGTGATGTTCGGCCCCGAGGACCAGTTCACCAACCGCTTCGCGGCGCTGGCGCGGATGTCGCCGGTGGTGCCGCTGATCGGCGGTGAAACCAGGATGCAGCCGGTCTATGTCGGCGACGTCGCCACCGCGATCGCGGATGCCGTTGACGGCAAGGCCAAGGCGGGCGCGACCTACGAGCTCGGCGGCCCGGAAGTGCTGACCATGCGCGAGATCATCGAGTCCATTCTCGAGATTGCCGATCGCAAGCGGATGCTAATGCCGCTGCCGTTTGGCCTCGCCCGCTTCAAGGCCAACTTCCTGCAATTCGCGCCGGGCGCGCTGAAGCTGACCCCGGACCAGGTCACGCTGCTCGCGCGCGACAATGTCGTATCGGACGCGGCGAAGGCCGCAGGCCTGACGCTGGAAGGCCTCGGCATCACGCCCGACTCGCTGGAAGCGATCGCCCCGCAATATCTCTGGCGTTTCCGCGCCGCCGGGCAGTTCCAGCGCAAGAGCGCGTAACCATCTCCGCCGTCATGGCCGGGCTTGTCCCGGCATGACGAGCTCCGCGTCCGGAACGCAGCCGTTTGACGTTCGGGTTTACCGCCCCAGCGCCAGCGCGATCAGGCCGAGCGTGCCGACGATCACGCGCCACCAGGCGAACACCACGAAGCCGTGGCGGGTGACGTATTCCAGGAACGTCTTCACCACGATGATCGCGGTGACGAACGACACCACGAAGCCGATCGCGACGATGCCCATGTGGTCCATCGTCATCTCGGAGCGGTTCTTGTAGAAATCGTAGGCGAACGCGCCGATCATGGTGGGAATGGCGAGGAAGAACGAGAACTCCGCCGCCGCGCGCTTGTCCGCCCCCAGGAACATCGCCGCGACGATGCTGGCACCGGAGCGCGACACGCCCGGGATCATCGCGATGCACTGCGCGATGCCGATATAGAGATACATCAGCAGCGGAAACCGGGTGGCGTCGTGCTCGCGCGCCTTGAGATCGAGCTTGTCGACCCAGAGCAGGATGGCGCCGCCGACGATCAGCGAGAAGCACACCACCCACGGATTGAACAGCATGCTCTTGATGTACTTGCCGGCGACGAGGCCGACGACGACAGCGGGCAGGAACGCCACCAGCACGCCGATCACGAAGCGACGCGCATAGGCGTCGCCCGTGAACATGCCGATCGCGACGTCCCACAATTTCTTGAAGTACAGCACGACGATCGCGAGGATCGCGCCGAGCTGGATCAGGACCGTAAACGAATCCCAGAACGCGCCCTCGCCGAGATGGAAAAAGCGCTCCGCGAGCAGCAAATGGCCGGTCGAGGACACGGGAAGGAACTCGGTCACACCCTCGATGATGCCGAGGATCACTGCCCGTATTGCATCTGACATATTTACGGTCCATTTCGGCTGGAAAAGCGGGGCTCTTCTCGCCCATCCGCTCCCTTGCTGCAATCGCAAAATGCGGCGTCGCGCCCTTGCTTCGCGGTTTTGAATGACTAGTGTGGCGCCGCACAAAACATTGATGGATTCTTAAGCACCATCACATAGTCAAAGGCTTCATGTTTACGCTGTTTCATCATCCGTTCTGTCCGCATTCGCGGTTCATCCGCCTGATCGCGGGAGAATACGGGCTTGAGCTGAAGCTGATCGAAGAGCGCAGCTGGGAGCGGCGCGAAGCGTTTCTGCTGCTCAATGCGGCGGGCACGACGCCCGTCCTGGTGGACGACGAGCAGCCGCCGATCCCGGGCGCGGCGATCGTCGCCGAATATGTCGACGAGGCCTATGGCTCCGAGATGGGGCTGAAGCGCCTGATGCCGGACACGATCGGCGAGCGCGTCGAGGTTCGCCGGCTGATGGCCTGGTTCAACGAAAAGTTCTTCGAGGAAGTCTCCCACCCGCTCGTCACCGAGCGCATCTACAAGCGCTTCATGAGCGAGGACAATGGCGGCGGCCCGCCCTCGGCCGACGTGATGCGCGCCGCCAAGGCAAATGTGCGCTATCATCTGGCCTATATCGGCTGGCTGGCGCAGACGCGTAATTTCCTCGCCGGCGACCGGCTCAGCTACGCGGATCTCGCCGCCGCGGCGCACCTCTCGGCGATCGACTATCTGGGTGACGTGCCATGGAGCGAGGACGACGCAGCAAAGGCGTGGTACGCGCGGGTGAAATCCCGCCCGTCGTTCCGTCCGCTGCTGAGCGAATGGCTGGCCGGCGTGCCGGCGTCGCGGACCTACGTGGACCTCGACTTCTGATGGTGAACGTCATGCCCGGGCTTGTCCCGGGCATCCACGTTCTTTCAGTTATGCGACGCAAGGACGTGGATGGCCGGGACGAGCCCGGCCATGACGAGCGTGGATGCATCGATGATCAAATCCAGCATCGACATTGATGAGCTTCGTACGGCGCTGGCAAACGAAGCACGCGCGCTCGGCTTCGACTGCATCGGCATCACGGAGCCCGGCACGATCGAAAGCGCCGGAAAACATTTTCTCGAATTCATCGCATCCGGCGGCCATGGCGACATGGATTGGCTCGCCGCGCGGCCGGAGCGCCGGGTCGATCCGCGCGGGCTGTGGCAGGACGTGCGCAGCGTCATCATGCTCGGCGTCAATTACGGCCCCGACCAGGATCCGCTCGCGATCCTGCAACAGCGCACGCGCGCGGCGATCTCGGTCTATGCGCAGGGCGACGACTATCACGACCTCATCAAGAAGCGCCTGAAGGCGCTCGCACGATGGCTGGTCGCGACCGCAACTTCTGAGGTGAAGCCTTGCGAAGTGAAAGTGTTCGTCGACACCGCGGCCGTGATGGAGAAGCCGCTGGCGCAAGCCGCGCATCTGGGCTGGCAGGGCAAGCATACCAATCTGGTCTCGCGCGAATTCGGCTCATGGCTGTTTCTCGGCGCGATCTACACCACACTGGAGCTCCCGCGCGACGATGGCGAGATCGATCATTGCGGCTCGTGCCGGGCGTGCCTCGACATCTGCCCGACCGCGGCCTTCCCCGCGCCCTACAGACTCGATGCGCGGCGCTGCATCTCGTACCTCACCATCGAGAACAAGGGACCGATCCCGCGCGAATTTCGCAAAAGCATCGGCAACCGCATCTATGGCTGCGACGATTGCCTCGCCGCCTGTCCCTGGAACAAGTTCGCGCAGGAGGGCCGCGAAGCCAAGCTCGCCGCACGTGACGCTTTGCGCGCGCCAGGTCTTGCCGAGCTCGCGCGGCTCGACGACGCGTCGTTCCGCGCGCTGTTCACGAAGTCACCGGTGAAGCGCATCGGCCGCGACCGCTTTTTGCGCAACGTGCTGATCGCGATCGGCAACTCCGGCGATGCGGCACTGGCGGACGAGGCGCGGCGATTGCTGGAGGATGAGAGCGCCCTGGTGCGCGGGGCCGCGGTGTGGGCGCTGGGGCAGTTGGTGCCACGGGATGAGTTCGAGGCGATCAAGACGAATGCGATTGCTGGCGAGTCCGACAATAGCGTGCGCGAGGAGTGGCGCACCGCCTCCTAATCCTCTGCTGTCATGCTCCGCGAAAGCGGGGCATCCAGTACGCCGCGGCGTCTCGATGCAATCACAACCGCCTCGGAGTACTGGATCGTCCGCCTTCGCGGACGATGACAGCAGTTGTGTAGAGCGCAGTGCTGCGCCCCTGACATCTCGCCGCCACCCTTGATTTCCCCACGCGTTCCTTCAAGCTCGCGCATCATGACAAACATGCCTTTCTTCACCCGCGACGGCGACACATTCCATCCGACGGAAGTCGCCAACGGCCCTTGGGATCCGAAATCGCTGCACGGACGCGTCATCGTCGGCCTGCTCGGCTTCGCCATCGAGGAACGCCATTCCGGCCCCGAACTCGTGCCGGCGCGGCTGACCGTCGACATGTTTCGGCTGCCGACTATCGACAAGCCGATCGAGGTGACGACACGGCTGGTGCGCGACGGGTTGCGCATCCGCATCGTGGAAGCAGAGTTCTTTTCCGGCGGCGTCAGCATGGCGCGCGCCTCGTGCCAGCTGTTGCGGCGAACACAGAATCCGGACGGCAATGTCTGGTCGCCGCCGAACTGGGACGTGCCGAAGCCGGCCGACATTCCCAAGCCCACCGATCCCAGGCTCGGTATGAACGGCAAATGGACCACGCGACCGATCGTCGGCCAGATGGGCTCGGTCGGGCCACGAAAACTCTGGATGAGCGAGGTGCGCGAGCTGGTCGCGGGCGTGCCGATGACGCCGTTCGTCCATGTCGCCACCAGCGCGGACTTCGCCAGTCCGTTCGCGAACGCCGGCGACAACGGGCTCGGCTACATCAACAGCGACGTCACGATCTATCTGCACCGCCTGCCGGTGACGAACTGGATCGGCTTCGAGGTGGTGAACCACCAGGCCACCGACGGTGTCGCGATCGGCGAATGCTGGCTCTATGACGAGCAGGGCCCGATCGGCACCGCCACGGTCGCGGCGCTGGCGCAGCGCAAGCCGATGGTAAATCCGTCGAAGCGGTAGGTGCGCAAGAACGACGGCTAGCCAAAATGCCGCTTCATTTCCGGCCGCGCCTTGAGCTCCGCGCCCTGCCTGGCGACGATCTTCGCGATTCTATCAGGCGCAAACTTCAGATCGACAAACGCCGGCGCGGTGTTGGCGACCTCGTGATAGCTGACGATCCTGCCGTCGCGAAGCGTCATGATTGCCACGCCCTCGAACATTGCCCGCGCGCCATTCGCCTCCGGCAAGGTCGAGCGATAGCTGAACGTGTAGCGCGCATAGAGCGTGATGCCGTTCGACACCGGGTCGTGCATGTCCCAGCGGAAGTCGGTCGCCGTGCGATAGAACCAGTCGTCGATCATCGCGGCGATCTTCTCGCGGCCGGCGAAGGCGCCATAGAACACGTCGTGATAGACGCCGTCCTCGGTGAAGAGATCCGCGAAGGCTTTTCCGTTGCGTTGTTCGACGGCGTCGCAGAAGGCACGCAGCATGGCGGTGGTGGTCATCGGCGATTCTCCCCTCCCATTCTCAGTCATGCCCCGGCTTGACCGGGGCATCCAGTACGCCGCGGCTTCTCGGCTCGAGCACGGGCGCCTCTGGAATACTGGATCGCCCGATCAAGTCGGGCGATGACACCGAGTGCTAGGTGGCGATTTCACCCGATCTCGGCCACGGCGGCAAGAATGCGGGCGATGTCCTGCGGGCGCGAGAGGCGATGATCGCCGTCCTGGATCATGGTCAGCACGACGTCGTCGGCCGGCAGGCGATGGGTCAGCGCGAACGCATGCTGCCAGGGTACGTCAGGATCCTGCGCGCCTTGCAAGATGCGAACGGGACAGCCGAGATCGATGGCGCTGCCGAGCACGAGATGGTTGCGCCCCTCCTCGATCAGATTCCGCGTGATCGGATAGGGCGAGCCGTCGCCATAGTCCGACGGTCTCAGCCAGACGCCTTTGGTCTCGATCTCTTTCTTCACCGCGGCCGGAAAATTCTTCCACATCAGCTCCTCGGTGAAGTCGGGCGCCGGCGCGATCAGCACCAGGCCCGCCAGCGAGGCCTTGCCAGAACGCTTTTTGATCTCGCGCGCGAGCAGCAGCGCCATCCAGCCGCCCATGGACGAGCCGATCAGGACTTGCGGGCCGTCGCAGAACCGCTCGAATACCGCGACACTTTCCTCGAGCCAGCGCCCGATGGTTCCGTCGACGAAATCGCCGCCAGATTCGCCGTGGCCGGAATAATCGAAACGGACCACGGCGCGGCCGTGGTCCCGGGCCCATTCGTCCAGTGCGACGGCCTTGCTGCCCTGCATGTCCGACTTGAACCCGCCGAGCCAGACCAGCCCCGGTCCTTGAGCAGATTCTTGATCAGATTTTTGGGCCGCGCGGCGGCGCACCGCGATCCGGCGTGCGGACGGGCCCTCGCCCACATCGATGAAGTCGAGCACGGCATCGGGAATTGCAGGGGTCATGGAACGTTTACTCTGGCTATGCAGTTTGAGCTGTCCGGTCGTGCTCCGCAGCGCCGCCGGAGGTCGACATTCGCCCTTTGGGACGCTTGCGGAACAGAAGCAAGGTGTCTATGTCGGTCTGCGTGCCCCGCCGTGGCCAAAATGCCTCGCATTTGAGGCTTTTTCGACCGCCGCACGAGCGATTGCTTGCCGGCAACCGTATCTTCCTGCAAAATAGCCGCCTCTTTTCATAACTTTGGAGAACCACCCATTCGCCGTCCCAATAAAGCCCCGCCCACTGCCGCCAAAGACGGGCCGCGCATCAATGACGATATTCGCAATGCGCAGATCCAGCTGATCGATCAGACCGGTGACAACAAGGGCACCATCGAGACCGTCGCGGCTATCCGCCTGGCCCAGGAAGCCGGCATGGATCTGGTCGAGATCTCGCCGAACGTCAGCCCTCCCGTCTGCAAGATCATGGACTACGGGAAGTATAAGTATTCCGCGCAGAAAAAAGCCGCCGAAGCCCGCAAGCGGCAGAAGATCGTCGAGATCAAGGAGATCAAGCTCCGCCCGATGATCGACGACCACGATTACGAAGTGAAGATGCGCGCCATGCAGCGGTTCTTCGAAGAAGGCGACAAGGTCAAGATCACCCTGCGCTATCGCGGCCGCGAAATGGCGCACCAGGAGATCGGCACCAAGCTGCTCGACAAGATCAAGACCGACGTCGCCGAGCTCGCCAAGGTAGAGCAGGACGCGCGGTTCGAGGGCCGTCAGGTCGTCATGGTGTTGGCGCCGCGCTGACGCCGATCCTTTGAATTCGCAAATTCAACGGCCCGTCCGGATGTCCGGCGGGCCGTTTTGTTTTCATGGGCACCCGTCCTGTTGGCGATAGTTACGTTCTCGTCGCCTGCCAGGTGCCGCTGCACTGATCGCCGGAGATGATACCCCTCCACGAACCGGCGCCGTTCACACCAGCGAGCCGGCCGCCGCCGCTGGCATGGGATGCCCCGACCGAGACCTGGACCGCCACGGCACCACTGCGATTGACCTTGCCGGAGACCCGGCCGCCGCCAGCGGACGACACCCGGCTGCCGGTGACGGTGAAGGGGACGCTGTAGCCCGAGCTGCAATTGCCGCGGGTGGTGGCGAAGGTGACGTTCCAGACGCCGTCATAGCCGCGAGCGTCGGCGGTGGCAGGAAAGGCGGCCGTGGCGAGCACGGCCAATAGCGCCAAGCGGCGTGGACGGGCAACATCAGTCGAAAACGAAAGCAATCGGGAAAAATGGGCCATTTTGGGTCCTGCTCCGGGCGACACGGCTCGGACATGAGGTTAGCAATTCCGGATAGTCGGCGGCTAGGTTCCACCGGTTCATCGTTGCCAATTCGCCCGTCCTCTGTCATAAGCCCAGCCTTCATTGCCCGGCTGATTAAGGGCTGCCGTGGCGGTGTCCGTGCGGGTTTCGCGCTTGTTCGTAAAACCTGAGCACAATCAACGCTCTAACGAGCATTTTGACGGCCAGCCGCCTTTGCGGGCGGATTTCTATGGCCATTAGGAGAGCCAAATGCCCAAGCTGAAGACCAAATCGGGCGCTAAAAAGCGCTTCAAGGTGACTGCCACCGGCAAAGTGATGTTCGCTCATCGCAGCAAGCGTCACGGCATGATCAAGCGGACGAAGAAGCAGATCCGGCAGCTGCGCGGCACCGCCGTGCTGTTCAAGACCGACGGCGACAACGTCAAGAAGTACTTCTTGCCGAACGCCTGATCGCGTCCAAGATCGTTCAAGATCATTGCCACCCGCGCCGCAGCTTTCGCGGCGATCCGAACATCAAGTCACCTTTCGAAGGATTTTTGTCATGGCTCGCGTCAAACGCGGTGTGACCGCCCACGCCAAGCACAAGAAAGTCTACAAGGCCGCCAAGGGTTTCCGTGGCCGCCGCAAGAACACGATCCGCACCGCCAAGCCGGCGGTCGAGAAGGCTCTCGTGTATGCCTTCCGTGATCGCAAGCGCAAGAAGCGGACGTTCCGCGCGCTCTGGATCCAGCGCATCAACGCTGCCGTGCGTCCGTTCGGCCTGACCTACAGCCGCTTTATCGACGGCATGGCCAAGTCCGGGATCACCGTGGACCGCAAGGTGCTGTCGGATCTCGCGATCAACGAGCCGGCGTCGTTCCAGGCGATCGCCGAGAAGGCCAAGGCCGCTCTGGCGGCCTGAAGCCTAACGGCCGGCTCCGCCGGCCTTCAGCACGCGTTGCGAGTAGCGCTGGGCGATCTCCGCCCGGCAGGATGCCGTGAACGACAGATACATGGTGCCGGATTTATTCCGGTACTTCCGGTCGCACACGCGCATCTCGTGTTGGTAAGCCTGTTTCCGCGCCATGTTGAGGCCGGGCATGAAGTCCGCCTCGCATTTCTTCTCGACGGCGGCACCGAGCTGGACATCGCCGCTCGCGGTCAATTGGCAATCCTGAAACATTTTCATCGCGCTTTCGCAGCCTTTCTGGGCAGCGATGGTGTCGACGACCTCGTCCAGCGTCATGGATTTCTCCATGCAGACCATGGCGCGCGCCGGGGTGCTCGCGACCAAGAGAACGACCGCGAGAGCAGCCAGACCGGATCTTGAGAGCATCGCGAAAGCCTCCTTGCATCCCCCTGGTGCCAGGCCCCCGCGCGAGGTTCAACCCAGCCGCTCGTCAGCCCGAAATGACCGGCTTTTCGCTTGACGTTACGGCCTTCTGGCGGCGACAACCCAGCCGAATTTGGCAGCAGGGATTTGACCGTGTCCGACCTCGCAATGCTCGAAACATCCATCCTCGACCAGATCGCCGCCGCCGGCGACGAGGCCGCCCTCGAAGCGGTACGCGTCGCTGCCCTCGGCAAGAAGGGTTCGATCTCGGCGCTGCTTGCCACGCTCGGAAAAATGTCGCCGGACGAGCGCAAGACCCAAGGCGCTGCGATCAACCAGGCCAAGGACAAGGTCACCGAGGCGCTGGCCGCGCGGCGCGACGTCTTGAAATCGGCGGCGCTCGACGCGCGGCTTGCGTCGGAGACCATCGACGTCACCCTGCCGCTGCGCGAGGCGCCGGCTGAGGCCGGCCGCATCCATCCGCTGAGCCAGGTCTGGGACGAGCTGACCACGATCTTTGCCGACATGGGATTCTCGGTCGCCGAAGGCCCCGATATCGAGACCGACGACTACAACTTCACCAAGCTGAATTTTCCGGAAGGCCATCCCGCGCGCGAGATGCACGACACCTTCTTCTTCCATCCGAAGGAGGACGGCTCCCGCATGCTGTTGCGAACCCACACCTCGCCGGTGCAGGTGCGCACCATGTTGAGCCAGAAGCCGCCGATCCGCGTGATCTGCCCGGGCCGCACCTATCGCATCGATTCGGACGCGACCCACACGCCGCAATTCCACCAGGTCGAAGGTCTCGTCATCGACAAGCACTCCCATCTCGGCCACCTCAAATGGATCCTGCACGAGTTCTGCAAGGCGTTCTTCGAGGTCGATCACATCAACATGCGCTTCCGGCCCTCGTTCTTTCCGTTCACCGAGCCGTCGCTGGAAGTCGATATCCAGTGCCGCCGCGACAAGGGCGAGATCCGCTTCGGCGAGGGCGAGGACTGGCTCGAGATTCTCGGCTGCGGCATGGTGCATCCGAACGTGCTGCGCGCCTGCGGCATCGATCCCGACGAGTACCAGGGCTTCGCCTGGGGCATGGGCATCGACCGCATCGCCATGCTGAAATACGGCATCGCCGATTTGCGCCAACTGTTCGACAGCGACGTCCGCTGGCTGTCCCATTACGGCTTCAAGCCGCTCGAAGTACCGACCCTCGCGGGAGGGCTGAGCTCGTGATGGGATCTGCGTCGACGAAAGCTCTCTCCGTTCCCTCCCCCCTTGTGGGGGAGGGGCAGGGAGGGGGGTAGCCGCGGATGCCGCACGCAGTCGTCAGCGATCGTCAGCGCAGCAGAGCGAAACAGCTTCGCCGCGCGATGACGCGCGCCGAGACGCTGCTGTGGCGATATCTAAAAGCTAACCGGATGGATGGCGTTGGTATTCGTCGTCAGACGCCGATCGGAAACTACATCGCCGATTTCGTGTGCTTCTCATCAAAGATCATCATTGAGGTCGATGGGGAATCTCACGACTTCGAGGAGCGCCAAAAGGCAGATCAGCGTCGCGACGCGTTCTTCGCTGCCGAAGGATTTCAGGTTCTGCGCTTCACCAACGAGCAGGTGATGACGAGTTTAGAGGGAGTCGTGGAGATAATTCGCCAAGCGGCTTCCGGCGGAGCCCGCGGCTTACCCCCCTCCCTGACCCTCCCCCACAAGGGGGGAGGGAACACTAATACCGACCAAAGCAATTCAACCGACAAGAGCCGAGGCACGCAGCCATGAAATTCACTCTCTCCTGGCTGAAGGAACATCTCGACACCGACGAGCCGCTGGAGAAGCTCGCCGAGAAGCTCACCATGATCGGGCTCGAGGTCGAGAACATCGAGGACAAGGCGAAGGCGCTGAAGCCGTTCACCATCGCGAAGGTGATCTCCGCCGAGCAGCATCCGAATGCGGATCGGCTGCGCGTCTGCATGGTCGATACCGGCGACGGTGGCGCGCCGGTGCAGGTCGTGTGCGGCGCGCCGAATGCGCGTGCGGGTCTCGTCAGCGTGTTCTCGCCGCCCGGCACCTACATTCCCGGCAAGGACATCACGCTCGGTGTCGGCACCATCCGCGGCGTCGAGAGCCGCGGCATGCTGTGCTCGGCGGCCGAATTGCAGATTTCCAACGACCATGACGGCATCATGGAATTGCCCGCGGACGCGCCGATCGGCGCTGCTTACGCCGCATGGGCCGGCCTCGGCGATCCCGTGGTCGAGATCAATCTGACCCCAAACCGGCAGGACTGCACCGGCGTGCACGGCATCGCGCGCGATCTTGCCGCCGCCGACATGGGCAAGTTCAAGGATCCGACCATCAAGCCGATCAAGGGCGAATTCCCGTGTCCGGTGAAGGTCACGGTTGAAGACGCCGCGCTCTGCCCGGGCTTCGCGCTGCGCCTCGTGCGTGGCGTGAAGAACGGCCCGACGCCGGAATGGCTGCAGAAGCGGCTGACTGCGATCGGGCTGCGCCCGATCAACGCGCTGGTCGATATCACCAACTTCATGACATACGACCGCGCACGGCCACTGCACGTGTTCGACGCGAAGAAAGTGAAGGGCAATCTCGTGGTGCGCCGCGCCCGTGACGGCGAGACGCTGCTCGCGCTCGACGGCCGCAGCTACAATCTCGATCCCGCGATTTGCGTGATCGCGGACGAGCACGGCGTCGAATCGCTCGCCGGCATCATGGGCGGCGAGGCCTCGGGCTGCGACGAGACCACCACCGACGTGCTGATCGAATCGGCGCTGTGGAACGAGATCAACATCGCCCAGACGGGGCGCAAGCTCGGTATCAATTCGGATGCGCGCTATCGTTTCGAGCGCGGTGTCGATCCGGCCTTCATGGTGCCGGGGCTGGAGCTTGCGACGAAACTGGTGATGGAGATGTGCGGCGGCACGCCGTCCGAGAACGTCGTGGTCGGCAAGACCTTCGGCGACGACCGCGTGATCGATTTTCCGGTCACCGAGGTCAAGCGGCTGTCGGGCATCGAGGTGCCGATGCCGGAGATGAAGCGTATCCTGACCCATCTCGGCTTCATGATGGCGGGCCCGGGCCCGGTCGTGAAGGTCGCGGTGCCGTCGTGGCGTACCGACGTGCACGGCAAGGCCGACATTGTCGAGGAAGTCGTCCGCATCCACGGCGTGGACAAGGTGCCGATGACGCCGTTCGAGCGCGGCGAGGACGCACGCAAACCTGTACTGACCCCGCTCCAGCTCCGCACCCGCCGCGCCAGGCGCGCGCTGGCGAGCCGCGGCATCATCGAAGCGGTGACCTGGTCCTTCATCACCAAGTCTGCCGCAAAGCTGTTCGGCGGCGGCCAGCGCGAACTCGAAGTCGCCAACCCGATCGCGGCGGACCTCTCCGACATGCGCCCGACCCTGTTGGCCGGCCTGATCGCGGCGGCGCAGGCCAATGCCGACCGCGGCTTTGGCGATGTCGCGCTGTTCGAGGTCGGGCAGGTGTTCAAGGGCGACCGCCCGCAGGATCAATTCATGGCGGCAAGCGGCGTCCGCCGCGGCTTTGCGTCGTCGCAAGGTCTCGGACGGCACTGGTCGGGTTCGGCGCAGGCTGACTTGTTCGACGCCAAGGCCGATGCGCTCGCGGTGCTCGCCGCTGCCGGCGCGCCGATGCAGGCCCTTCAGATCGTCGCGGGCGGTCCGTCCTGGCTGCATCCCGGCCGCTCCGGCACGATCCAGATCGGGCCGCAGAACGTGCTCGGCTATTTCGGCGAGATGCATCCGCGCGCGCTCGAGGCGCTCGGCGCCGGCGGCCCGCTTGTCGTGTTCGAGGTGATTCTCGACCGCGTCCCCGAGGCGAAGAAGAAGCCGACCCGTGCCAAGCCCGTGATCGAGCTGTCGGCCTTCCAGCCCGTCTCGCGTGACTTCGCCTTCATTGTCGACCGCACCGTGAAGGGCGGCGACATCGTGCGCGCGGCCCAGAGCGTCGACAAGAAGCTGATCACCGCCGTGAACGTGTTCGACGTCTATGAAGGCAAGGGCATCGACGACGGCAAGAAGTCGATCGCGATCGCAGTGACGATCCAGCCGCGCGAAAAGACCCTGACCGACCAGGAGATCGAGGCCGTCGCCGCGAAGATTGTGGCGGAGGTGACGAAGAAGACCGGCGGCACTTTGAGAGCATGATCATGCTTGAGAAATCATAGAGCATGAATCTCACTGACTTTCTTCCGAAGGACGTCAGCCTCACCATTGCGATGGCGCTCTGCGCCGTCGCTTTCGTTTCGGGCACCGCGCGCGGCTTCTCCGGCTTCGGCTCGGCGCTGATCTTCATGCCGCTGGCGAGCAGCATCGCGGCGCCGCGTCTGGTTGCCGCGCTGCTCCTCGTGATCGATTTCGTCGCGGCCGCGCCGCTGCTGCCCGACGCCTGGCGCAAGGCCGACCGCAAGGCCACCGCCGTGATCGTGCTGGGCGCGCTGGTCGGCGTCCCCGTCGGCACCTATTTCCTCAGCGTGCTCGAGCCCGTCACGACGCGATGGATCATCTCCTGCTTCGTCGCCGCGCTGTTGCTTCTCTTGCTGTCGGGCTGGCGCTATCGCGGCAAGGACCACGCGTGGCTCTCGGTCGGCATCGGCAGCCTGTCCGGCTTCTGTAGCGGCCTCGCACAGACCGGTGGGCCGCCGATCGTCGGCTACTGGCTCGGTCGCCCCATCGCCCCGATCGTCGCGCGCGCCAACATCTTACTGTTCTTCGGCGCGTCAGATTTTTTCTCGATGGTCAGCTACGCGACGACGGGCCTGATCAGCCGCGAATCGCTCGTGCTCTCGCTCATCGTCGGGCCGGTCTATGCGATCGGCGTCGCCTTCGGCGCGTCGCTGTTCGGCCGTGCCAGCGAAAAAATGTTTCGTGCGATTTGTTACGGGCTGATCGCGATAGCGGTGATCGCCGGGCTGCCGGCGCTGGATGGGGTGTTGCGCTAAGCCATCCACAGTCGTCCTGGCGAAAGCCAGGACCCATTACCCCGGTCAGCGCTATAGCGCGAAGCTGACAGCCCCAAGTCTTCGCCAAACTGCGCCCTGGGGTAATGGGTCCTGGATCTGCGCTTCGCTTCGCTGCGCTTGTCCAGGACGACGACTGAATTAGTTCCTCTGCTGCCGCGGCGCGCGCCGCTTCTTCGTCGACTGCGTCGGCACGTCGGCCGGCTTGTCCTTCAGCGCGCCGATCTTGCGTAGCGCTGCGTCCGCGGCGCGCTCGCCGCTTTCCCAGGCGCCATCAACGGTGCCCCAGAGCGTCTCGTGCGTGGCTTCGCCGGCGAGGAACATGTTGCCGATCGGCTCGGCCAGGATTTTTCGCGAGAGCTGACCGCCGGGCGAGGCCGCCGACATCGCGCCCATCACGAAAGGCGAGGCGTTCCAGCGCGTCACGCTGGCCTTCTGCACGGCGGCGGCGACTTCGCTGCCGAACAGCTTCGTGATCCATTCTCTGGCGAAGGCCGTCATCGCCTTCTCGCCTTGCCCGGACAGATCGCGGCCGAACGAGCCGCCGACATCGATCGAGCACAGCGAGGATCCCCCGATATTGGCGAACATCAGCGCCGTCCGCGTCGAGTTGCTCTGCTCGATCAGGATGTCGTCGCGCGCGAGACCAAGCGGATTGCCCGGCAGTTGCAGCACGATGTGATCGTAGCTTCCGAGCGTGAGCTTCGAGGCGGCATCGAGCGTGCGCTTGGGAATGTCAGGCCCGAACTTGATCGCGCCCGAAATCAGCACGTTGGTCGAGACCGTGATGATGGCGGCGCGTGCGGCGATCCTGCCGGCCTGTGTCTCCACGCTGACGTCGCGATTGCTCCAGACGATCCGGCTCGCCGGCGTCGACAGCGCGACCGGCGCCTGCTCACCGAGTTTGGTGATCAGGGTCCCCAGGCCCTGGCGGCAGGCGATCGCGGCGTTGCGATCCTGTGCCCGCGCCTTGTCGATCGCAGACAGCTCCTTCAGGTCCTTGCCGGCGAAGCTCGCGCCCAGCATGAACTCGGCCGCGCCGGCCCAGTCGCCGAGATCCTTCGGCAGCACCGAGGCGCAGGCGGTATCGAGCTTGCCACGCGCGGCCTCGTCGATGGCGCGGTTGGCACGCACCAGCGCCGCCAGGAACTCCTCGGTCTCGCCGGCCCGTGCGTTGCGGCGGCCGATGCGCATCTTCTGGCCTGATGGCGCCGGCAGAACGTCGAGCCCGGCGCTGCGCGCCAGCCGGATCATCGGATTGGTGTCGGGATTGTGCATCCAGCGCGCGCCGCGATCGAACGGCGTGTCGAAGGTGGTCGTATCAGTGATGCAGCGGCCGCCGATCTGCGACGCAGCTTCCACCACCACGACCTTGCGATTGGCCGCCATGATGCGCCGCGCCGCGGCAATTCCGGCCGCGCCCGCACCGATCACGACGATGTCAGCCTCCCGCGGCAGGGTTGCGGCGGTTGCGCGCAGGACCGGCATCGCGGCAAGGCCCGCCGATGCCGATAGGAAGCTGCGGCGCGTGATTGTCATGGCATGGTTTCCGGAGACTTGCAGCAAACGGGAACAGCTAGCGAACCTTGCCGTATCTGATGTTGCGCGGCAACCATCATGGTGAATCAATCGTACTTGACGTCACGGATCAATGAACCGAATTGCAACACGTTCCGACCATGGTAGAGAAGAGAAAAAGACGGCCGGAAAAGGCCGTGGGGGAGTTTCGAAATGGGGACGGTCCTGGATTCAGTCGGCAAGCTGATTGCCGCGTACCTCTCGAAGGAGGTGCCGGGCTATGAGCCGTTCACGCCGAGCGACCCCGAGCATCTGCGCGGCGTCATCGAGCCCGGCGACGTGCTGCTGGTCGAGGGCAACAACCGCATCTCGGGCATCATCAAATATCTGACGCAGTCGACCTGGTCCCACGGCGCACTCTATGTCGGCCCGATCGAGGGCGCGGAAGAGCCCGACGGCGAGCCGCACGTGCTGATCGAGGCCAATATCGGCGAAGGCGTCACCTCTGCGCCGCTGTCGAAATATTTCCCCTATCATACCCGCGTTTGCCGCCCGGTCGGGCTGTCCTATGAGGACCGCACCACGGTCTGCCGCTATGCGATCAATCGCATCGGCTTCGGCTACGACACCAAGAACATCGTCGACCTGATGCGCTTTCTGTTTCCGCTGCCGATCCCGCAACGCTGGCGGCGCCGCATGATCTCGATCGGCTCGGGCGATCCCACCAAGATCATCTGCTCGGCGCTAATCGCGCAGGCCTTCGACGCCGTGCGCTATCCGATCCTGCCGAAGATCACCAAGGCCGGCAGCCGTGCTGCCCGCCGCGAGATCCTGCATATCCGCGATTCCTCGCTCTACATGCCCCGCGACTTCGACATCTCGCCCTATTTCGAAGTCGTCAAACCCACCATCGTGCACGGTTTCGACTACACCGCCTTGCACTGGGCCGATAAGCAGAAGCCGCTCGAGGAGGTAGCCGGCACCTTCGGTGTGTTTCCAGAAACGTTCCGTGCGCCGTCGCTCGTTCCTGAAGCGATTGACGAAGAGGCGCCGCTTCCGGCTGAAGAAGTAAGCGTGCACCCAGCGGAGATAGTCGATCGCATCACCGTCTCGGAGCGATTCCGGCGGCTGAAGAAGCTGGCCATGGAGCGCCCAAGGCGGCGCGGTCGGGCGTGCGAAAGGGCGGCGTAGGACTTCTGTCGTCCCGGCGAAGGCCGGGACGACGTGAAGGGAGATTGCGCGCGCCAGTATTGGCGAAACGCGTAAAACCTACCGCTCTGCCCGCCCAATCACCGCCATCAGCTCTGCGATCTTCTCGCGCTGGTCGGCCTTGTCGCCACTCGCGATCGCATGCTCGACGCAATGGGCGACGTGATCTTTCAGAACCTCTTCCTCGACCCGGCGCAGCGCGGCGCGCACCGCCGAGATCTGCGTGACGATGTCGATGCAATAGCGGTCCTCCTCGACCATTTTCGAGAGGCCGCGAACCTGCCCCTCGATCCGGCCGAGACGTTTTCCGACAGATGCCTTGATGTCCTTGCGCATGCGGACTATATACCCCCCCAGGGTATAGCTTGCAAGGCCGGAGCGTGGCAATGAACAACGCGGAACACGAGCACCGTCACAACGCGGAAACACATTCCGGATGCGGCTGTTCCAGTAAGGCTGCCCCGGTCGACCAGCCCGCGGCTGCGTCCTGCTGCGGCGCGCACGGCGGTCACGCGCATGACCACGGCGCCGCGGCAAAAATCCGCGATCCCGTCTGTGGCATGACAGTCGATCCCGCGACGTCCAAGCACCGCTTCGACCATCACGGCGAGACCTTCCATTTCTGCTCGGCCGGCTGCCGCGCCAAATTCGCCGCCGATCCCGCAAAATATCTCGCCAAGGACAAGACACCCGAGCCCGAGATGCCGGCCGGCACGATCTACACCTGCCCGATGCATCCGCAGATCCGCCAGGCCGGGCCCGGCACCTGCCCGCTCTGCGGCATGGCGCTGGAGCCGGAAGTGGCGAGCCTGGAGACCGGCCCCAATCCCGAGCTTGCCGACATGACGCGGCGGTTCTGGATCGGCGGCGCGCTGGCTTTGCCGGCCGTCGTGCTGGAGATGGGCGGCCATCTCGCGGGCCCGCACAACTGGATCGATGCGACGCTGTCGAACTGGATCCAGCTCGTCTTCGCCACGCCCGTGGTGCTGTGGGCCGGCTGGCCGTTCTTCGTCCGCGGCTGGCAGTCGCTGCTGACGCGCAACCTCAACATGTTCACGCTGATCGCGATGGGCACGGGCGTTGCCTATGTCTACAGCCTGATCGGCACCATCGCGCCGCAGATCTTCCCCGCAACATTCCGCGTCCACGAAGGCGCAGTCGCGGTCTATTTCGAGGCAGCGGCCGTCATCACCGTGCTGGTGCTGCTCGGGCAGGTGCTGGAGCTGCGCGCCCGCGATGCGACATCGGGTGCGATCAAGGCGCTGCTGCAGCTCGCCCCCAAGACCGCGCGCCGCGTCGATACCGACGGCGGCGAGCACGAGGTCGAGATCGACGCACTTCATGCCGGTGACCGCTTGCGCGTGCGCCCTGGCGAAAAAGTGCCGGTCGACGGCATTATCCTCGAGGGCCGTTCCTCGCTCGACGAGTCGCTCGTCACAGGCGAATCCATGCCGGTGACCAAGGAGACGGGCGCGAAGGTGATCGCGGGCACGCTCAACCAGTCCGGCAGCTTCATCATGCGCGCCGACAAGGTCGGGCGCGAGACGCTGCTGTCGCAGATCGTGCAGATGGTCGCGGACGCGCAACGCTCGCGCGCGCCGATCCAGCGTCTCGCCGACCAGGTCGCGGGCTGGTTCGTGCCGACGGTGATTGCGGTCGCGGTCGCCGCTTTCGCTGCCTGGGCCTGGTTCGGGCCGGAGCCGCGGCTGGCCTTCGGCCTCGTCGCCGCCGTCAGCGTACTGATCATCGCCTGCCCCTGTGCGCTGGGACTCGCGACCCCGATGTCAATCATGGTCGGCGTCGGCCGCGGCGCGCAGGCAGGCGTGCTGATCAAGAATGCCGAGGCGCTGGAGCGGATGGAGAAGATCGACACGCTGGTGGTCGACAAGACCGGCACCCTGACCGAGGGCAAGCCGAAGGTGGTCGCGATCGTGCCGGCCGCCGGTTTCGCGGAAGACGACATCCTCCGCATGGCCGCCAGCGTCGAGCGCGCCAGCGAGCATCCTTTGGCCGACGCGATCATGCGCGCGGCGAAGGAGAAGCAGCTCGCGCTGGGCCAGATCGAGCAATTCGATTCGCCGACCGGCAAGGGCGCCACCGGCAAGGTCGACGGCAAAACCATCGTGCTCGGGAATGCCAAATATTTGACGTCGATCGGCATCGACACTCAAGCGCTCGATAGCGAGGCCGAACGGCTGCGCGGCGATGGCGCGACCGTGATCAACATGGCGGTCGACGGCCGGCTTGCCGGCCTGTTCGCGATCGCCGATCCGGTCAAGGCTTCCACGCCGGAGGCGCTGAAGGCACTGGCGGCCGAAGGCATCAAGGTCATCATGCTGACCGGCGACAACCGCACCACGGCAGAGGCCGTCGCGCGCAGGCTCGGCATCGCCGACGTCGAGGCCGAGGTGCTGCCGGATCAGAAGAGCGCGGTGGTGACAAAGCTGCAGAAGGCCGGCCGCAGCGTCGCGATGGCCGGCGACGGCGTCAACGACGCGCCGGCGCTGGCCGCTGCCGAAGTCGGCATTGCCATGGGCACCGGCACGGACGTGGCGATGGAGAGCGCCGGCGTCACGCTGCTGAAGGGCGATCTCACCGGCATCGTGCGGGCGCGAAAACTGTCGCAGGCGACGATGAGCAACATCCGGCAAAATCTGTTCTTCGCCTTCATCTACAACGCCGCAGGCATTCCGATCGCGGCCGGCATCCTCTATCCGACCTTCGGCGTGCTGCTCTCGCCGATCATCGCCGCTGCCGCGATGGCGCTGTCCTCGGTCAGCGTCGTTGGAAACGCGCTGCGGCTACGGGCAACGCGGCTGTGAGCGAGCGCCTTCTCTCTCGCATCGCTCACGAAACGCGGTAAGATGCGCGCAGCCCGGATGAAGCGAAGCTGACGAAGGCACGCAAGCAGGCAGATCGGCATGAGTAGATTTGCCGCGCAGGCGGTGCGTTCCCCTCTCCCCTTGTGGGAGAGGGTGGCTCGCCGCGCAGCGGCGAGACGGGTGAGCGACTATCTCTGTTGTCAAGTTGCATTGGCGTAGGCGGTGCGCGCATCGCGTGCCTTGG